>CAKROW010000156.1 GCA_934373235.1 uncultured Blautia sp. | reverse complement strand
AAGAGTCTTGCCTGGAGTAGTGTGGTGCTGGCATTTGAAAATAGTAAGAGGATTTCAGAAGAAGTGAAGAAACCGAAAGCACTTGGAGACATCAGAGGAGTTTCATATATTTATCCGATACTATGGCGATTTGGTTTGATCAGAGTGCCGGAAGCAATAGAGAAGAAGTACACGGTAAATAGCTGGTAGTGGTGCATAATAATTCTTGAAGGGATAGAAAAAACAGGATATACTTTGATTATATATCATAGAAGAAAATCAGAACGATGGAGGAAGGTCAATGTCGCTGATACAGGATATGAAAAAACATAAGAATCTGACGGAACGGGAACAGGATATCCGGCAGTATATTCTGGAACATCCGGAAAAGATTGAAGAGATGTCATCCAGAGAACTTGGTCATGCTACATTTACCAGTGCGGCGTCGGTGACAAGATTCTGTCAGAAATTAGGAACGAAGGGATTCCCGGAATTCAAACTGCAGTTGGTCAGGGAATTACAATATGGAACGATCGAGGAAGAAGAAGTCGTAACGATGTCCGAACGTGAGAACGTTGTAACGATGGTGAGAAAGGCAACACAGGTTCAGAAGCAGGCAATTGAAGAAACGAAGAAGGAATTGTCGTACAGTCAGTTGGTAAAGATCGGCCATATGATCGCAGATGCATCGTGCGTGGATTTTTACGTATATGATATGAATGTGTATCTGGCGGATTATGGATGTTCACTTTTCTTTCATGCAGGAAAAGTGGCGAATGTCCATTCTGCGACGAATATCCAGGGACTGCATGCAGCAATGCCGGCAGATGGGCATGTAGCGATTCTGATCAGTCATACGGGGAGAAATGAAAGACTGGCGGAGATTGCTGGAATGTTGCGAAAGGGCGGAACGAAAGTTATCGTAATCTCTGCAGTACGTGACGGGATTGTATCAAAACAGGCGGATGAGTTCTTGTATGCGGCAGGTTCGGAGAAAGTAGAAGAGTTATGGAGTTCGATGTTCTTTGCTTCGGGAAAATATCTGCTGGATATCTTATATGGCATGGAATTCAGCAGGAAATACGATGAGAACCTTGCATTGAATAATAAATATGAGAAGTCGGGCGAAAAGTTGTTATGGTAAATGCTCTGGATCAATGTGGGGAAGTGATACCGGAAATGCAAATTTTGATATAGGAAGATTTCGCAAAGACATGTTGTGCAATATATACAAAAACAACATGTCTTTTTTTACGTCTGAAACATTGTTTCGAAAAAGATAAAAAACAAAAAGAAAAATATGAAACGTTTCAACAGAATAAAGCAAAAGAATTGTAAAAAAACGATAAATTATTTATAGTGTACTCGTCAGATAGAAAGAGGGACACATGCATGTAAAAGCTCTTGATCAAACATACAGAGGTATACAGATTCCGGATGATGCAAGGATCAGAAAAAGGAAAAGGAGAGTTTCATATGGCAAAGGTAAGAGATTATCATAAGCTTGCCCTGGATATCATCGATGTCGTG
>CAKROW010000155.1 GCA_934373235.1 uncultured Blautia sp. | reverse complement strand
GCAAGTGATGATTTTGAAGCATTTATGAAATTAGCAGGATAATTTTGTGCATTTTTTCAAATTTGCTCATTTATAGTAAAAAGATTGTCTATAGTTAATTGCTATTATTTTGACAATTAACTATGGACAATCTGATATATGTAAAGAATATGTTATCTCCGTGCCAGTTCCCTGGTGATCTCATCCCAGCTTACACCTTTTTCCACCATAAGGACCATCATGTGGTAGAGGAAATCAGAAATTTCATACTTGACTTCTTCTTTGTCGGGATTTTTCGCTGCAATGACGATCTCTGTACATTCCTCTCCTACTTTCTTCAGGATCTTGTCCAGGCCTTTGTCAAAAAGATAATTGGTATAAGAGCCTTCTTTGGGATTCTCTCTGCGATCCGCAATCACATCATATACATTCTGGAATACCCGGAGCGGATTGGTATCATCGCACTCTTTTTTTACAAGAGGCTGGAAAAAGCAGGTACGGTTTCCTGTATGGCAGGCGGCGCCGATCTGATCCACCTTTGCAAGGATGGTATCCCTGTCGCAGTCGATAGTCAGGGATTTTACATACTGGACATGTCCGGAAGTAAGACCCTTGGTCCACAGTTCATCACGGCTCCGGCTCCAGTAGGTCATCTTTCCGGTTTTGAGTGTAGTGTCAAAAGCCAATTCATTCATATAGGCCAGCATAAGAACCTCGTCTGTGCGGTAATCCTGCACAATAACCGGAACCATGCCGTCACTGTTCAGCTTAAATTCAGACCAGGAGATGTTGCTTTTCCAGATATTTACCGGAATCCCCTCTTTTGCGCACAGTTCCTTGAAATCATGGATGTTGCATTCACGGCTGCTGATCCACGCACCGCTTAATCCGGAAACTGCATCACTTTTTAAAATGGACAGGATCTTGTCCTGGCTGCTTTCCTCTGTGTGAAGGATCACAGGTATACCGGAAACTGCAGCAATCTCTTTTTCCACTGTATCCAGGGCAAGAATAGCATCTGCATATTCTTCGATCAGGGACTGGTGATCTGTAAATTCATGAAGATCGGAAATACTGACCATCATGCATTCTTTCCCAAAACGCATGGATGCTTCCCTGAGAAGTTCAATATTACTTTCTTTGGAAAAGTTCAGCACAGCTTTTGCACAGCCTGCGTATATCAGTTTCTTTATATCTTCCATGCGTTTGATATTTCCGGCTGCGATCACCGGAACCTCGGCGGTTTTACAGATATCACGTATTTTTCCGATAGCGCGGTCATGCTCCTCATCTGTGCAGGAAAAGTCAAATACCAGAAGCTCATCTGCTCCGTTATCCCTGTAAAACCCTGCAAGTGTTTCCACATTTCCGTCTCCGAAAAGATTTCGCTGTCCAAATCCGGTAACTGCCTTCTCAGACTGAAGATAAAGACATGGTATCAAAAGTTTGTTCATGGCTTCTCCTCTCCTTTAGAGGCTTCCCTTGGTGGAAAGCACGTCTGTGATCCTTGGATCGTACTGTGTTGCTGCGTCAAGTGCTTTGGCAAAACTTTTGAACATGGCCTCCGC
>CAKROW010000154.1 GCA_934373235.1 uncultured Blautia sp. | reverse complement strand
CATCTGTATTATCCATATCTTTATCTTCAGAACTATTATCTTCAGAAGGAGTGATATCTTCCGCCTGGGAAATATCCTCACTGATGTCTCCTCCTGCTGTATCTGCTGTTTCGTTTTCCGTTACTGCTGTATCTTCTGCCTGGCTGCTTTCCACCTCTGTATTTTCTGTCTGAGCCCCCGGCTGTGGATCCGGGTTATCTGCAAATACCGCTGCCAGAATCACTGGCTGGATAGCTGCTGCCAGATAATTTCCTTCCATGCCACTGTCAAGCGAGGATGTATCTACTGCCTCAAGATCATCATCCCCGGCTGAATCACTGATGCCACTGTCTGACATACTGCTGTCCCCGGCAGAAGTACTGTCTGTGGAATCATCTCCGGAAACAGAATCCAGCCCGTCATCTGCCGTTGTGTCAGTGGTGTCTTCGATGGGGCCTCCGTTCTGCAGACTGGTAAGACGGTTCTGTGCCTTCACAAGATCCTGCTCCTGTTTCTGAAGCTTCAGTTTTGCAATGTTAAGCTCCATCTCAACGAGAGTCATATCAAAAGAGATCAGCGGATCTCCTTTATTGACATTATCACCCTCTGCCACATAGATCTGATCAATGATCATATCCTTGTCCATATTAATGTTCTGTGTAACATTGGTTGTTATGGTTCCATCCAGTGTTGTGTCTGAATAATAATCTGTCATAAGATTGCTGACACTTGTAACAGGCACTTCCACAACCTTGGATTTCTTCATGTGCATAAGACCTCCATAGGTTCCCCCTGCTACAAGAGCCACGATCAGCACACCAATGATGATTCTTTTCATCACTTTCATGCTATCACCTCTTTTCCTGAAGTACACCGTCACGGATCGTAACTACCCTCTTTGCATGTGCTGCAATCTCCGGGTCATGGGTGATCATCAGTACTGATACACCTTCATCATTCAATTTCTGAAAAAGTTCCATGACCTGGGCGCCGGATTTTGTATCCAGAGCACCTGTAGGTTCATCTGCCAGAAGAAGTTTGGGATTATTCACAATAGCCCTGGCAATGGCAACCCTCTGCATCTGTCCACCCGAGAGCTGATTGGGCCGGAAATTCACTCGTTCTGCAAGTCCGACTCTCTCCAGTGCTCTGGTGGCACGTTCCCTTCTCTCTTTTTTAGGCACTCTGGCATAATTCAGGGGAAGTTCCACATTGGTCAGTGCACTCTGCCTTGGAAGAAGATGAAAACTCTGAAATACAAAACCGATCTTTTTCAGCCGTATATCGGACATTGCATTTTCCGAACAGGACTGTATATCTTCTCCGTCCAGATAAAAAGTGCCCTTGGTAGGCTTATCAAGACATCCGATGATATTCATAAGGGTGGTTTTTCCGGAACCGGAAGGCCCCATGATTGCCACATACTCTCCTTCTTCCATGGAAAAATTCACATCCTTCAATACCGGAACCGTCATTTTTCCCTGCTGGTAGTCTTTATAAATTCCCTTTAATTCCAAAATCATTCTATAGGCTCTCCTTCCATAGGAACAAGATCATCTTCCAGATTGCCGGAATCATCTGTAACAATATCCGGTTCCGCACTGTCAATAGACATGTCACCATCAAAGGACATCTCGCCGCTTCCATCCGTCTCATCCCAGCTGCTGTCATCTGTTTCATCTGTTTCGTCTGTTTCGTCCGGAACCTCATCATCATACATAGCAGCAGTAGTCTCATC
>CAKROW010000153.1 GCA_934373235.1 uncultured Blautia sp. | reverse complement strand
AGTCAAATGACCTGGCAAGATGCAAAAGATTCGTGATATTTTTTTGCATTTTTATCATTTTTTCTTTTACTTTTGTTAGTCCCTTCACTTACTCTGTACTGGGGCAGGCAAAAGAGGACATACTTAGGTAAAAAATTTTTAAAATAATTGTTCCTCTACCTATAAAGCCTGAGAAACGGTATTTACCAACCCCCTTTTGCAAGTTTTTTTGCATAAATGAAATATTCCCTCACTAATAGCAAGTTTCAGAGGGTGTTTGGACGGTGCTTTCGCAGAAAAATTTATTTTTCCTACTAATCACACGTGGGAACTTGAAGAATGTCAGATGATTTTTTACTTTTCTTTTATATTTTGTGCAAAATTCCTATGACATCGAACTTCAATACCTGATAAAATAAATATGACATAAAATGTCGCTTATCCATTGTCAGACGGATAGGCGACATTTTTGTGTTTATATGAATTTTTTATTATTTTTATAGGGAGGGCTTACTATGCCAAAAACAAAATTTCAGGAATTCATTTTTACTCTTATCACATCCGGTTGTATGATTTTTATCATGGGTGTTTATAATGTCGCCATCCACACCGGCGGACTTCAGGCTGCTACCTTCAAACACGCACTGCATTCTTTCCCATTGGAATGGTTCATCGGGCTTCTCTGTGCATTCTTCATCGCCAGCAAAACATCCAAATACTTTGCATTCCGCATAGCAAAACCAACTGACCGATCAATCTTTATCATCCTATGCATCCAGACCTTCACAGTCTGCACAATGGTGCCACTCATGAGCCTGCTTGGAACCATCGAATCATCAGGAATCACTTCAAACCTGATTTTTATCTGGCTCCAGACCATTTGTCTAAATTTCATTATGGCTTACCCACTGCAGATTTTGGTTGTTGGTCCGTTCTGCCGCTTCATATTCCGTCACCTGTTCGCCTCCACCAACCAAGGAATTGAATCTAAAGTCGAAAACGAAATGGAACAGCAGGGATTTGCAGAATAATCTATTGATAATACCGTATACTATAGTGCCTCCTGTGAGTTATCTATTTCCACACAGGAGGTCTTATCATTTATTCTTCCATATTTCTATTTTCAAATGTAACTATCATTTTCACACACCAGTCTTTCATAATCCAGAAATCCCCGAATATACATTTCTTTTGCCACAATCCCTTCCATAGCATTTTTCGCTGAAATAATTCTGTCCAATGCCTGCCACATCTCCTGTCCAGCATCTCTGAGGACTGGTTCCAGTATATCTATGTAATGATGAATTTCTGCTTCCAGAGAAAGCATCTCTGGATCCGATTCAAGAAATCTTTCCAGTTCCTGCTGGTATTCTTCATAATAACATTCAATCAATTCTCTTCTCATATCCGGAATCCCCCTTATATATAAATCAGTTCCTGCTTGATGATTTCAGCAGCCCGGTTGCGGATATTGTTGCAGTAGCGTACCCATTCCATAGGATTCTGTCTCTTCAGTTCCTCGGTAACTCCCTCCGCACTTCGCATTTGAGCTTCAATCAGCTCAAAGCGTTCCTGTGCCTGTTCATTCAGATCTGCCAGATAGCTGTCCAGTCTGGTGGTCAGAAGAAGATATGTATAAGTTCCAGATTTATGTTCTTTCAGATATTCCTTCCGAAGTATTCCCCAGAATCCAATCGGTCTGGTTTCCTCCGGATAGTAAAGATTCGGTAAATAATAGTCTCCCACTTTTGTGTATTCGATTTTCATAATGATTTCCTTTCGCTTTTCATGAAATTGTCATGTTAAATGCGTAGGATGTGCAGTTTTTCATTAAAATCTTTTCACATAGAAGACATTAAGTGCTTAATCCCCTGGGATTTTGCACCCGGATTGTCGTTTCCGTAACCTTCCAGCAGGTTGATAACACCCCATACTGCAAGACCAGCTCCAATCGCTACTACAAGAGTCTGTAAAATATTAATTGCCTGATTAAAAAACGCCATAGTCGTTGTCTCCTTTCAAATCAT
>CAKROW010000152.1 GCA_934373235.1 uncultured Blautia sp. | reverse complement strand
CTCCATGGGTGCCATATAATACTTCATTGTTTTTTCTCCTTTATGCGGAAATAGATCTGTTTTCTTCCGCTTCCTGTAGGGATCATCCCCGCCTCATAATTTCCCAGGGATTTGATAAATGTTGTAAGTTTGGAATATCCGTAATTGCGGACATCAAAATCCGGGAGACGTTTTCCAAGCTGGTCGCCTAACTGCCCGGAGGAAAGCCAGCCTTCCTCATCGGAAAACTTCTCAATGATGGCATTGATGGCTTTTCTCACCCGTTTCAGATCCTTGTTCTTTTTGTTCCCGGAAGTATTCTGCCTGGATGCTTTTCTGGCCTCGCCGGCAATGGCAAGCTCCTCTTTTTTCTCTTCCTCCTGCTGGTTGTTGTAGAGAAGATCCAGATATTTAAACTGGTTGCAGGCAGAGATAAAAGGTTTCGGTGTTTTTTCCTCACCCATTCCCAGAACCAGTTTGCCGGACTCCCGAAGCCTTGCAGCAAGACGGGTAAAATCACTGTCCGAAGATACCAGGCAGTATCCGTCCACATTTCCGGAATACAGGATATCCATGGCATCTATGATCATGGCGGAATCCGTGGCATTTTTACCTGTGGTGTAGCTGTATTGCTGGATGGGGATGATCGAATCCTCAAGAAGGACATTTTTCCAGGAGGAAAGCCTTGCACTTGTCCAGTCCCCGTATATTCTTTTATAGGTGGCTACACCGATATTTGCCACTTCATCCATAATGATCTTGATATATTTGTCCGATACATTATCTGCATCAATGAGTATAGCGACTCTCAGTTCATTATCCATATATTACGCCTTTTCTCAATGTTCCAGCATGATCCTTAAGATCTCTTTGTCTGTTTCTCTCATTCCTTCTTTTCCGATCTGACCCACACAGCTTATGGTTTCCCCTGCCTCCTCCTGCAGGATTCCTGTATAGGGAGCATAGGACTGACCGTTCATTGCCAGATGATGGGCAAGAAAAGCCGCATCCTGACTGGCAGCGATCTTGGCAGCGCAGGAGATTTTGGCTCCGTCACAGATGATCCCCGGAATATTGGCCAGAGTATTCTCAATTGTCTTTTTGATGACAGAAAGTTCTCCTCCCACCATATAGGTGATGGCGGCACCGGCTGCACAGGAGGCAGAAACAGCTCCGCAGAAAGCGGAAAGCTTTCCGATATACTGTTTCTGGTATACAGTCAGAAGATTGGAAAATATAAGTGCCCTGTACAGTACATAGTCCGGAAGTTCCATTTCCCTGGCATACACGATCAGGGGAACGGAACAGGCGATTCCCTGGTTCCCGCTTCCTGAATTGATCACTACCGGCATGTCACATCCGCCCATCCTGGCCTCGGAAGCAGCGGCTGTAAGGCTTCTCATCTTCGTCAGCATATCATTGGAGTATGTTTCACGGATGACCCTTCCGATCCCCAGTCCATATTTTCCGGTCATTCCCTCATGTGCAATGGCCATGTTGCTGCGGATCTGTTTATCCAGAAGTTCCTTTACCTCAGAAAGATCTGCTGTATCAGCAAATTCCTTGATATCCTCCAGATTCAAAAGACTTCTGTCTGCTGCCTCCTGAATCTGAACCCTGTCATCTGCCTCCAGAAGTACCTCTCCGTTGCGGATGATCTTTGTTACATTAATATGATCATATTTGATCTCCAGGCTTACATGATCCTCCCCTGAGTACATTTCAATGATAAAATGCAGCACTACCGGGGAGTCCAGCAGTTCTACCCTGCAGATTCCGGCATCCAGAAGTTCTTCTGTACGCTTCTGGCCTTCCCTGTCTACTTTGGAAAGTACTTCCATATCAAGGGATGCATCTCCTGCCACTGCCCCCAGGACCACACCAGCCTCGATCCCTGTAAGTCCGCCGGAATTGGGGATAATGACACAGCGTACATTTTTAACGATATTGCCGCTGCATCTGGCAATGATCCGATCCGGTTCATGTCCCAGTACCTGGCGTGCCCTTGCCGCCCCATAGGCAAGAGCAATGGGTTCTGTACAGCCCATTGCAGGAATCATCTCCTCTTTCAGTATCCCTATATAGCTATTATACAC
>CAKROW010000151.1 GCA_934373235.1 uncultured Blautia sp. | reverse complement strand
TTTATATGAAGTTGAGGCTTACATTACAGAAGAAGGTCTGATAAATTCTTCGGCTAAGTTGTATGAAATAGATACAGTATTGGTTGCAATGTATGGGGCAACTATTGGAGCTACATCTATTTTGAAAATGCCAGCGTGTACTAATCAGGCATGTGCAGCATTTAGAAAGAATGAGAGAGTTGTTCCAGAATACTTGTATTATTTTCTTAAAAGTCAAAAGAGTAGATTTGTCAAAGACGGTGTTGGTGGGGCACAACCTAATATTTCAGCAAGATATTTAAAAAGAGTTCAGATGGAATTGCTGTCAATAGATGAGCAAAAAGCAATTGTGAATATTTTGGATAAGGTAACAAATGTTATAAATAAAAGAGAGGAAGAAATACAGTTTTGTGATAATCTTGTCAAAGCCCGATTTGTCGAGATGTTTGGTGATCCTGTTGCTAATGAAAAAGAATGGACGACAAAGCCTTTATTAGATATGGGGCAGTGTAAGAATGGAATGAATTTTCACTATGATGACAAGGGCATTGAAATTAATTGTTTAGGGGTTGGTGATTTTAAAAATCTTTCTGTTATTGACAATACAGAAGAACTTCCAACAATTTCATTAAATGAAATGCCTTCTGAAGAATATCTGTTAAAAGATGAGGATATAGTTTTTGTACGTTCCAATGGTAACAAGGCTCTGGTTGGCCGTAGTCTAGCTGTATATCCGGGCAATGTTCCAACGACCTTTAGTGGATTTTGTATTAGATATAGAAAACATGACAATGAGATTATAGTTCCGTATTTGTTAAGAGTGCTAAAGACAGATTCAGTGAGAGTGAAGATGGCTGGTAGAGGAGCAAATATTCAGAATTTGAATCAACAAATACTGGGAACACTTGTTATACCAGTTCCACCAATAGAACTTCAAGAACAGTTCGCCAACTTCGTCAACCAAGTCAACAAATCAAAAGTTAAAGTGCAAAAAGCACTGGATGAAACACAGAAGCTATTCGACAGTCTCATGCAACAGTATTTTGGCTAGAAAGGGGGAAGCTGAATGGCGATAATGACGGTGTATCATGGTGGATATCAGACTGTAGAGAAACCAGAAATCCGGAAAGGACGTAATACAAAAGATTTTGGAATTGGTTTTTACTGTACGATTATAAAAGAACAGGCTCAAAGATGGGCCAGGAGGTATGACACGAAGGTTGTATCTGTATATGATGTGTATTTAAAACCGAATCTGAAAATAAAAGAATTCAAAGATATGACAGAAGAATGGCTGGATTTTATAATTGCATGTCGGAGCGGGAAAAATCATGAATATGATATTGTAATCGGCGCAATGGCAGATGATCAGATTTATAATTTTGTTTCTGATTACATGGACGGTACGATTACCAGAGAACAGTTCTGGGTTCTGGCAAAGTTTAAGTATCCAACTCATCAGATAGCATTTTGTTCCAAAGAATCATTGAAATGCCTGAAGTATAGAGATTGTGAGGTGCTATAAATGGCAGGAGAAGGACGTGAAAGCAAAAAAGATAATGATTTATTTTACACATGCAGCCTGATTGATTACATTGCACGGAAAACAAAGAATACACGGGCAGATGTTGTAAATAAGCTTGGAAAGCAGAGGATTGATAAAATCTATGACCTGGCAGATATTTACCATTGTGACAACATTGACAGAGTCAGTGATGATTTTATTGAAGAAGCAGGAATACAAGAAGGAAATTTTGACAATATAGGTGAGTGTAAATACAGCATCCCATCACATTGGGACATTGGAAAAGTATATAAGCGGCTGATAAAAATGGTTGCTGCAGATGAAAATATTGGAATCGTAGATGCTTTAATAAAAGTATACAATTCATTCATCAGTGCAAAGATTGATGACTACAACAGCAGTGTATATTACGAGAATCCGTCATATATATTTGAATCGTATCGGGAAAACAAAATGCTATAAACAAAATGGTTGAAGGATGCTGGTATATTTTGAAAGGAGTATGCCAGTATGGAAGAAAAAGTAGTAAAAATATTAAATGAAATGTCAGAATATCTGTCAATTACACAGATGAAAAAGCTTCAGGAAGTAATTTTGAAGGTGTATGCAGAGAAGGAAACTGATAAAGTGGAAATATCCAATACGGATTTTCTTACAATGTTTTTGG
>CAKROW010000150.1 GCA_934373235.1 uncultured Blautia sp. | reverse complement strand
GCTACAAACACACCGATAACCGCACCGACGATCATGAAAATAAGCAGATAGCTGTTCAGATAATCACGTGGCTGAAGCAGTGCCCATACAGGAGCGACACTGGCGATCAGGATGTATACAAAAATGATGATATGCCAGGTTCCAAGATTTACATACATGGGGAAATTAAGTCCCAGCACAATTGCTGCTACCAGCAGTAAAATTGCGACTGCAGTGTTGATCCATTTGTTGAATTTTGTATATTTAAGGAAAAATCCAAGTGCAACAGCCTCAAATATAAATAACATGGAAGTGGTTGCAACAGCTCCGTTTGCCGCTACCTTTGTAACTGTTCCTGCATCATTTGCGACAAATCCGTTAAAGGTTCCTGCTACAACATCTGCAAATGCTGCAACGACCAGGATACAGAACAGCCAGCAGAATAAAAGGAATAATTTTTTTCCAAGCTTTCCGATATACGCTTCGATGATATATCCGATGGTACGTCCTTTATTCTTTACAGATGCGTACATGGATGCAAAATCCTGCACAGCTCCGAAAAATACACCACCGATGAGGATCCAGAGCAGAACCGGCAGCCAGCCGAAAATTGCGGCCTGGATCGGTCCGTTGATGGGACCTGCACCTGCTATGGATGCAAACTGATGGCCAAATACTACATTTGTATCAGCCGGTACATAATCAACTCCGTCCTCCATTTCGTATGCCGGAGTTTTTGCTTTCGGATCAATACCCCATTTGTTCTGGAGATAACGGCCATACAGAAGATATGCGCCTCCGAGAACTACAATGGCTATGATCATCATTGTTATTCCGTTCATAATATCAACTCTCTTTCCTTTGTCTTTTTTACTTTTATTTTATATATTAAAAAAGCCCCTGCTATCCTTTCGGATAACAAAGGCGGAATGTTCCGTGGTACCACTTTGTATTATCATATTTATCACTAAATACAACCACTTAGTGCTGTCTCTTCAAACAGCCTCTTCTGTAACGTGAAGACTACGTCCCGGCTTACTTGACCTTTCTATTCAGCGGGATGCTCCCAGGTGATATCACAAAATACCTTCTGCCGCTTCTCACCAGCTGCGGCTCTCTGTGATCCGGTCTGCTTCTTGTGATCTGTCCTGTTCCATGCATTTCTCTTTTTTATTTATCTAATGTTTTACTCCTTTTTTTATAAAAAATCAATAAATAATTTATATATATTTCATAAATTTGCATATACTTTTTTGTGCATTTTTTTACTATATCAGACTTCTTCTGTTTCCATCTCTTTCCGGATCTCATCTTCACTTTCTGCCATAGCCTGAAGTGTCATGGTAAGAAGCTTCGCAAGATCCCAGCCCAGCTGATCTGCGCCTCGCTGGATCACTTCTCTGGAACAGCCTGCCGCGAAACCTTTGCTCTTATATTTCTTTTTCAGAGATTTCAGCTCCATATCCTTGGTGCTCTTGGACGGACGCATCAGCGCCGCTGCCCAGATCAGACCGGTGAGCTCATCCGCTGCAAAGAGGACTTTTTCCATCTCGTGCTCAGGCGTAGTCTCGATAGTCGCTCCGCAACCAACAGTAATCCCATATCCATGAGAAACCACCGCATGGATGATATCTTCTCCCACACCTGCCTCACGGAGAAGCTCCGGTGCTTTCAGGCAGTGTTCCTCCGGGTAAAGTTCAAAATCAATATCATGAAGCAGACCTACAATGCCCCAGTATTCTGCGTCATCGCCATAGCCCAGCTCTTTTGCATACCATTTCATCACTGCCTCCACAGTCAGTGCATGCTGGATGTGAAAAGGATCTTTGTTGTATTTTTTTAATAATGCAAATGCTTCGTCTCTTGCTATATGTTCCATTTTTCTGTCCTCGATTCTGTTCTACTATCTATCACATCTGTCCTGCTGTACCAGAAAACCATATGTTCTGCCATTCTTCATTATATTCTGACACAGCCCGATGCATACATTATTCTACAAAGTGGATCCTGCTCTCGTCAAAACGATCCTGCTGCTTTCTGCTCTCTGCCGGATATCCCAGGGCAAAGAGAGAAAAAACCTCCACATTTTCCGGAAGCTTCAGAATATCATGGACCAACGCCATACGATCCTCAAACGGCGCAATTCCGATCCACACACCGCCAAGCCCCAGTGCATCCGTTTCCAGCCAGATATTCTCCTGTGCAATAGACATGTCGATCTGTGCCATCTCCTGCACAGGCAATCCCTCTTTCCGATATACCGGAACGATCACAGCCGGCGCCCCTGCTGCACATCCGGAATAGGGAGTGGCTTTGGAA
>CAKROW010000149.1 GCA_934373235.1 uncultured Blautia sp. | reverse complement strand
AGGGAACTATGAACGGAATGATCACAGTTGACGAGAACTATGACCTGGATACAATCATCCCCAGATTAAAAGCATACACAACAGGTAAAGTGGTAGAGAAGGTTTCCTGCCGCGAGAAGGAAGTGCTTAAGGGGAACGGACCGAAGGTTGCCCTTCTTGATCTGGGCGCAAAGAGAAATATCGCACGCTCACTGAATGAGAGAGGATGCCAGGTTACTATCTACCCGGCACTGACACCGGCAGAGGAGATCCTCGGAGATGATCCTGACGGTATCATGCTCAGCAACGGCCCTGGAGACCCGAAGGAATGTACTTCCATCATTAAAGAAATCAGGAAACTCTATGATTCCGATGTGCCGATCTTTGCCATCTGCCTTGGACACCAGCTTATGGCTCTTGCCACAGGCGGAGATACCCATAAGATGAAATATGGACACAGAGGTGGAAACCATCCGGTCAAAGACCTGGAGACTGGAAGAGTTTACATTTCTTCTCAGAACCATGGCTACGTTGTAGACGCAGAAGGCCTTGAGGAGAAGAACATCGCACATCCTGCATTTGTAAACGTTAACGACGGAACAAACGAGGGTATGGCATATAATGGAAAGAACATCTTTACTGTACAGTTCCATCCGGAAGCATGCCCGGGACCACAGGATTCCAGTTACCTGTTTGACAGATTCATGAAGATGATGGGAGGAGAGAAATAATGCCAAGGAATAAGGACATCAAAAAAGTACTTGTAATCGGCTCAGGCCCGATCGTAATCGGCCAGGCAGCAGAGTTTGACTATGCAGGAACCCAGGCATGCCGCTCCCTGAAGGAAGAAGGCATGGAGGTTGTACTTTTAAACTCCAACCCTGCAACCATCATGACAGATAAAGACATTGCAGACAGAGTATACATTGAGCCTCTGACAGTAGAGGTTGTAGAGCAGCTTATCCTCAAAGAGAAACCGGACAGTGTACTTCCTACACTGGGCGGCCAGGCAGGACTGAACCTTGCCATGGAGCTGGAGGAGAAAGGATTCCTGAAAGAGCACAATGTACGTCTTATCGGTACCACAGCAGCTACTATCCGTAAGGCTGAGGACCGTCAGGAATTTAAGGACACCATGGAGAAGATCGGTGAGCCGGTTGCTGCATCCAAGGTAGTTACCACTGTTGAGGATGGTGTGGCATTTACACATACCATCGGATATCCGGTTGTGCTTCGTCCTGCCTACACACTTGGTGGAAGCGGCGGCGGTATTGCCAACAACGAGCATGAGCTCCGCGAGATCCTTGAGAATGGTCTCCGTCTTTCACGTGTAGGTGAGGTTCTTGTAGAGAGATGTATCGCCGGATGGAAAGAGATCGAGTACGAGGTAATGCGAGACAGCGCAGGAAACTGCATCACAGTCTGCAACATGGAAAACATTGACCCGGTTGGTGTCCACACAGGAGACTCCATCGTAGTAGCTCCGTCCCAGACCCTTGGTGATAAAGAATACCAGATGCTTCGTACATCCGCTCTTAACATCATCACAGAACTTGGTATCACAGGTGGATGTAACGTACAGTACGCACTTCATCCGGAGAGCTTTGAGTACTGTGTAATCGAGGTTAACCCTCGTGTAAGCCGTTCTTCCGCACTTGCAAGTAAGGCTACCGGTTATCCGATCGCCAAAGTTGCAGCCAAGATCGCCCTGGGTTATACACTGGATGAGATCCCCAACGCCATCACAGGCAAAACATATGCAAGCTTTGAGCCGATGCTGGACTACTGTGTAGTTAAGATCCCGCGTCTGCCATTTGATAAATTTATCACAGCAAAACGTACACTGACAACTCAGATGAAGGCTACCGGTGAGGTTATGAGTATCTGCCATAACTTTGAGGGGGCACTGATGAAAGCGATCCGTTCCCTGGAGCAGCATGTAGACAGCCTTATGTCCTACGATTTTTCACATCTTTCTGATGATGAGCTCCTTGACGAGCTGAAGATCGTAGATGACCGCCGTATCTGGAAGATTGCAGAGGCACTCCGCAGAAATATTTCCCAGGAGAAGCTTCATGAGATCACAAAGATCGATATCTGGTTTATCGACAAGCTTGCTATCCTTGTTGAGATGGAGCAGGCACTGAAGACAGAGACACTTGACAGAGAACTTCTTCTGGAAGCAAAACGTATGGAGTTCCCGGACTACATCATTGCAGATCTGACAGGTAAGACAGAGGCTGAGATCAAAGACCTGCGTAAAGAGTACGGCATCCGTGCAGCATACAAGATGGTAGATACCTGTGCGGCAGAGTTTGCGGCAGAGACA
>CAKROW010000148.1 GCA_934373235.1 uncultured Blautia sp. | reverse complement strand
AATGCACCAGTAGTAAGCCCTGCATCTTTTACAATGTTTCTTAAAGATGCTCCGGTCAAACCATCTTTCAGGAAATGTTTTCTGGCTGTATCTAATATGTTTTTTTGTGTATCTTCTGCTTTTGTTGACATGTTTTTCTTTATCCTCTAAATTTTCTTTCCAAAATATAACAGTGCTATATAGCACTGTTATATTTTAACTCATTACAGGAATTTGTCAAGTCTTGGTGTTTCGATTTTTTATTTTCCTCGTGTATTCAATTTCCACTCCGCAGATACATTCTGCAGTTTTACAGGTCTATTCTATTCAGACAGATTTTTTTATCTTTTATCTACTCTCTTCCATTCTGCAACAGCATTTCTCACCCGGCGGTCAATATCCAGACGTGCTCTCTGGCATTCTTTCGGATATTTTCTTGCTGCCTTAAATGCCAGTTTTACAAAGAGTCCGGAACCAACCGGAAGCATTGTCTTTAGCATGCTCTCCGGGAAAACGAAATGGGTTCCATGCTCATAGATTACAAACTCTGATCTGCATGTATGCGGGCGTTCTTTCACTCTCTGTTTCATACGACGGATATATTTTGCAGTATCCCACAACACATCATCTTCCGCACCAATTAACAATACTATTCCATGGATTTTTTCAATCTTGATCATCTCGTCTTCTGTGATTGGGTGAACCTTTTCCGAATCATCAAACAGTTTTCTTGAATTGATCATATCACCGGTCCGCTTTGTTTCTTTTTCAATCACATGCCAGTAATCCGGATGTTTGTAACAAAACGGCATGTATGGAAGGGGTTCTCCTTTGTAAGAAAAAAGAGATTCTCCCTCAATCGGCCATTCCTTACAGCCATCTTTTTTGCCCTGCATAAACCCCTGCCAGATAAAATCACTGGGTGTCAGACCTATCGTCAATGTGATATCCTCAAAATAAGAAGCGGCAGTCAATGCAAGTGTTCCTGTAGTAGATGCCCCTACAATTCCTATATTCTGATTACCATGTACTTTTAACCAATTGATTGCTTTCTCTATACGTTCCAACGGATAATTATGATGTCCATAATCCTTTTTTCCAGGTGACATCGTCATCACATTTACACCGAGTTTATGTAACCATTTCACGGATGTACGCGCCAGATAATCCTCCGGGTCATCTCCGATCATGGCAATCACTGCACAGTCTGAGCCTGTTTTGCATTTCCAGTATGCACCATAAAATCCATCTGTTCTCACATCAAAATGTCTTTTCTTCATTTATACCATCTCCTGCTCGTATAATATCAGTCATATTTCTCCAAAACTATTATTTTGTTTGAGATATTCTGAACGATCGGAACCTTTCCTATCACATGATAAATCGGCATAAGCTCTTTCATTCCTTCAACCAGACTGACTTCCTGTTGGACAGAAAATTCCGGTATGATTCTTTGCAGTTCCTTTCCGTTCTTAACTCCCCATGTGAATTTTGCATTGCTTCCCTCTATGGATTTCTCTTTCATATGCTTTACAACAATGGGTGACATGATTTCGACCATTACTGTAACTTTCTGAAATGATTTTTCAATAATAGAAAACATCTTTCTGATGTCCTTCTCACACAAATACATGGTAAGTCCTTCGATTATTACCAGAACATTCTCACCGTGATAATCAATATCATCTATGTAGGAATCATCCATTGCAGACTTTGCGATCTGATACACAGGACCAGTCTCGGTAAGGAACTGACTCCTTATTTTCATTGTTTCCGGTAGGTCTACATTGTACCATCGCAGATATTTTTCCTTCATCCGGTAGCATCTGGTGTCCAGTCCACATGCAATATTTACAACAACTGTATTTTCATACTTTTCCAGATATTGCCTAACCATCCGGTCTAATACAATTGTTCTCGCAATCACGCCACAGCTCATTGCCTTATCCTTATCTGCTTTGTAAAAGTCATAGTCCAGCTTTTCCACAAGTTCTGCTGCAATCTCATCCTCGATTTTTGCATTTTGCTTTTTTGTTTCTTTTGCTCTTGCATACAAAGTCTGTACCATCGTTTCCGGCACACCTGTTACATTCACTTTTTCTTTCATTATCTATTGCCTTCTCCCATAGGTTTTCTCACAACACAATGCATCCTCATACCTTTACGGATTTCAAATTTTTCTACTTTTAATCCTGCTTTTCTGCAACATTTTATGACCACATCTCTTGTTGGAACCTGGACATCTCCATGTCCGCATATGTTTGCCAGCGGCATTTCCAATGTATTCATCAGCCATACCAATACTTTATTGTCACTGGTCACATCCCGCAGGATCAA
>CAKROW010000147.1 GCA_934373235.1 uncultured Blautia sp. | reverse complement strand
ATGAAGAACTGAAGCTTAAATTTTTCCTTGCAAAAGGTCCTGATGTTCCCACCTATGTGGAATATGGAGCAGCGGATATCGGCATTGTCGGAAAGGATACTATCCTGGAAGAAGGCCGCAAGCTTTATGAAGTGATGGATCTTGGCTTCGGAGCCTGCCGCATGTGTGTGTGCGGACCGGAAAGTGCCAGGGAGGTATTGAACAACAACCAGTTGATCCGTGTTGCCACCAAGTATCCGAACATTGCCAAGAATTATTTTTATAATAAGAAACATCAGACTGTAGAGATCATCAAACTGAACGGTTCTATTGAGCTTGCACCGATCGTAGGCCTCTCCGAAGTGATCGTGGACATTGTGGAAACAGGAAGTACTCTTCGGGAAAACGGCCTGAAAGTCCTTGAGGAGGTTTGCCCTCTTTCTGCGCGTATGGTGGTAAACCAGGTCAGCATGAAAATGGAAGATGAGCGAATCCGCAAACTGATCACAGAACTGAGAAATGTACTCTGATCCGGTAACAATAAACAGAAAGAAGGCAGATAAACATGCGTAAGGTAAAACTCACAAAGGAATCCACAAAAGATATTCTGGATAATCTTTTAAAAAGAAGCCCCAATAACTACGGAAAATATGAAGACGCAGTGGCAGAGATCCTGACAAAAGTAAAAAAAGAGGGAGATGCGGCACTTTTTGCCTATACCAGAGAGTTTGACAAAGTAGAAGTAAACAAAGATACCATCCGTGTCACACAGGAGGAGATCGATGAGGCATATAAGCTGGTAGACCCTTCCCTGATCGATGTGATCCGAAAGGCACTTGTAAATATCCGTTCCTTCCACCAGAAACAGCTTCAGAACAGCTGGTTCACCAGCACAACAGACGGAACCATGCTTGGACAGAAAATTACAGCTCTTGAAAAAGTCGGTGTATATGTACCCGGAGGAAAGGCTGTATATCCGTCTTCAGTGCTTATGAATATCGTACCAGCCAAAGTAGCAGGAGTTGACCGTATCATCATGACAACACCTCCGGGAAAAGACGGAAAAGTCAATCCAAGTACCCTGGTTGCAGCCAGAGAAGCCGGTGCCGATGAGATCTACAAGGTTGGAGGTGCACAGGCTATCGGAGCGCTTGCATACGGAACTGAAAGTGTTCCCAAAGTAGACAAGATCGTAGGACCTGGAAACATTTTTGTAGCCCTTGCCAAAAAAGCAGTCTACGGATATGTAAGCATTGACTCCATCGCAGGGCCAAGTGAGATTCTTGTCCTTGCGGATGAGACAGCTAATCCACGTTATATTGCGGCTGACCTTCTTTCCCAGGCAGAGCATGATGAGATGGCATCTGCTATCCTGATCACTACAGATGAAGAATTTGCCGATCAGGTTGACAGGGAGATCCGGGGATTTGTGGAGAAGCTTTCCAGAAAAGCCATTATCGAGAAATCTCTTGAGAATTTTGGTTATATCCTTATTGCGGAAGATATGGATGAGGCCATTGAAGCTGCCAATGAGATTGCCTCCGAGCATATGGAGATCGTCACCAGAAATCCTTTTGAAGATATGATGAAGGTGCGTAATGCAGGAGCTATCTTTATCGGAGAGCACAGCTCTGAACCGCTGGGAGATTACTTTGCAGGACCGAACCATGTACTTCCCACAAATGGAACAGCTAAATTTTTCTCAGCTCTTTCTGTAGATGACTTTATCAAAAAATCAAGTATCGTATATTATTCCAGGGCGGCACTGAAAAATATCCATAAAGATATCATTCAGTTTGCCACATCCGAACAGTTGACAGCACATGCCAATTCCATTGCTGTCCGCTTTGAAAACGAAGAGGATAAATAGGAGGAGTTATGGCAAGAGAGGCATCCATTGAAAGAAACACAAAAGAAACCCAGATTCAGTTAAATTTAAACATTGACGGAACCGGGAGTTCCGATATCCATACAGGAGTAGGATTTTTTGATCATATGCTGGATGGTTTTACCAGACACGGCCTTTATGACCTGAAGCTCCAGGTCAGAGGCGATCTGGAGGTGGATGATCATCACACAGTAGAAGATACGGGAATTGTTCTTGGAAATGCCATCCGCGAGGCCGTAGGGGACAAAAAAGGGATCAAACGCTACGGAAGCTGTATCCTTCCCATGGATGAGGTTCTGGTTCTCTGTGCAGTAGACCTTTCCGGAAGACCATATCTTGGATGGGACGCGGAGTTTTCCACAGAAAAGGTGGGAGATATGGCTACAGAAATGGTAAAAGAATTTTTCTATGCAGTTTCCTATTCTGCTGCCATGAACCTTCATATCAAGGTCCTGTCAGGCGGAAACAGCCACCATGTTGCGG
>CAKROW010000146.1 GCA_934373235.1 uncultured Blautia sp. | reverse complement strand
TCATATCCAAGCATCTGTGCAAAATGCTCAGAAACATACTTAAAAGAATATTCCGGATCATCATTGCTGATTTTCATGCCACCCGGCAGCGCAGACGTGATCATATCCAACTGATGCTGAAGTGCCTGGTTTGCTTTTTGCAGAGCATCTTTATAAAAACGCTCTTTCTGTATGATCTCATCTATACTTCGAAAACCAAGTAACGCATAATGGCTGTCTTCCTCGTACTCTTTTACAATATGTGCCTGGAAACAAGACAGACCTGCTGCATTGGGTGACGTCTCAAAAGAAAAATGATATTCGTCTTCTGTTTCAAAATGCTTTTTGATCATGTTACTGTCCAATTCCCGGCGCATTACATCCTGAAATTCCGGAAGTGCAAATGCAGAAGCATAGGCATCCACATAACTTGAAAATGTTCTGAACTCTTCACGCTTCTGTGCATGATTTGTCTCCTGATTAAATACAAACTCATATTCATCCGTATCCAGATTTAAAACAAAAGCTGTCGTATAATCACGGCTCAGTCCTGACAGGATCCTGTTCTTTTTCATCAGTTCCTGCTTATAAGCAATTTCAACCTGTTTTTCTTTATCGATCTGCCGGACAGCATACAGAACATTTGTAACCTTACCAGATGAGTTCCGTTTTTTTACAATGAATCTTGCCAGATGCCAGGAGCCCCTTTGTGCCCGGTATTCCACCGCAATGCTTTCCGTATCTTTCAGCCTGTCAGCCAGTGTGGATGTATCAAGGAACTCTTTCATCATTTCCTGATGCTCCCCATCAACAATTGAATGAATGGCATACCGGAAAGTTTCTTCCGTTTTTCCATGTTTGCCTGTAAGTTTATGCATCTCATTGCCGGCAGATACTTCTTCATAAGTTCCTGTTTCCAGATTCATCCGGTAGATCAGCCAGTATAATTTACTGATGGAATCAATGATTTCCCCATTCAGGCTTGCAGCTTCCAGCGCATCTTCAAGTTCTGCTTTCTGTCGTTCCTGTTCCTTAATAATGTCATCTATATACCGGTATCCCATGACTACTTTAAATCCTGAAATATTTTTCAGCCGGACGATCTGGACTTCAAAATGTTTCTGACCTGCCGGGTTCGGATGGCAGCGGAAACAGTAGGTGAATCGTTCATGATGTCCCAGATATTCCATCAGATAATCCAGGCTTAATTTTTCCATAAAATCAGGTGCAGATTCCCGGACGACAAAGTGTTCAAAATAATAACGGACATGAAAAGAAAATGACTGCTGTTCTGTTATCACTGTATTCATATCATTCCCCTGCTTCACAGGGAGGATCAGGTCTTTCATCAGATCGCAGTAATAAACAGATGTATAATCAATGCTTAATACATCCAGAATATTCTTCTCTTTCTGCAGCTCTTCCAGGCTTTTTTCCAGATTATTGTGCTCCTGCTCCAGTACCTTCATCATTCTCAGGTTTTCACGGACACTTCCCAGATGGCATCCCACATCGGATAACAGATTCATGGACATCATATCCTGATTTAGATCCGGGTTATCCAATCCGATAAAGCCTAGAAATTTATGATTTGTATAAATCGGCACAGCAATCAGGGCATGAATATTCTGAGGCTTTAAAATTTCATATTCCTGTGGGGTTTCTTCTGCTATTTCTTCCAGGTCATAAATGATGATATTTTTCTTTTGGATAAATGTCTCCACCCAGTTCTGCATCAGGCAGACGGGAACTTCCTGCAGATTCTGTATCTGTGGTTCGATTCCCGGGGCACACCATTCAAATGTATTTTTGAAACTCTCCTTTTTTTCTGAGCTCCATTCAAAAATATACGCTCTGTCTGCTGCTGTATATTTTCCAACACTCTTCAATATAGATGGCGTCATGTCATCCAGTTGTTTTTCATTCTCTGCCTGACTCATGGAAGAAATCTTATGAAGGATTTTATCCATGTAATACAACTTACTTTTTATATCATCTCTGTATTCTTTCATATCACTTTTCCCCGGTTTACAATTATTAGCTACCTGTCCCCTATCCGATATTCTCAAAATAAAAAAGCACTGTCTTTTCAGACAATGCATCTTAAACGTTGTAACCGGCTGCTGTTTTGCAGGTCCTATAGCTTTTTCGTCTTAGATTTTTCGACTGATTTGCTGGCGAATCTTTTTCTTTTATTATACATTTTTTCTTGAAATAAGTCTATTGCAAATCTGTCTTCATCTTTAGAAACTTTTAAGGGATGCACGAAGAAATGTAAGATTATAAAATTATTTTAACCTGGGAAGCAATTTACGATGTCACAGACATTGCAGATTATATTGAAGAAGAATTCGGCCAGCAACGTGCTGACCGTTTGGTAGGAGGGTGCGGACATTTTCTTGGACTATCTAAGTGACCAATCCAAGTCTATGTCTGTACTCTATAGGACTCAAATAT
>CAKROW010000145.1 GCA_934373235.1 uncultured Blautia sp. | reverse complement strand
GAGAAAAGAGTCAGGGCAAGGCTGGATCAGTATATCATGCTCTCTGATCTTTTGGGAAATTATATCAGTGCCGGAGAGGATCTGGATGAGGATACTTTTTCTGAACTGGCAGAAAAGATTCCAAATGAAGATAGAGTGATAAAGGCATATGAACTGGCACCTGAGGGAATTGTTGCAGATATTTATCCGAAACAGGGAAATGAGGGGGCTTTTGGCCTGGACATGCTGCACGAGCATGAGCGAAAAAAGGATGCAGTTCTGGCAAGGGAGAGTGGAAAATATACGCTTGGAGGACCATACCAGTTAAAGCAGGGAGGAACAGGGGCACTGCTTTTTAATCCGGTTTATCAGGATAATAATTCAGATAATGGTGAGTTCTGGGGATTTGTGATCCTGGTGCTTGACTGGAATCGCTTCATGGATGAGATAAATCTTGATTATTTGAGCAATGCAGATTTCTGTTACAGGATCTGGACATATGACAGAAATAGCAGCGACAGGATTATTCTGGCAGAGAGCCAGGGTGATATGCCGGACAACATTCTGACAGTAGAATGTACAGTTCCCAATAACACATGGTATTTTGATATTATACCTTCAGAGGGATGGAGTCCGCGTTCCTACCAGATTATGTGTATTGTCGTTTCTTACGTATTTTCATTATTGGTTGCTACAGTATTTTATTTGATATTCAGCAAAAAACACAGGGAAAGACAATATGAAGCGGAACTGGAAAAATCTGCTGAGCAGGAAAAAAATGCCAATGAGGCAAAAACAAGATTTTTATTTAACATGAGCCATGATATCCGGACTCCGATGAATGCAATTGTGGGTTTTTCCGGTTTGTTGGAGAAGAATCTGCAGAATGAAAAAAAGGCAAAGGAATATCTGGAAAAGATACAGGTTTCCGGTAATCTTCTGCTGATGATCATCAATCAGGTTCTGGAAATGGCCCGGATTGAAAGCGGTACAGCAGTATTGCAGTTAAAAGCTGAGGATATGGATGCGTTGTTTCACAAAGTAAATACAGTGTTTGAAGAGGATATCAGAAAGAAGAATCTGCAGTATCATGCCGATTTAGATATAAGACATCATTATGCCGTCTGTGATCAGACAAAGTTCCTGGAGATCATGCTGAATATTATCAGCAATGCTATAAAGTATACCCCTGAGGGACATTCAATCCATGTAGAAGTACATGAGGCAATATCAGAGAATCCTTCAAAGGTACGTTATATTTTCTCGTGTGAAGATACGGGCATTGGTATGAGTGAAGAATATCTTCCACATGTCTATGAAGAATTTTCCAGAGAACATACCACTACAGAAAATAAGGTGCCGGGTACCGGGCTGGGACTTTCTATTATCAAATCCATGATAGAGCTGATGGGTGGAAGTATTCAGGTAGAAAGCAGACAGGGTATTGGAACAAAATTTACAGTAGATCTTTCTTTTGACATAGCTTCGAAAGAGGAGGTATACGGAAGTCAGAATACCATACAGCCATCTGCAATTCACACAATAAAAGGGAAAAGGATTCTCCTCGTAGAAGATAATGAGCTGAATGCGGAAATTGCGAAGACAGTTCTCGAAGATGTCGGAGCGTTAATTACCAGAGTGGAGAATGGACGGCAGGCATTGGAACTATTTAAAGAGAAACCGGCAGGAACATTTGATGCAATTCTGATGGATCTGATGATGCCTGTTATGGATGGATATACAGCTACGAGGAAAATCAGATCATTAGAACGTTCAGATGCGAAAACAATACCTATTATAGCCATGACAGCAAATGCATTCCAGGAGGATGCTGAAAAGTGCATTTCCGTGGGTATGAACGCTCATTTGGCGAAACCTTTGGATATTGAAAAAGTGATAATGACAATCTGTCATTTAGTAAAAAAGAAAAATGAATGAAATATATTTTAAGCCGGAAACGGGAAATTAATACCCCAAATCGCATACCGTTGATCAGATAATGAAAAAGTAAAGGATTATCTGTTCAATGTTATTGACGAGTGGAGAATTTCATGATATTTTATTTTGGGAAAATTGGAAATTATATAAAGGCAAACCTGCTGAAAAGCAGGGACGCAAAGCCAGAAGGGGCTAAAGTCAGAGAGTCTGACCATGTCAGCCGGTTGCTGCTGTTTCCATATATGGAAAAGATGTGAAAACGGAAACGATTCCGATAACTCATATATATGGATGTGTTATTTTAAAGAACTGTAGTAGGGACACTGGCAGAATTATGGCAGGTGTCCCTTTTATATGTCAAAATATATGAGAAAACCGGCTGGACAAGCTCTCTGTATGTAAATAACAAGCAGGATGAAGAAGATATTAAACGGAGTGAGGATTTTTATAAAATGGGAATTTATGAAGACAAAATATATTCTTTAGGTGAGACTGTAACGGGACAGACACAGGCCATGTCACAAGCTGTACAGAAAACGCTGGAAAATAATGGCGGGGTAGGCATAATGACAGGATCTTATGACCAAAACCTGTCTATTTTGTCTGTGAGTAATCTGCTGTTGCATAGTACAGGACATACATTCGATACTTTTATGGAACAGACAAAAGGCTCATTGAAAAACTTCTTTTATGATGAGGAAGATATACTTGATCGAGACCGTTTTTTGCAGCTTCACGGAGCAGGGGAAGCACAGATCCTTACAGCAGACGGTACAGTGAATAATGT
>CAKROW010000144.1 GCA_934373235.1 uncultured Blautia sp. | reverse complement strand
GTATAGGAAAGAGCCAGGAGGGAATCGGCGAGGTGGAGGAATACATCAACCTTGATGAGGTAGATGTGCATATTCATAAACGTCTTCTGGAACTGGCACCGGATATTTTTACCAGCCTTGGTATTCTTGGAACTTTTGTTGGATTGGTGTGGGGACTTAAAAATTTTGAACCTACAGATTATGAGGCGATGACCAGTTCTGTGGCAGCACTGGTAGATGGAATCAAGGTAGCATTTCTTACTTCAATTTATGGAATTGCTCTTTCTATTGTATACACATTTGGGATGAAAAGCGAGTATTCTTCTCTTTCCGAAAATATGCAGTTATTTCTGGAACGTTTTCATGCACTGGTGCTTCCCACTGCGGAAAATGAATCGCGGAATATTCTGGTGGCCAGTCAGAAGACCCAGACTCAGGCCATGGAGAAAATGGCAGAGCAGTTTTCCGTTCAGATGGCAGACAGCTTTGAAAAGGTCATCACACCTACGTTTCAGAAGATGAATGATTCTCTGGATGTACTGACTGCATCGGTTACCAGGTGCCAGCAGGATGCCATCAGAGAGATCCTGGATACATTTGTGAGCGAGATGCATGATTCTTTTAAGCTACAGTTTACAGATTTTAATGAGGCGCTGGAGGCAATGAAAAAAGCCCAGAAGGATAATACAGAATATACTACGGAGCTTTATAAAACAATGAGCCAGCAGCTTAGTGATAACTTTGTAAAACAGGAACATGCCATGAAGGATGCCATTACAGAGATTGGTAATATTCAGGAAAAATACATGAATACCGCAAATAAGATCATCATGGATAATCAGAATATCCAAAAGCTTCAGCAGCAGGATTACAAAAATGTTACTGATTATCTGAGGGAGGCGGAACAGACGTCAGCTAAATTCTGGGTAGCCTGTAACCAGACTATGCAGAAATATGTGGAGACGGCAGCAGAAGGAATGCAGAGGGCTGCATCTGCAAATCAGCTCAGCAGTGAACTGATCCGGGAAAACAAGCGCCTGATCCAGAGTTTTGATCTGAAGCTGCGGGAATTCACAGTGAGCCAGAAAACGGCGGTAAATACTATGGATGAAGTACGGAGGCTCCTTTCTGAAATCAAAGCTGCCGGAAATATGAAGGAAATCCAGCTTTCTGCAGGAGCGGAAGAGGATGAGCAGAATGAGATCCGGGAGCTCCTTGGAAAGCTGGAAGAACTTCTGGAAGGCCAGGGAACCCGGCAGGAGGCTCTTCTTGAGGAGATGGACAGGAGCTTACGTGAACTTTCCAAGGTAGCCCAGAAAGGGCGTTTCAGTTTGTTTAAATAGGAGATCATAATGAGAAAAAACAAAAAGTCGGAAGAGAAGGGGTTTAATGTCTGGAGATCCTACTCAGACCTGATGGCAGGTGTACTTCTCCTTTTTGTACTGATCATGTGTGTGACTCTTTTTCAGGCACAGAAAAGTTACAATGAAAGTCTGAAGGAGCAGGACGAGAAGCTTGCCATGCAGGAGGAATATACAAAACAGCTTCTGGAAAAACAGAATAAGCTTGATGAACAGGCGGGAACCCTGGAAAGTCAGAATGAACAGATCGAAAGCCAGGATAAGGAACTGGCGTCTCTTGCTGCCAAGTTGGAAGAACAGAAGAAAGAACTGGCAAAGCAACAGAAAACTCTGGATGGACAGGAGAAGAAGTTAAGCAATCAGCAAAATACTCTTGAAGAACAGAAAAAGAAGCTTGAAAGCCAGCAGACTGCCCTGGATGAAAAAACAGAACTGCTTGAAACTCAGCAACAGAAGATAGATAATATTATCGGAGTGAAAGCTGAGGTTGTAGAAGCTTTGAAAAAAGAATTTGCGGCAAATGATCTGAATGTGGATATTGATTCAAAAACAGGTGCCTTGACGCTGGATGCAAATGTTATGTTTGATTATGATGAAGCAGAACTTACAGATTCCGGCAAAAAGACCCTGGAGGATGTTCTTCCGGTCTACTGTAAAGTGCTTCTTGAGGATAAGTATAAGAAGTATCTGGGAGAGATCATTATAGACGGTTATACAGATACAGATGGTGATTACAGCTATAATCTGGAACTGTCCCAGAAAAGATCACTGGCAGTGGCTCAGTATCTGTTGGAGATTCAGGGAGATTTTCTTGACAGTGCCAAATCCAAAGACCTTGAAGAATGTCTCACTGTAAATGGCCACTCGATGTCCAATCCGGTACTGGACTCCAGTGGACAGGTGGATAAGGAGGCTTCCAGACGTGTGGAGGTAAAGTTCCGTTTAAAAGATGAAGAGATGATTCAGGAACTGAACAAAATCATGCAGGAAGATTCTTCAAAGTCAGATAAAACAACTGAAACCAACAAAAAAGCCCAATAAAAGCAAAAGCTCCAGATTATTCCCTGTCTGGAGCTTTTAAAATTTTATGCTTAATATCTTCAAAATAAAATTCTTACAAAAGTACAATCGTTCCCCAGAAACCCTTCCACATTATTCACATACATTAGCACCGGGTCACTTCACAAGGACATCCCACGTCCAAAGTGAAGCTTTTTTGCGGGGCCAAGAGGGTGGGAGCTCGAGGGAGGGCCTTCGGCCTTTTGCAACTATGAGATGGCCCTCCCTCGAACCCTCCACATGGGAAATGCGGCGCAGACCGCCATCCCCTGCGTCGCAGCAGTGTCAAACCGCTTTAAATGCATA
>CAKROW010000143.1 GCA_934373235.1 uncultured Blautia sp. | reverse complement strand
AATATACTTGCATCATATGTCCTGTCATTTTCAAGAAGATATAGATTAGGTACTGCCGAAATCTTATTGTTCCTGCATATGTCGCAAAATTTTTTAACAGTCTCTCCCTCAATTGTTACTGCATACTTATGCGCATCCTGACCTGGATACTGTGGGAAAAATTCTGTCAGTTGTACTTCCGGGAACAATACAATGTCTGCTCCCTGCTTTGACGCAATCTCAATTGCCTGCAAACTTTTATATAAGTTTTCATCCTTACTGCCGTAATTCGGCATTTGAACTAACGCTAACCGCATACCTATCTCCTTCCTCTCTTCAAGCTTCAATTTCATTTCTCAAACTCCTGAGGCTCATCTCTGTACAACAAAGCTGGAATTTATATTGTAACATTCGGATTTGTATACTGCCCATGCTTCTTGGTGTTTTTGCCGTACTGAATAGCAAACTTCGGGCAGCGGTGCAAACAGCCGAGGCACATCACACATTTATTCTTGACCCAGACAGGCCGCTTCCCCTGCATTTCAATGGCCTGCACAGGACATTTTCTGACACACATACTACATCCGATACAAGTGTCTTCTACACGAAAATTTACAGTACACCGCACTTTGTTGTTATAAATTGGTTCAGCAATCCATTCAGTAATAAAAGCCGGAGTACGAGGCGACATATAACGGTTCTTATTGCGTTCTTTGACTCTGCGGATGATGCTACTGATTTCAGCCTCGGTGTTTTTGGTGTACTTCGCAACTTTTTCCGGGGTAGAAAGGTCAAAGATAGGAGTCCATGTATCTGCCATTTGAACAGAATAATAGGCATCTATTTTTCGACCCTGAATTGCCTTATTTGCTATTGCGCCAGATGCGCCGGGTGTTGTTCCATAGGTGGCAATATAGTACAGATACTCTGTTTGAAAAGAAGCTCTTTCAAGAAATTCCTTTACAATACTCGGCAGCCCAAAATCATAAGTTGGTGAAATGATTCCGATTGTTTTGTCGGAAAATGTATATTGGTCATTCCGAATACAATCCACAATGGACAGCAGCTCTTGTTTCTCAAATTGTATAAGCCGAGTCGCAACATATTTACTATTTCCCGTTGCAGAAAAATAAAGAATCATTTGTTCCCCTCCGTAAATCCCAATCTTTCAATAGCTTAAATAGAATATCCCATATCATAGGCTTTTTGAAAAACATTTTGATTCTTGACCAATCCGGCATCCATCACGTTTGCTGCATATATCTTTCCTGCAATCTTGTATTCTTCCAGATGCTCTACAAAACCATTCAGATCACCAAGTGATCTTTCAATAATGTCCTCACCCAAGCCAGCCGATATAATATAGTAAACCTCTTTTTTACCAAGATGCTGCCAGATTGGATAAGTACGGTCAATAAAAGTCTTCATCTGGGCACTGATTCCATAAGGAACGACACAATAATATCTATCTGCTTTACCCGAGCCATACTAAGCTTTAACTGGTACGGCAGATATCTGCTTTTATTTCTGTCTCCGGTCATGACATCTGTGGGTTCAATATGGAGTTCCTCTATTTCTGAATTTTCCTCAAAATTAAATTGAGCCATTTTTCTTCCACTCTTCCCGGACGCACATCCGAAGTAATCCACTCTTCTTCTATCGTAAGTTCCTGTATCACTTTAATAAATTTTTCAAAAGTATCTTTTGTAAAATCTGTAAAATAACGCCCATTACGTTCTCCTTCAAAATCACCGTATTTGAAGGATGGTATAAATCACACCGTTATCTTTCAACGCATACTCCAGATTTGCCGCCACAGAACCATTTATATAATCGGCACTTAAGCCGCTTTTTAATTCATTGATCACATTCACATCCACTGATCCAATTCTTCCTCTTATTTTAAATTTCTCAAATGCCTATTAAAATGAATCTCTTGTTCATTATTATATCTTACATGTAATAAATTGTCATAAATAACTTTTCGTATTTTCTTGCTTTCCTTGTTTTTCTACATTTCTTCCCATCAGCCAAAGCAAATAGTCAAGATTATAATCAGCCTCAGCCATATCGTGTATGGTCTCCAGGATCCTCGGACCGATTGTCCTTGGACTTATCCGGAATCCTATCTGGCAGGACTCCGGCAGACTGGCAAGCTCATTCAATTTTCAAAGTATTGAGTCGGCATTTCGATCCGAATTTCTGATCTGTAGCTTTCTCAGCCTCTAAATACAAAAAAGGGTAAAAAGAAGCCCTACTGGTAGTTAAGCCAGTAGAGCTTGTAAAAAATACGCATTATTATTTTCGTGTTTCAATTTTATTGGCTAATTTTTCAAGCTGTGCTAATGCTACCTCATATTTTTCAGATATTTCCTGAAGTTTTTTATAATCTGGGGCATATAGCTGCTCTTCACATGTAACATTAAGATTTCTTGGATGTGAATGATTAAGTTCAATATGTGCAACATCAGGACGTGAATAATGCCCCATAAAATCATAGAAGCATGCACGAGCCTTTATCTGATTTGCTTGAAAAACTGCTTTCCAAATGGAATTCCAACTATCGTAATACACCATATACAACCCACTATCAGGTTTCCAAGTACCATTTCCCAGATCCTGCACATCAATGACATAAGTATCTGTCACATGAAACAGTTCTTTACTAACCCGTGCAATTGAATAACCGCTTCGATCAAGAATACTATAATCCCATTCCATAATAGTTCCATCAATATGCCATCCATTGTAATCAATATTATAATGTGGCGTCAGGAATGAGAATTCTTTGCTCAGGCATCC
>CAKROW010000142.1 GCA_934373235.1 uncultured Blautia sp. | reverse complement strand
GAAAAAACCTTACCTGGGATACAGACGGAAAAGACATTTATTATCAGGGCAAAAGCACCAAGGAGCTTCCTGTGACCATGAGTATCAAGTATTATCTGGACGGATCAGAGATCTCTCCGGATAACCTGGCAGGAAAAAGCGGACATCTGAAGATCAAGGTATCTTACAAGAACAATACCAGGGTCAGCACAAAAGTAGATGGAAAATCCACTACCATGTATTCACCCTTTGTGATGGTGACAGGAATGATTCTTCCCACAGATAATTTCTCGGATATTACCATTGACAACGGCAAGGTGATATCTGACGGAAGCCGCAACATTGTGGTAGGTATGGCAATGCCGGGACTTAAGAAAAACCTTGCGCTTTCCAAGGACATGGAAAAAGAAGTGACGATTCCAGAGGATTTCACTGTGGAGGCAGATGTTACAGACTGCGAGATCAGTTCTTCCTTTACGGTAGCTCTTACCGATGTGTTTGATGAGGTGGATCTGGGTGATATGGACAGCCTGGATGAACTGAAGGATTCCATGGATGATCTGAAAGATGCGGCAGTTAAGCTGGTGAAGGGAACCAAAAGCCTTTATAAAGGAACCGGAACTCTTAATGACAAATATAAAGAATTTGATTCCGGTCTTTCCACCCTGGCAGCCGGTGTCAGCAGTTTAAGCTCCGGAGCATCCAAGCTGGACAGCGGAGCCGGGCAGCTTTCAAGCGGAGCAAGTCAGTTAAATACAGGAGCCGGACAGCTTTCAAGCGGAGTTTCGGCCTATACAGACGGAGTGGGTACACTGGCAGACGGTATCAGCCAGTATACTGCAGGTGTCAATACACTGAATTCCAAGATGACTGATTATGCTGCAGGTATGAAAACACTGACCGATGGAGTAAAATCTTACGTAAATGGTGGAACAGAGCTTGCTGATGGAGTAACAGCCTACGTGGACGGAACAACCACACTGACAGACGGAATGAAAGAATATATTTCCGGAGCAGGAAACCTAGCAGATGGCATTACCCAGTATGTAAACGGTATCCAGAGCCTGGTGTCCGGTATCGGTGAACTGGTTCCGGGCATTGACTCGGCAGTGACAGGGATCCAGGATGCATCCAAACAGTTAAGCGCACTGGCAGCCAAGATCGATGTGGATTCCCTGAACACCTTAAGCCAGAATGTAACAGATTATACCAATGGTGTATCTCAGTTTAATACTGAAGTCCAGAATTATATCGCAGGAGTCCAGAATCTTGCTGACAATATCGGTGCGCTGAAAGATGTCATCTCCCAGATGGAAGATTCCAGGGAAGGATATGAAGGCATTGGAGACAGTGCCCAGACTCTTGTATCCACGCTTGAAACCTCTGCTGAGACTATGAGTACCCAGGCTGACGCTATTGAGCAGTGGATCAGCGAGCAGTCAACACCATCTGTAGATGCTTCTTCTGTAAATGAAGGCCTGGGTTCTGTAAAAGAAGAACTTTCCCAGGCGGCGGCAGCACTTTCCGGAATTGATTACAGTGGTATGGATGAGGAGACAGCAGCGGCTGTACAGGAAGCTGTAAGTTCCGCTCTTGGCTCTGTACAGGCCGCCCAGGGAAGCGCAGAAGCTATTGATACTTCCACTATCACAGCAGAGACACCGGATACCACAGGACTTCAGAGTGCTGCTGAAGAACTTAAGAACCAGGCAGCCCAGGCGGCTGAGACAGCATCTGAGGATGGAACATCCCTTTCAGAGAGCCTGACAGCATTAAACGGACAGCTTACACAGCTTGGAACTGCCATGAACCAACTGAAAGAAAATATAAATGCCCTTGATACAGGCGCCCAGAGCCTCGTGGCGAATAATGATGCGTTAAAAGACAGTGGCGACAATCTTTCTGCACTTGGCACACAGCTTGCGGAGGGAATCCAGAGTATGGATACTTTATTTGCGGGACTTTCCAAACAGCTTCCAAAGATGCAGGAAGGTGTGAAGACACTTGCCGCAGGCTCCAAGAAACTGACTGCCGGAAACAAGTCACTTCAGAATGGATACAGCAAGTTTGCAAAAGCAGGCTCCAAGAAGCTGACAGACGGAGCAGCAGCATTAAAAGCATCCGGAAAAGAGATCACCAGCGGAATCTCCCAGCTTCAGGGTAAGAAAAATGCCAATGCCAAAACGTTAAAGAGCGGAGCCAAAGCGTTAAAGAGTGCCAAGAAACAGCTTACCGGCGGAGCAAGCCAGATCACTGCTGCAACGGATCAGTTAAAAGAAGGTATCCAGACGCTTGCATCCAGCGGAACTCAGCTTGTAAGCGGAGTAAACCAGCTCACTTCACAGAGCGGCACTTTAAAGAGCGGGGCCAGCCAGCTTGCATCCGGAACCGGAAGCCTTGTTACAGGCAGCCAGAGCTTAAAGAGCGGAACATCAAGCCTTGTGTCCGGTGTTGGGACCTTATCCGGCGGAACTAAGAAGATCACCCAGGCAAGCTCACAGGTCAAGAGTGGTATCAAGAGCCTGAACAGCGGAGCAAAGACTTTAAATGATGGACAGAAGAAATTTTACAAAGACGGTATCAAAAAACTTTATGATACTGTAAATGATGATCTTATGGATATTGTTGACCGCTTTAAGGCACTTAAGACAGAAGAGGTTTCCTACACAAGCTTTGCAGACAGGGCAGAGGGAATGGACGGAAGCGTAAAATTCATCTATGAAACAGAACCTATTGAAGTCAATGATGAACAGTAACTGTTACTGTTCACAGACAGTATTCTGTGACGGGTTGACATTTCCGCGGAAAGTAGTAATATAGTATTTATCGAAATAGCACTCCGGACAGCAG
>CAKROW010000141.1 GCA_934373235.1 uncultured Blautia sp. | reverse complement strand
GATTTTGTTGCAGCTGTATGGCCGGGAGATACCCATTTTCCGGATATGCTGAATCCGGAAGCCAGAAAATGGTTCGGAGACAAATATCGTTTTCTGATCGAACAGGGAATAGAAGGCTTCTGGAATGATATGAACGAGCCTGCAATCTTTTATTCTGCTGAAGGGCTTGCAGAGGCAAAAGAACTTGCCGGAGAGTTTGCAAAGGATACCGAAGGCAGGATTCATCCCTGGGCGATGCAGGGAAAGATGCTGGGTATTGCGAATGATCCGGAAGATTATAAAAGATTTTATCATAATGTGGATGGTAAAAAGATCCGTCATGACAAGGTACATAATCTTTTTGGCTACAATATGACAAGAGCAGCCGGAGAAGCTTTTGAACGCATTGACCCGGAAAAACGTTTTCTGATGTTTTCCAGATCTTCCTACATAGGAATGCACCGTTATGGCGGAATCTGGACAGGAGATAATAAATCCTGGTGGTCACATATCCTTCTTAATCTGAAGATGCTGCCGTCTCTGAATATGTGTGGTTTCCTGTATACAGGTGCTGACCTTGGAGGCTTTGGCAGTGATACGACAAGAGAATTGCTGCTTCGTTTTCTTGCACTTGGTGTATTTACACCGCTGATGCGTAATCATTCAGCGACGGGAACAAGAGAGCAGGAATGTTATCAATTTGAAAAAATTGAGGATTTCCGTGCTGTCATTAACACCAGATACCGTCTTGTGCCCTATCTGTACAGTGAGTATATGAAAGCTGTGCTCAGTGATGACATGTATTTCAAACCACTTGGGTTTGTTTATCCGGATGACAGAAGAGCGATCAGGATAGAGGATCAGTTGATGCTTGGAAACGAGATCATGATCGCGCCGGTCTATGAGCAGAACGCAAGAGGCCGTTATGTCTATCTGCCGGAAGAAATGAAATTTATCAAGTTCCTGCCGGACGGAAGCATTTCTGAAGAGGTTCTCACAAAAGGTATCCATTATGTAGATGTGGCACTAAATGAAGTACCGCTCTTCATTCGGAATGGTAAATGTATCCCGGTTGCAGAAGCGGCAGAGTGTGTGAATGATATTGATACAGCACATCTGCAGATCATCGGATATAAAAACAGCAGTTATACCATGTATGAGGATGATGGAATCCACAAGGATTACAATAAGAAGGATAATTATCGGGTATTCACAAATTAACTTTTACTGTAAAGAAAAAACACGTAACAGGTAGAACATAAGTATTCTGACAAATGGGGCTGTCGCAAAAGCATCAAAACAGATGATTAAACGGCAGTCCCTGCCATTACAGTGAAAAAATCGGGATGAAATCTGTTTTTCTGGATTTCATCCCGATTTTTGACGTACTTAAAAAAACATCTGATATTGGTCATTTTGATTTCCCGGGGGCTTGGGGTGCAGCCATCAAATATATTATTTTTTCCTCTTTGGCAGTATTGCCATGGATACCTGTCCTGAAAAAATGATAGCGGATTAATATGATGCTGTGATATAATAAAGCAAGTGATCTGATGTGTAATATGAAATTATGGGAAGAGAATGAAAAGTGTGGAAACTCCGAAATTGGGCAAAGAACTAAAAATCATTTAATGTTTTCAGGTGGGAGGGGAGCGTATGGATGATTTTAAAAAACTCACAGAACAACTTTTGAAAATATATAGTAACGCTGAATCAGTAAATGATCTGGGTATCGAGAATTATTTTGATGAAAATATTAATCTGATTGGAACCGGGAAACATGAGTTATTCACCAATCTGCATGAGTTTTTGGAATCATTTAAATTTGATGTAAAACGAAGAGGCAAAATCAGAATTGAAGTAAAAAATTTACATCAGGAAGAAGAGTGGCTTGGTGATGACCATGTTCTTGCACATGGGACGGTAGACTTTGCTGGCCTGTTTCGTGATGGATCAGTCTGTTTTGAAATGGAAACAAGATTCACTATTATCTATGAGAGGATAAATGGAAAATGGTTAGTCCGGCATCTGCATCAGTCAGTACCGGATCAGGAACAGATGAACGGTGAAGAATTCCCTGTCACATTGGGAAAGCAGGTGAAAAAAACCCGGCAGGCGCTTCAGGCATTAGGCACTGCCTACTATCATATCTCAATGTTGAATTTAAAAACAAAGAGGGTTGAACTTGTCAAAAGATCTCGCAAAATGGATATGGATTTTAAAGAAGACAGTACTGACTGGGATCCTCAGTTTGAGATTATAAAAGGTATAATAGCAGAATCGTTTGTACAGAAATATATAGATTTTTTTGATATACAAACTATGGCGGCACGGCTTCATAATAAAGAATCCATGTCTTCCGAATTCAAAAAAAAGAATGGATCATGGTTTCTTTCCATGGTTGTTCCTCAGAGCTATGATAAAAATGGAAATATTACATCAGTACTGATCGCAAATCGAGATGTGACAGATGAAAAACTGCGGGAATTAAGACAAGAGGAAGAATTGCGGGAAGCTAAATTAAAAGCAGAATGTGCCAATAAAGCAAAATCAGCATTCCTGTTTGATATGTCTCATGACATCAGGACTCCTATGAACGCAATCATTGGTTATGCAGAGCTGGCATCCAGACATTTGCAGGAAACTGAAAAACTTGGCAGATATCTTGAAAAGATCCAGGTATGCGGAAAAGGACTTTTGTCGTTACTCAGTAATGTTCTGGATCTTGCAAGGATTGAAAATAATAAGGTCGAAATGGAATACTCTGTTTCGAATGTCCATGAATGCTTTGAAAATTGTGTTGCTATCTTCCAGCAACAGGCAGAAAGTAAAAATCAGACTCTCTCTCTGACAGAACAGATCATGTATCCGTTTGTATATATGGATGCACCGCATCTGTCAGAGATCTGTTTCAATATTATAAGTAACGCTGTAAAGTATACAAATACAGGAGGTACGATTACCTGTAACGTTGTACAGGAAGCCTGTGAAAAAGAAGACTGGTGTAATATGATCATCACCATTACCGATAATGGAATTGGCATGTCTGAAGAATTCCAAAAGCATATTTTTGAAATTTTTGAAAGAGAACGTAACTCCACAGCCAGTCATATTGAAGGCAGCGGCATCGGAATGGGCATTACGAAAAAGCTTGTAGAGCTCATGGATGGCACGATAGAAGTGAAAAGCAGGCAGGGTGA
>CAKROW010000140.1 GCA_934373235.1 uncultured Blautia sp. | reverse complement strand
CCTCAAAGTCAAAATCACGGTTATTTAACAGATCCACCTGGCGATAGGTGATGCCATACTCTGCCAGAGAGCCCTTTGACGGGCGGATCCCGATAACTTCTTCAAGTGTATCATAAGGTTTTCCCACAGGGGAAAGAAGTTCATCTCCCGGACGAAGATTGCCAAAGAGAGCAATTGCAAGGGCATGGGTGCCGCATGTGATCTGGGGACGTACCAGACATGCCTCCGTATGGAAAGTATCTGCGTAAACCTTTTCCAGTGTTTCCCTTCCAAGATCATTGTAACCATATCCTGATGAAGAACCAAAGCATGCCTCACTGACACGGTTCTTCTGCATGGCATGGATAACCTTCATCTGGTTGTACTCTGCGGTTTTATCAAATGCTTCAAATCTTTCTTTCAGAGATTCCTCCACTTTATGTCCAAAATCATAAACTTCTGAAGAAATCCCAAGCTGTGCATACATTTCTTTCATTTTCATTATCCCCTATAATATATTTTTTTCTTTACAAACTGACAACATATAGGAAAGTATCCTGCTGTCATCATAATCAAATTCCTCTTTATTCACCCATGTGACCTGGCTTTCCCTTCTGAACCATGTCAGCTGACGTTTTGCAAAATGCCTGGTATCCCTTTTCAGGACACGAACCGCCTCCTCATAGGTGCATTCTCCCTCAAGCCAGGACAGGATTTCCTTATACCCAAGTCCCTGCATGGAAACCATTCCTCTGTGGCATCCAAGCTCCTGAAGTTTTTTTACCTCATCTGCAAGTCCGTTCTCAAGCATCTCATCCACACGCTGATCAATCCTTTTATACAGAATATCTCTTGGGGCATTCAGTACAAAATATGCCAGATCATAGGGACTTTCATGATGCTTCTGCTCTTCATTATGCTCCGAGATACGTTTCCCTGTCTGTTTGTAAAATTCCAGGGCACGGATCACTCTCTTGATATTATTCTCATGGATCTCCTCTGCTGCCTTTGGATCCACCTCTGCCAGCATGGAATGAATATACCCGCTTCCCATTTTAAGAGCAATATCTTCCAGCTCATTCCGGTAACTGTCATCCTGTTCAGACTGAGCAAAGTCAATATCCCTTGTAACTGCCTGGATATAGAAGCCGGTTCCCCCTACCAGAACAGGAATCTTTCCCCGGGAACGGATATCTTCCATAGCTTCCCTGGCAAGTTTCTGAAAAAGCACAATATTAAATTCTTCTGTAGGCTCCAGGACATCCACCAGATAATGGGGAACTCCGTCCATCTCTTCTCTGGTGATCTTTGCAGAGCCAATATCCATGTGGCGGTAAACCTGCATGGAATCTGCGGAGATGATCTCTCCACCCACTGACTTTGCCAGTGCTATGGAAAGCCTGGTCTTCCCCACTGCTGTGGGGCCTGTAAGAACGATCAGCGGTTCATTTTTCATATCGGCCTCCTGTTTCTTTTCTATAGTTTTTATACGATTCGTTTAAATTTCTTTTCAATCTCTGTTTTGCTCATGGAAATAATGGTTGGTCTTCCATGAGGGCAGTTATATGGATTATCCAATGTCAGAAGCTCATCGATCAGCTTATCGGCCTCCTGCGGGGACATCTGATGATTTCCTTTTACTGCAGCTTTGCAGGCCATGGTAGCCAGTCTTGCGGCAAAAAGCTCAAAAGCATCTTTTGTCCCCTCTCCCCCCAGATGATCCAGCATTTCCAGAAACAGTTCCTCCTCTGTCATTCCAAAAAGATTGGAGGGAACTGCACTGATACTGTACTCCCTGCCGCCAAAAGGTTCTATCTCAAATCCAAAGTCTCTGAAATACTTTTCATTTGCTTTAAGAAGTGCCTCCTCTTCAAGACTTAATGTGACGATCAGTGGAGGGCTTACATACTGAGACTGTATTTCCTGGCTTTTAAACTGTTTAACAAAACGTTCATAATATATTTTCTCATGAGCTGCATGCTGATCGATAATATAAAAATTATCCTCAAACTGCACCAGCCAGTAAGTATCAAAAAGCTGTCCGATCAGCTTGTGACGGCTTCTGGATTCCGGAGCAAGGAGGCGTTCTTCAAACATTTCCATCTGTCTGGGTGAATCCTCAAACGCTGCAGAAAGCTGACGGTTTATATTTCCATTCTGCTCAGTAACAGGCTCTTCTGGTATAGCTGTTTCCTGTGGCACAACTGATTTTCCTGCTGTTTCTTCCTGACATGACTGTACCTGAGCAAGATCCTCTGATACAGCGGAATCCTTTGGTACAGATTTTTCTGTTCCAGGAGCAGGCTGCCATACCGGCTGCTGTGGATAACCACGCTGTCCTGATTCTGCCCCGGATGCTTCTGTCTGTGGTTCATATGAAGGTTTCTGTGTTTTCCATTCCTTTCGGTTTTCCTGTTCTTTCGGAGAGCTTTCACGTAAGGTTCCTGCAAACATGGCGTTCTCTTCTCTGGAAAACGTTTCATGGTTATCATACAGTTTTTTATTTTCCCGGTTGTAACCTTCGTTCTTCCCGTGGATCTTTTCCCTGCGCCTTACCTCAAAGGGCTCCGGAACTGCCCCTGTCCGTACTGTGGATGCCTGCCTGTAAGTATCTCCTTTTCCTACCGGAACCTGCGGGATCAGTTCGCGCCTGGTGAGAGCACGGTACACAGTCTCATATATGGCCTCATAAACTTCCGGTTCTCTGGCAAAACGTACCTCTCTCTTAGCCGGGTGCACATTTACATCCAGATCATTTCCATCCATTTCGATCTGAAGAGATACAAAAGGAAACTTATGCTGCATGACAAAATTCTTATAACCATCCTCAATAGCTTTTGTAATTATCCTGTTCTTTACATAACGCCCGTTAATATAATAATTTTCAAAATTACGGTTTCCTCTGGAAATCTCCGGTTTTCCAATAAACCCCTGGATCTTCATGAAATCATTTTCGTAAGATACATCAAGAAGAGCCTTGGTAATGTCTCTTCCATATACACTGTAAATAACATCTTTCACACTGAAATTACCTGATGTGGACAGCTTCACCTGACGGTTCTGGATATATTTAAAGGAAATCTCAGGATGAGAAAGTGCAAGCTGTTCCATAAGAGTATTGATATAGTTTGCTTCTGTACTGTCAGATTTCAGGAATTTACTTCTTGCAGGAGTATTGTAAAACAGATTCCTGATCAGAAAAGTCGTTCCCTCCGGCGCACCCATTTCCTCAAGGGAACGCTCCTGTCCACCCTCGATC
>CAKROW010000139.1 GCA_934373235.1 uncultured Blautia sp. | reverse complement strand
GCCTTACCATAAATAGGTTTTTATATCTGCCACCGGAATATTACGGAGTAAATTCCGGTGGCAGATACCAAAAGCAGGACATTGTCCACAGGCTGAGCTGCGTCAGATGACGCAGCTTTTCATAATGGAATCAATACTGCGATGGAGATAAGGCCTGTATTCTTCAAGGGATACAGGCTGCTGATATAAAACACAGCTATAACAGGTGGAACCGGTCAGTTCAATGATGGTAAAAAGCATAAGTTCAGGATTATTGTAATGCACGGGACTTCTGGAGAGCATATCCATATAACTTTGATAAAACTGATAATCACTGTCCGGCTGCTTCTCTTCAAATGCACGGCGGAAAATACCCCAGGACAGGTTCTTTGAGATAAACAGGAGCAGATTGGGATTCTCCTCAAGCTCCGTAAGGATATAGTCAACGATAAAATGTACCTGCTGTTCAAATCCTGTGATATCAGTCTGTGTCAATGCCTCATGAGCCCGGTAAAAAAGCTCATTGGTCTTGTGAGATATCAGTTTGTTGCGGATATCGTATTTATCTTTGAAATAAAGATAGAAAGTACCCTTGGCCACGCCTGCCTGCTGTACAATATCAGAAATAGTGGTTTTGTTCAGCCCTTTGGTGGTGAAGAGGTCAAATGCAGTATTGTATAAGGCCTCTCTTTTTTTCTTTTTATTCAGCTCAAGCTTGTTCATAAAACCCTGCCTACCTTTCGTTATCAATTATATTTTAGTCAAAACTGACCTTAAGTCAATATCTTTGGGAAAAATATTGACTTAAGGCCATTTTTGTTATATAACAAGTATGGATCAGAAAATGACTGTTGGTCATATAATGATAAAAATTATCAAATAAAATCAGGAAGAAGGAAAAAGAATGGTAAAGGTAGGAAAGTGGATTGCCAGACACAGAAAACTCATCATTCTCATCGGCATTTTGCTGCTGATCCCATCCTGCATCGGAATGGCAGAGACCAGGATCAATTATGATGTTTTAAGCTATCTGCCTGACAGCCTTGAGACTGTCAAAGGACAGGACATCATGGTAGATGAGTTTGGAATGGGCGCATTTTCCATGATCGTTGTGGAGGACATGGAGCTTAAGGATGTATCTGCATTGAAGGAACAGGTGGAGCAGGTAGAACATGTAAAAAAAGTATTATGGTATGACAGTGTGCTGGATCTGTCCGTACCTGTGGAGATGCTTCCGAAAGATCTCAGGGAGGCTTTTTTCCGCGGGGATGCAACCATGATGATCGCTCTGTTTGATGACACAACTTCTTCTGATGCTGCTATGGATGCTGTGACAGAGCTTCGTAAGATCACCTCCGAGAAATGCTTTATCAGTGGCATGAGCGGAATCGTTACAGATATCAAGAAGATCGCCCTGAAAGAAATGCCTATATACGTTGTGATCGCGGCACTGCTTTCCCTGGTTGTACTGATACTGGCCATGGATTCCCTGGTTGTGCCGGTTCTGTTTCTTAGCAGCATCGGGCTTGCTGTACTTTATAATCTTGGCAGTAACATATTTCTGGGGCAGATTTCGTATATCACCAAGGCACTGACTGCAGTGCTGCAGCTTGGTGTTACAATGGATTACTCCATATTCCTTTTGAACTGTTACGAAGAATACAAGGTAAAATACCCGAATGACAATGAGCGGGCCATGGCACATGCCATCTCCAATACCTTTAAATCAGTTGTAGGAAGCTCTGTCACTACAGTGGCAGGTTTTATTGCTCTTTGTTTTATGACTTTCTCACTTGGACGTGACATGGGTATTGTTATGGCAAAGGGTGTTATTATTGGTGTGCTGTGCTGTGTTACTGTCCTGCCATCCATGGTCCTGGTGTTTGACAAAGCTATTGAGAAGACCAAACACAGGGCACTGATTCCAAATCTGGATCGTGTATCCGGCTTTATAACAAAGCATTACAAGCTGTGGCTGCTCCTGTTTCTGATAATGCTTTTCCCGGCTGTTTATGGAAACAGCCATCTCCAGAATTACTATAATATTGATAAATCTCTTCCGTCAACTCTGGACAGCAATGTTGCAAATGCCAAACTCCAGGAAACTTTTGACATGAGCAATGTGCATATGGTGCTTTTGAAAAAGGGACTAACTTCCAAAGAAAAAAGCGATATGCTGAATGACATCAAGAAGGTGGACGGTGTCCGCTGGGCTCTTGGAATGGACTCCTTTGTAGGTTCTGCATTCCCGGATACCATGATTCCCAAAGATCTGCGGAAGATGCTGGAGAGTGATGATTATGAACTCCAGTTTATATGTTCCAAATACAAAACAGCAACCGCTGAAGTGAATAAACAGATTGATGAGATCCAGAAGATCGTCAAGGGGTACAGCCCGGAATCCATGGTGATCGGAGAAGCTCCTCTTACCAAGGATCTGGAAGACGTTACAGATGTTGACCTGAAAACAGTCAATATAGTTTCCATACTTGCGATCTTTGTGATCATTATGATCGTGTTTAAATCCATATCCCTGCCGTTTATTCTGGTGGCAGTTATCGAGTTTGCCATTTTTGTAAATATGTCAGTACCTTTTTATCAGGGGAAAGAGGTAGTGTTTGTGGCAAGTATCGTTATTGGCTGTATCCAGCTTGGTGCAACGGTGGATTACGCAATCCTTATGACCAGCCGTTATCAGAAAGAAAGGTATCTTGGCAGGTCAAAGAAAGAAGCCATATCCATTGCCCACAAAACATCTATCCGATCCATTATCATAAGTGGATGCAGTTTTTTTGCTGCAACATTCGGAGTTGGTGTTTATACACAGGTGGATATGATCGGAAGCATTACCAATCTGCTTTCGAGAGGCGCTGTTATCAGTACACTGGTAGTTTTACTGGTACTTCCGGCTATGTTTATGATCTTTGACCCGATCATATGCCGGACATCCATTGGATTTGTTAAAAAATAGAGAAGGAGTTGGCAGATATGAACAGAAACAGAAAAAGAAAAGCTGCTGCAACACTTGCAGCAGGGATGGCTGTAATCCTTGGGGCAGGAACTGTAATGGGTGCGGCAGCACAGAGTGATACTGTCAGCAAGGAAGAAACAGTTTATGTAAATACAGCAGCGGACGGAAGCGTGGAAGATATCACAGTTTCCAACTGGCTTAAAAATTCAGGAGATACCTCTGCAAAGATCAGTGATGTATCGAATCTGACAGACATTAAAAATGTAAAAGGTGATGAGACTTTTACCCAG
>CAKROW010000138.1 GCA_934373235.1 uncultured Blautia sp. | reverse complement strand
CAAACTCAAATGGACTTCCTATAATATCTCCTAAAATTGCTCCGTACATATATGCCTCCAATCTCCGGATTGCTCCGTCAGCTCTTTTTCTTTGTTACAATATGAGTATAGTTGAGCGGCATCTTTATATGGTCGCTGTCCGGGCGACACTTTTTAGGAGAAAACAAACGCCGATATTATAAATACCGACGTAACATATGACAATCAATATTTACTTGTAAACTCCTCATAGAAAATGTCTTCTTCCTCCTCATATAATCAAGTGTTTTTTATTGAAAATTCAAGGTTTTTCAACCTTTCATATCTCAGTGAATAAGCCACAGCTATGAGCATTTCGATGTATCAGGTACTCTCTTTCCAAGGTTATACTGCACGCTTCTTTATATTCCTCATCTGCAATAATCGTGCCGCCTCACTGCCAATCGAATCAGGCTTATATATGTCATTCCACATATGCATCTTGCTCCTATACTCCAAGGATTTCATTCGTATACTTAAACAAAGTCACATTCAACTGCATAATATCATACTGCTTATCTATTATTGCCTTCTGTACAATCAGATCCACTCTGCTGCTTGGGCTGAATGCCCAGTCCGCTCTGGCAAGTAAGTCTTTTGACTGTTCCAGATCAAGGTGCAGTGCAATACAGAGTGCCATCACAGTCTTCTTCTTTGGATGATAGTTCTGGTCGCACTGAATCTTTGAAAAATGTTTCCTGTCAAGATTTGCCCGTTTCCACACATCCTTATTATCAAGATGTGCTTCATCAATCAGCTCAAATAATTTGTCATGAAAGGAAACTCCAATATTCGCAAGCTGGTCTTCCAATGATAGATTTTCTGACGGCATGAGCAACTCTGTCATGCCCGTATCTGTCATTTCCTCAAGTGGATAGTTGTCTTCTTCTCTTTGAAGCATTTCTTCATTGAAATCTTCTTCTGCCAATTCTTTTATATGAGTACTTCTTCTGCTCCTTATCGGATACTCTTTTCTATGGATTTCTCTGACGTAATTAGCATCTATATAAGAATCAATATTCCCAACAATCTGACCGGACAGTTGAAAAGACCTTTTATCAAACACTACCAGTATGATTTCCATTTCATTTTTGGTAAGAAACTGGCTGAATGCTGACACAGCAATCTGTAATGCCTTGTCCTTCGGAAATCCATATACTCCTGTCGAAATCAGTGGGAATGCTATACTCTCACACTCAAGTTCCAATGCTTTCCGTAATGATTTTCGATAACAATCCTCGAGGATTTCAAATTCATTATGCTTTCCATCTGTCCATACCGGTCCTACTGTATGGATAATATATTTTGCCTTTAAGTTATATGCATTGGTAACAGCAATATCACCTCTTGCAATCTTACCGATACTGACTCTTTCTGCGAGAAGTTTTTCTTTTCCTGCCGCCTCATATATGGCTAAATCTGTACCGCTTGCACATATCGGATTCGGATTTGCAGTATTTACAATCACATCTGCTTTAACTTTTGTTATATCGTTGCGAACTATCTTAAATGGCATCGTACATCTCCTTATCTCCTAATTCTCATCCGATTCGCAATAACATTTCATCAGCCCTCTTTTCCTTTTGAAAATGGACTCAAATCAATAAACAATTCCTTCAATCCGCTTGTATCTTTAAATTCCCTGATCAAATATTCCAGAAGTTCTTCCTGCATTGCCGTATTTATCAGCAACATTCTGTCTGATTGCCAGGCACATAAATCTATTAATTCTACCCTCTCTCTGCTCAAGATCAATCAGATTACCTGGCAGGTTCCATTCCAGTATGAAATTTTTGGTTCATTTTTCAACAAATGAATCATCGGTCTATATATTTCGTGATGACATATATTAAAATACTCATATCAACCGGCTTCGCCACATGGTCATCCATTCCAGCTTTCAAAGCAGCCTGTACATCCTCTGCAAATGCATTTGCTGTCATGGCAATAATAGGTATTTTCTTTCCGTCAGGACGGTCCGACAGATTTCTTATAGCTTTTGTCGTTTCATATCCATTCATTTCAGGCATCATAATATCCATCAAGATCAGATCAAATGTCCCCGGAGCTGCATCGCAAAACTGTGCCAGGGCAGATTTACCATCGGCAGTCCTGGTTACAGTCATCCCTTGTTCTTCCAATAGAGCCACTGCTATCTCCGCATTTAAATCATTGTCTTCTGCCAAAAGGATATGCAGACCATGTAGATCCATATCCTTCCTTATCTTTTTTTTCTCTTCCGTTTGTACATGTTCTGCTATAAGCAGTGGGATTTCTACAGTAAATGTTGAGCCAATTCCCTGTCTGCTGCTGACCTCAATTTTTCCACCCATAAGATCTACATACTGTTTGGCAATGGCCATTCCCAGTCCGGTTCCCTTATAACTGGTTCTTGCCCCACCATTTTCCTGACTGAACTCATCGAATATTCTGCTCTGGAATTCTTCACTCATACCAATTCCGGTATCTGATATACGATAGCGTACGATCATATGATGCTCATCATTACCCGGACAGTTTTCTGCAACAAATGAAATGCTGCCTCCGTCTTTTGTAAATTTGACTGCATTGCTGATAATGTTGAGCAATACTTCCCTGATTCTGAGTTCATCTGCCATCAAATAAGGATTTTTAAGTTCTTCTCTTGAAACATACAGATTAAGGTCACGATTTTCTGTATATCCCCTTGCAATCGACAAAACAGTATCTATCATATCCCTGAGATCTACCGGTACCGGTTTATATTCCAGTTTACCGCTTTCAATGCGGCTGATATCAAGCACATCGTTAATCAGTGTCATCAGATATTCTGAGCTCTGCCTGATCTTTTTCAGACAATTCTCCACTTCTTTGTCCGGCTTCCTCTTCATGGCAATATCTGTAAATCCAATAATTGCATTCATTGGTGTCCTGATATCATGGGACATATGGTTCAGGAATGTCGTTTTTGCTATATTCGCCGCATTTGCATCCTGTGCTTCTTTCAATGCTTCCATCTGTTTTTTCCTGCTTACTGAAAGGGAATAAACCAGAAGAAGCAGTACAAAAATAATCACAGATGAAACTCCGACAGCGAAACCTGCATACTCTGCAAGGACATCTCGCAAGGTCATTTTCTTTTCTGAAACAGAATTCTGTGCAAGGACAACGCCATTTAAAATATTGGATGACTGATCAATTGCTTTATTGATAATGGTAGCTGCCCTTCTGTTTTCTCTCGTCGTAAACATCGCTAATTC
>CAKROW010000137.1 GCA_934373235.1 uncultured Blautia sp. | reverse complement strand
TGAGCTTCGGCTTAACCTGCTTTAGTATCGGATATACATTAGGCAAAGATAATCATAAACCACAAAAATAACCGCCCCGGTCTGGTAAACTAGGCGGCAATTTTTGTCACACCATATATCGGACTAACCGTCTATCGGTAGCACTCTATTTCTATAATCATAGTACCACGACAAATAAAATATGTCAAAAGCTTTTTATTTTGCAGGCAACTGTTCAACTAGCTGCCTGCATTTTCTTTACTTTCTATAAACTGCCTTTGAACTCATACCTCGCACTTTTAAAAGCTTCTTATATGCTTTCATCTGTTTTGCCGGAACTTTGACAGTTGGCTTTTTATAGGTTCCTGCAAAAGCTTTTGAACCTACTGTTTTACCTGACAGAGTGCTTGTATTAATTATAATGCTCCTGAGTTTCTTACAATTACAGAATGCCTGTTTTCCAATACTTCTGACAGATCCAGAAATTGTTATTTTACTCAGGCTGCTGCAATTTGCAAATGCTCTGTGTCCAATCTTTACGATTCTATTTCCGCCACTTACCTTGCTCAACTTCTTACATCCATAAAATGCGTTTGTTCCGATCACAGTAACATTTCTTCCTATTGTAACAGACTTAAGTGATTTATTATTCTTAAATGCATTTGCTGATATACCAGTTACTTTGCAAGTGATTCCATTTACTTTAATCGTATCTGGAATTCTTACAGATGCTTTCTTATAAACAGGTTTCGTGAACTCAACACTCACTCCATCCTGAAGGACTTTATAAAACCCATTTGTTGATTTGTCCTTTACCGTCTTTCCAGGAGTTGCTGTTTGTGGTGTGAGTTTTGCTATCTTCTTACCTGAACTTATCTTCTGATTACAGATTGTACAGTAAATATCTCCTGTGTAACCTTCGGATGTCGTAGTTGCATCTTTTTTATTTCTGATCTCTGTTGCTCCATGACCAGTTGCTGCAATAGCTTCTGTTTTAGTTGTTCCGCAAGAAGCACAGCTATATGTCTTGATACCTTTGGTAGTACAGGTGGCTGGTGTTGTAATTTCACCCTTATTCCATACATGATCTGCTTTTGGAATTACCTGACCTTCTTCTAAAAGTTTACCACAATCCTGACAGTAAACATCACCTGTATAACCTTCTGACTTACAGGAAGCTTCTTTTGCAAATTTTGTAATCTTATTTACATGTCCGGTTGCAGGAATTTCTTCAATTCTTGTGGATTTACATACTGTGCAAGTGAATGTTTTGATTCCTTTAGCGTTACATGTTGCATTCTGTGTTACTTTTCCAGTGTCCCAGATATGATCCGTTTTTGGAAGAACCTTACCGGATGCCAGTTTCGTATTGCAGTCCTTACAATAGGTATCACCTGTATATCCCTCCTGTGCACAGGTAGCTGCTTTTACATTTCGCAACTCGGTATGCTGATGACCTGTTGATGGGATTTCTTCTGTCCTTGTTGCATTGCATCCTGTACAGGTATAAGTCTTGATACCTTTTCCACTACAGGTTGCTGCTGTTGTAATCTTTCCTGCATCCCAGGTATGATCCGTTTTCGGAAGGACTTTTCCAACGGTAAGTTTTGTATTACAATCCTTGCAGTAAGTGTCTCCTGTGTAACCTTCCTGCGCGCAAGTTGCTACTTTTACATTTCGTAACTCAGTATGCTGATGACCTGTTGATGGAATTTCTTCCTCGTAACTGTCGTCATTGTCTTTACAAGTATAAAGCCGAATTCCAGGTTCGGTACAGGTGGCTGGTTTCTTAATACTGGATGCATAAACATGTTGATGTTTTTTTCCTAATTCTACTGCGGGTGCTGCAGCAGATGAACTATTTCCTACCACATCATATGCATATATATGAGAAATATATGTTCCTGTTTTGTTTCCATGGTCACTCTTTTTAATTACACAACTTGCTGTATCCCCATTTACTCTACCTTCATGCCATATAGGATTTCCGCTGTCATCTGCCGATGGCCAGGTTGGAAATCGTACAGATATTGCGCCACTACTATTGTTATCTTTTACAGTACATGTGATAGTATAACTTTCTTCCGTAACATCAATAATTTTAATATCTTCTATTACAGGTGGTTCTGTATCTCCTATAATAACTCCAGGAGCTCGCCCCGCTGTCATATTTCCATTCATATCATATGCATATATATGTGTAAGATACAATCCAGTTTTATTTCCATGATCACTTTTCTTAATTACACAACTAGCCGTATCTCCATTAATTGTGCCCTCATGCCATATAGGATTTCCACTATCATCTGCTGACGGCCAGGTTGGAAATTTAACTGAAGTCACTCCTCCATTATCATATACTTTACAAGTAACAGTAAATGAATCCATTTTAATTTCTGATATTCTTATATCGCTAATTACAGGTGCTTGAGTATCTCCCATTACTACTAGTGGTGCTGCCGCTGAAATTGAATTTCCTGCTGAATCATAAATATATATGTGAGATATATAATCTCCAGTTTTATTTCCATGATCACTTCTTCTTATAACACAGCTTGCTGTATTACCACTTATTGTTCCTTCATGCCATATAGGATTTCCACTATCATCTGCCGATGGCCAGGTTGGAAATAAAACTTTTGTGACATTTCCTGCTATATTACAGGAAACCTTGTAGGAATTTGAATTAACATCTGAGACCCGAACGTTGCTTATGGATAAAGGTTCATTAATAATGTTATACTCATATGACTCATTCATCGGATTATATCTGTTATTCAAATTCCATGCTACCCCCGTGGCTAAATCAAAATGTAAATGATAACCACATGATTCTCCACTAGAACCAACTAATCCAATCTGGGCACCACGATTAACAGATTGTCCCACCTGAACCGATACTGAGCCATACTGTAGATGTAAATATCTAGAAAAGCCACCATCGTTATGCTTTATAATTACATAATTGCCTTGTCCTCCATTACAATTACATGGCGTATATGGATCTCCACAATTACATGTATCCTTTGCGGCAACTACTACACCGCTTTTAGTTGCTACAACAGGTTTTCCTGCTATTCCACCTTGAGAAATATCTATTGCTCGATGTTTACTACTATAGCTTTGATATACATTTGTATAATTTGGTACTGGCCATAAAAAGCGTTCTGCTGCTTTTACATTTTTCGTAATACTGATTAATGATAAAAGCAACAATAATACACCTATCCATTTAACTTTCCATAAATAGTCCTTTTTCTCTTCCATCTTCTCTTCTCCTTAATGTTTCAAATCTCAGACGTT
>CAKROW010000136.1 GCA_934373235.1 uncultured Blautia sp. | reverse complement strand
TAATCCGGAATTTACGCCTATGGAGAGTACAAGAACTTGTGAGTAGATAGATATTTATATCATCAAAAGCATACTCGCTGAAGTAGGAATGGAACATAGAAGGTTATAACTTTTTATAAGTTTTCAGTAACGGTGGACCATATGCCCCTTTGGTGCGCTGCGGCGCTGCTGGTACTGTCGCTGGCGGGGATCATCCTTTCCCGCCGTTACTTGCGGAAACCGGTTCAATCAGTCTGTGTCATCCTCTGCGTCCTGCTTGCAGCAGCCTGCGCCGTTTACATTGGATTGACCCTTCTGTTTGTGGATGCGGTACAGAACCAGCCGCCGGTATCGTAAAAAGAGTTCCCGCCCATAGCAACAGGAAGGAGGACGTATGAAGAGTATCAAAGTTATCGTATTCGGTTTCATTCTTGCGATAGCGCTTGTGGTATGGCCCGTAGAATATACGCGGAATATCACAGCAGGAACCGGCTTTCTTCTCGGGAGTGTGCTGGCAGCCTGGCTCGGGATTCGCCGCCGGAAAGGCACACGGAAGGAATACGAGGATGATGTGCGCCGGTACACAGGCACCACGATGATGAAGGTGGTATGGATCGAGGAATCGGTCGTTGAAAGGTGGGAGCACCAGGAGGACGGCAGTGATCGGCTGCACCGGGAGATGTACTATCTGCCGACCTATGAGTACGCAGTGAATGGCAGGACCTATCGGTACTCGAGCCGTCAGTCGCTTTCCGGCAAGCGGGATCTGGGACGGCAGGTGGTGGGATATTATGACCCCAAGCAGCCCGACCGCATTACGGAAAACAAACCCCGAAAGCCTGTTTTCGGCGGAGCTTACTGCTTTTTGTGGGCCGCATTTCTGCTGTTTTTCGGGATCATGACATTTACCGGTCAGGTCGCCTTTTCCTGATGCCAGGCATGTATAACCACTGCGATCAGGAATACAGTTCCGGAACAACCGTCTGCGCGGTAGAGCGGAATAACAAAAAAATTGAAGCAAGCTCAAAGAAAAGTGGGCGTAAAACAGGACAGCTTGATAAGATGACACCGGAGCTTCAACAGGATATAGAGGAGTTCCTTACAGATCGCAGTATAAGACAGATAGATTTAATGAATAAATATCATATAAGCAGAAACACTTTAAAAAAGGCTTTAAAAAAGTATGTTGAGTATATTGCAAAGAAAAATTGCATATGATATAATGCCAGTAGGAAAAGAGATTATAAGTCCATGCGGTTCACCTCCTCCCGCTGCCGGGTTTCGGGTGGACAACAAAGGTATTATATCATAGAACAATACGGGCGAGAAGAGTAAAGATATAATTATAAGTAAACAGGGGAGCCCCTTTATAGTTATATAGCATGAAGCCGGGTTAATGCCGTAAGGGTAAATAAAAAGACTGCTTATTACAAAAGAAAATGCTGTACGGGTATATTGCAAAGAAAAATTGCATATGATATAATGCCAGTAGGCAAAAGGTATTAAAGTGTTTATAACAAAAAGAGTGAAAGCCCTCGAAGTTGCAGCTTCTCGGGCTTTCTTCTTATTTTATTACAGTGGATAAGAAACCACCAGGCTATTTGTTGTCCCTATCATGTCTGTCTAACCATTTGCAGATGAGATGGCAAGTAACACCTGCCGCAACAGTGATGATAAAGGTTATTAAAGTGTCTATAACGTTCACCTTCTCCCGCTGCCGGGTTTCGGTTGGACAACAAAGGTATTATATCATGGAACAATACGGGCGGGAAGAGAACACGGCTTTTTTTTTGACATTTCCCGCATTTTTTGATACTATATCATCATACAGACTTCCCATAGGTGTGATCCTGTGGGAGTTTTTTTTACACATGATGTTAAGGAGGGTTAATGGATGAGTGAATCAAAGAAATCCGGTCACAGCCATCATCAGCGGGGACGTTTTTCCGGGAAGCTGGGTTATGTGCTGGCTGTTGCCGGATCTGCTGTAGGTCTGGGAAATATCTGGCGTTTTCCTTACCTGGCAGCCAAGTACGGGGGAGGAATGTTCCTGCTGGTCTATATTCTTCTGACAGTGTCATTTGGATATGTTCTGATCATGTCTGAGACAGCACTTGGACGAATGACAAGGAAGAGCCCGGTAGGTGCATTTCAGCATTTTGGAAAGAGCATGCCATTTAAAGTCGGTGGCTGGCTGAATGCTGTGATTCCCATGCTGATCGTGCCGTATTACAGCACCATTGGCGGCTGGGTTATCAAATATCTTGCAGAATATGCCAGGGGAAATGTGCAGAAGGTTTCCGAAGACGGTTATTTTGGAAGCTTTATTGCAGATTCCTGGCAGGTAGAAGCGTGGTTCCTTGTGTTTGCGGTTCTGGTATTTGCCATTATTCTTGGAGGTGTTAAGAACGGCGTGGAACGTATGTCAAAGATCATGATGCCAGTACTTGTAGTTCTGGCTGTGATCGTTGCAGTATATTCCATGAGCCGTCCGGGAGCTATGGCAGGGGTGAAATATTTCCTGATTCCGAATCTGGATAATTTTTCCTGGATGACAGTTGTGGCAGCTATGGGACAGATGTTCTATTCTCTGTCTATTGCAATGGGAATCCTGTATACTTACGGTTCCTATATGCATAAGAAACTGGATGTGGAGCAGTCCACTACTCAGGTGGAAATCTTTGACACAGGAATTGCGATCCTGGCAGGTCTGATGATCATTCCGGCAGTGTTTTCTTTTTCAGGTGGAAATCCTGATACACTGCAGGCAGGCCCGTCACTGATGTTTATCACACTGCCGAAGGTTTTTGCAACTATGGGAGTTGGAACCGGAGCAGGAATCCTGTTTTTCCTTCTGGTTCTTCTGGCTGCGCTGACCAGTGCAGTATCTCTTATGGAGACCAGCGTATCCACTTTTATGGATGAACTCCACTGGGGCAGGGTAAAATGCTGTATTCTTATGGCTGTGATCATGCTTCTTTTCGGAAGTGCATCTTCCATGGGATATGGAGTCCTTGATTTTCTGAAGATATTTGGAATGAATTTCCTGGATTTCTTTGACTTTATGACCAACTCAGTGATGATGCCGCTGGCAGCACTTGCCACCTGCTTCCTGGTAACAAGGGTTGTGGGATATGACAGGATCGCAGCAGAGATCGAGCAGTCCTCGAAGTTCCACAGAAAAGGGCTGTATAAGTTTTTTATCAGATATCTGGCACCGGTCTGTCTGATCATTGTACTGTTAAGTTCCATTGCAAATGTGCTGGGAATTATCAGTATGTAAAAAACATTATAAAATATAAAAAGGATCAGATGAGAATGATAGATCAAACCATTATCATCTGATCTGTTTTTTATGTCATAGGAAATTACTCCGTAATGTTCCAATGACATAAAAAAGCCCTCCGGGCAGGATCGCACTGCGT
>CAKROW010000135.1 GCA_934373235.1 uncultured Blautia sp. | reverse complement strand
GAAGCAAATGCCATTGATGTAAAAAACGGCAGAGAGAATCATATGCCCGAGGGACTGATCGACAGACTGATGCTGGATAAAGGACGTATCGGGGGAATGGCAGACGGCCTGAGACAGCTTGTAGGGCTTGAGGATCCCATCGGAGAAGTCACAGGCATGAAGAAGAGGCCTAACGGACTTCTCATCGGACAGAAAAGAGTACCTCTGGGAGTTGTGGGAATCATTTATGAGGCACGCCCGAATGTTACCTCAGATGCTTTTGGCCTCTGCTTTAAGACGGGCAATGTAGTGATCTTAAAAGGCGGAAGTGATGCCATACATTCAAATACTGCTGTTGTGAAATGTATCCGGGAAGCACTCAGGCAGTGCGGTATAACAGAAAACGCCATCCAGCTCATTGAAGATACCTCAAGGGAAACCGCAGCAGAATTTATGAAGCTGAACCAGTATGTAGATGTACTGATCCCACGTGGTGGAAAGGGTCTTATCAGGGCTGTAGTAGATCAGAGCACGATCCCGGTTATTGAAACCGGTACCGGAAACTGCCATATTTATGTAGATGAGACTGCGGACCTTAAGATGGCAGCAGATATTGTGATCAATGCCAAAACCCAGAGGGTGGGTGTATGCAATGCCTGTGAGTCGCTTCTCGTAAACCGCAGGGTTAAGGATGCATTTCTTCCGGTTCTGGCAGAGAGACTGAAAGAAAAGCATGTGGAAGTCCGCGGAGATGAAGATTCTGTTGAATTGATGCCAGGTTCCCAAAAAGCAACAGAGGAAGACTGGGGCACAGAGTATCTGGACTACATCATTTCAGTAAAAGTGGTAGATTCCGTGGAGGAAGCCATCGCTCACATTAACCGGTATAATACCGGACATTCTGAGGCGATCATCACCAATGATTATACCCATGCCCAGAAATTCCTGGATGAGGTAGATGCCGCAGCAGTGTATGTAAATGCATCCACCCGATTCACAGATGGAAATGAGTTCGGTTTTGGCGCCGAGATCGGTATCAGTACCCAGAAGCTTCATGCAAGAGGTCCCATGGGTCTTCTTGCTCTTACAACAACCAAATATATTATTTACGGAAACGGCCAGATACGCCCGTAAGGAGGAGATAGCACAGCACTTGAATTTTTACAGGGGCTGTGCTATACTTGCTTTAATTGTTTTAAGATTATTGAAACTAACTCAACATGGGAGGACATATAAAATGAGAAAAAAACAACTTTTTGCAGTCCTGCTTGCGGGTTCACTGTCTGTAGGTATGGCTCCTGTAGCAGCCTTTGCAGCCGAGGATAACGGAGCAGCTACAGAAGCTGTGGCTGAGGATCCAGCCGGTGAGGAAACCGCCCAGACAGATACCGGTGAAGCAGGTATAGAGGGTGATGCATCACAAGGCGATACACAGGCTGCTGATGATGCGGCAGCCGCAGCCGATACGGAAGCAGGAGATGCTCAGGCTGCTGATGCCACAGCCGACACTCAGACAGCCGATGCCACAGCCGACACTCAGGATACAGCAGCCCAGGAAGTTCAGACAGAAGAGATCCCTGCAGCGGAGACAACCGAGGAGGTGGAGCCTCAGGCAGCAGAGACAACACAGGATGATACAGGTATACAGTCCAACATTGTTACAACTTTTGAGGAACTGAAGGCAGCCATTGCCAATGCTCCTGAAAGTGCAGATGTAAAGAATGATGAACCTACAGGAATCGTGATCAGTGGCTCCTTTGATATTTCCGAAACACTTGTCATTCCCGCCAATAAGAGTATTGCTGTTTTCGGGCAGGATTCCTCAGCTTCCCTTGGAAGGGCAGAGGGCATGACAGGCAATCTTTTCCTTGTCCAGGGTGCTCTTTATATGGCACAAAAAGACGGAAGTGCTTCAACAGAAGCAGGAACTCTTACGGTAGATGGTTCTATGGACTCCGGAGCTTCTGCTGATGGCTCCATTGTGAAAGTGGAGGCTGCCGGACGTTTTACGCTTACTGACAGTGTGACACTTAGTAACAACATTTCTTCCGGCCAGGGCGCAGCCATTCAGAATGAAGGTGAAGTATATATTTCCGGCGGCACTGTTACAGGCTGCAGATCTGATAAGGGCGCTATCTATTCTACAGGTGTGTTAGCCATAAAAGGAAATCCGCAGATTACAGGCAACACCAAAGCAGATGGAACAACTGCGGCAAATATCCTGTTAGGTGAAAATGGAATCATCAACGTTGCAGGTCATATTGATGAGAGTGCACATGTTTCCGTTTCAGTTGAAACTCCTGCTGTGGACAGACAGGTGGTGGCAGCATCCGTAGGCGCTGAGGGAGAGCTTGCTTCTGCGCTGAGTATTATCAACTATGAGGGAAGCAGTGACTTTGCGATCGATAATACAGGTAAAATGATTTCTACATTGCCAACCCCGACTCCTACCAGTACAGTAACCCCAACTCCTACCAATACGGCTACACCGACACCGACAACTACGGCGAAACCCACCAAGAAGCCGACTGCTACACCGAAGCCAACAGCAAAACCAACTGCTACAGCAAAACCAACAGCAAAACCGACTGCTACCGCGAAACCCACCAAAAAGCCGACAGCTACACCGAAACCTACCACAAAACCGACTGCTACACCGGCGGCACCTACCGCAACTCCGGCACAGTCTCAGATTTCGGTCAAATGGACAGGCTTTTCATGGTCCAGCCATACATCAGCCAGCGTAACACTTCTTGCGGATATGAATGGTTCTTATTACTATGCATGGACTAAACGTGATGCAGGAACACCTACCATCGATACTTCAGGAGAAGGAACACCGTTTACAAAAGACAAAGCATTTACCATTTATCTTAATGACCTGACTACAGATGAGTCTGAGATCGATCTTTATATCCGTCTGAAAGACAGCAATGGTAATTTAAGTGGTATCAAGAGACTGAAACTTTCCAATGACAGCCGTCCGGCTGCAGATACCACTCCTACTGTAACACCGTCCCGTGATCCGCTGACACCGGCAGTTACAGAGAGCAGAATATCCGGTCTTGAAGAGGCACTGGAGTTCTATCCTGGTACCTTCTATGACTTCACTGTTGTAGGTGCAGGTACAGATAACCAGGATCCTGTTGAGGGAGACGTAAAATGGGTTCCGTTATACTGGAGTACTGCTGCCAATCCGGCAGATAACCAGAAACACAGCTCCTGGAAGATCGGTTCCACATCCGGAATCACCAAGGCAGACACCTATAACCTGTATGTATTCTTCCAGAAATGGATATATACAGGCGGTCAGTGGCAGGCAACAGATAACATTGAATCTGCTACATATCAGTTTGAGTCTGCGGATATCACAGTAACTCCGTCTGTAACAGGAACAGCTAACGGAACTGGAGGAACCGGTGAGTCCGGCACAGACGGACAGACAGGAACCAGCGGAACTGATGCCTCCACTACCTCCAATAACGGAAGCAGTTCCGGCACAACAGGCAGAACTGCAGTATCCACAGCAGATGAATCTCCTGTAGGAACCATG
>CAKROW010000134.1 GCA_934373235.1 uncultured Blautia sp. | reverse complement strand
AAAGAATACGAATACCACAGTTTCCCGGAGCTTTCATACTGTGCGTGGAAAAACAATCAAGAAACTCCTGACGAGCCGGCAACAAACAGAGTTGACTCCAATGTGAAAGAAATAGATTACTGGATTTACTCTCCGGGTGATAACGCTTGTATGTGGGACGAGTTTTACAAACTCGGTATTATGGGAATTGGTTGGGACGATGTAACAGACCTCAAAGGATTTACTTCAAAAGAAGAAATCAAAGACTATATGAAAAAGGTCTATGACCCAAGCTATTCATATAAAAACAACGCACATTGCTTGTGGCAGTTCGCAAATGAAATCAAAATCGGTGATGTCATTTTCGTAAAAAAAGGTATGCACAAAATCATCGGAAAAGGCGTAGTTGCTTCAGATTATATTTATGATTCCGCAAGAGAAACATACAAACATATAAGAAAAGTTGAATGGACGAACAAGGGCGAATGGGAACATCCGGGACAGGCGGTAATGAAAACTTTGACTTGTATCTCTCCTTACCCTGATTATGTTCAGCGGTTACTTTCCTTGTTTGCCGAGGATATATTAGAAGAAACTTCCGAACAAATTGAAATCAAGTATCCTCCATATACAAAAGATGATTTCTTGAATAAAGTCTATATGGACGAGGATACATACAATACGCTGACAGAACTGCTTGAAGCCAAGTACAATGTTATTTTGCAAGGCGCACCGGGTGTGGGCAAAACATTTGCCGCAAAACGACTCGCATATTCTATTATGGGGCAGAAAGATACCAGTCGTGTTGCAATGGTGCAGTTCCATCAAAGCTATTCCTATGAAGATTTTATTCAGGGATACAGACCTTCAAAAGATGGATTTGAACTTGTAAATGGTGCTTTTTATAAGTTCTGCAAGGAAGCGGAAGAAGATAATGAAAGACCGTATTTCTTTATCATTGATGAAATCAACCGTGGCAATCTAAGCAAAATTCTCGGAGAACTGATGATGTTGATTGAAAAAGACAAGCGTGGCGAAAAGATTAAGCTGCTCTACTCCAATGAATGGTTTACCGTACCGCAGAATGTGAGAATTATCGGTATGATGAATACGGCGGACAGAAGCCTTGCTCTTATGGATTATGCACTCCGAAGAAGATTTGCATTTTTTGACTTTGCTCCTGCATTTTCTTCGGTAGGCTTCAAAAACTACTTGTCGGAAAAGGATTCGCCTAAGTTGGAAAAGCTGATTGCAGCTGTCGAGTCCCTGAACAGTACAATTTCAACAGATGAGTCATTGGGAGACGGCTTTAGAATCGGTCATAGCTATTTCTGCACCGATGATGAAATTACTGATGAATGGCTTAAATCCGTTGTTGAATATGAAGTGATACCGTTGATTAAAGAATACTGGTTCGATGAACCTACTAAGGTCAGAGACTGGTCTGCAACATTAAGGAGTACCATAAAATGATACGCATACAAAACATATACTATATGCTTTCATATGCGTTTCAAGTCTTAAATGAGCAAGGATATAAGCAGGTTGCTACCGAAGAATTTGACAATGTTGCGGAACTATGTGCTGCCATCCTTATTAAAGGAGTGTCTTTGCAAATAAAGCGAGGATTAGGTAAGGAGTATGTGGTTCAAAGTGAGCCTTTATCCTCCCTCCGTGGAAAAATAGATATATCTGCTTCGGTAAAACAACAATCAATGCTGAAAAAGCAGTTGGTGTGCCATTATGACGAGTTCTCGGTTAATTCCTATCTGAACCGAATTATACGCACTACAATGGATGTTCTCGTCAGAAGCGAAATCAGCAAAGAAAGAAAAAAGCAACTTCGCAAATTGCTCATCTATTTTTCAGAAGTTGAATCATTGAGCCGAGAGAGCATAAACTGGAAACTTCAATTTAATAAGAATAATCAGACATATCAAATGCTAATTTCTGTTTGTTATCTGATACTTAAAGGGTTGTTGCAAACGACCTCTGACGGAAGCACAAAACTGATGGACTTTCTTGATGAACAGCGTATGTGCAGACTTTATGAGAAGTTCATTCTTGAATACTACCGTAAGGAACACCCTGAAATACGGGCGTCAGCGTCTCAAATTCCTTGGAATACCGACGATGATTACAGAGAAATGCTCCCTGTTATGCAAAGCGATATTATGCTTAAAAGCGTAGATAAAACTTTGGTAATTGATGCAAAATACTATGCTCATACCACGCAAAGTCAATACAATACAAATACGCTGCATTCTGGAAATTTGTATCAGATATTTACTTATGTGAAAAATCTTGATACAAGCAACTCTGGTAATGTTGCTGGAATGTTATTATATGCCAAAACAGATGAGATTGTTTTGCCAAATAATGATTATAAAATGGGTGGAAATCAAATATCAGTTAAAACACTGGATTTGGATTGTGAATTTGCAGAAATAAAGAGACAGCTAGATGATATATTACAAGGATATTTTGGATGTTCTTAATTATTGGGTAGGATATTCGCAAAATTTACAAGGTCTGTTATGAAACTAAATTAACAGACCGAAAAGAGGTATGAATATGGGCGAGATTGTAAAAATGGATAATGGAAAAGATAATGAGATAATGGCAATGATGAACGATGCATCGCTATGTCCGTTGTTAGAGGAAACAAAAGTTGGTGTTTCCAATTACACAAAATTACCAGTAACAAGATTGGCAGCTATGGGAACAGCGTTTCAACCATTGACAACTGCTGTGCAAACCGCAGTAACCGGAGCTGGTGGAAGTGGATTGTACTATGTTAATACAGCCGGAAAAACAATGTTTCAGATGAAGGAAACGGGCAATTTTATCGGTTCTCTGAAAACATCAGCAGGTTTGGTTGGCGGCGGACAGGCTCAGATGATGCCACTTGCTTTTGACCCGACAATGCTTTTTATGGCGGCTGCACTTGCGAATATTGATAAAAAACTGGATTCTATAAAAGAAATGCAGCAGGAAATGATGGATTTTCTTGTTCAGAAGGAAAAGGCTGAATTAAAAGGAAATCTTACATTTCTGTATGACGTGTTCAATAATTACAAGTATAACTGGAATAATGAAATGTACAAGAATAGCAATCATACAATGGTGCTTGCCATAAAAAAAGAAGCAGAAGCAAAGATAGTATTTTACCGTGAACAGATAATTGCCAAAGTAAATAAGAAATCTTTGATTCATAGTGACCAGACAGTAAACAAGCAGTTGCAGGCGGTACAAGACCAATTTAAAGATTACCAACTTGCGTTATATACACTTGCATTTTCCTCATTCCTAGATGTAATGCTTGTGGGAAATTATGACAAAGAGTATTTGTCCGGTATTTCAGAAAAATTGGATGATTATTCGATGAAATACAGAGAACTTTATACGCAGTGCTATGAAGAAATATCTGGATATTCTTCTATTTCTATACAATCCTCTCTGCTGAAAGGATTATCAAAGACAACGAAAGCAGTCGGTAAGATTGTAGAGCGGATACCAGTTGTTGGAGATACGCAGGCTGATGAAACGCTCATTGCAGCAGGGGAAAAGCTTAGCGACATAGGAACAGAAAAAATCCGCAAACAGATGCGGCAGTTGATTGAACGACAGAGTAACTTTGTCCGTCCGTTTATTGATAATATTGATACCGTAAATCGACTGGATAATAATCCAGTGCAG
>CAKROW010000133.1 GCA_934373235.1 uncultured Blautia sp. | reverse complement strand
TTTATAACAGAAGGACAGGTAAGAATCTTAACTACGCCAGGATCGTTCACGGTACATACCGCAGGCTTGCAGTGTTGATTTTGGTATCTTTTATCCCTACGGCGTTTCTGGGCTATGAAGCCAGAAGGCTTGTAGTGCGTTTTGCAGTTTCCGGAATGATACCGGGAATCGGAATGCTTCTTACCGGTATTATCCTGCTGGTAGTAGATTTCAGTGATGCAGGGGGAGAGAAGGCTGTACGGGAGATGAGATACGGGGATGCCATGTGGATGGGGATCTGTCAGGGGATTTCTGTGTTTCCTGGTTTCTCCAGACTGGGACTTACGGTCAGTGCAGGACTTTTCTGTGGACTGAGCCGTAAATTTGCAGTGAAATATTCCATACTTATGAGTATTCCTGCTGTGATCGGAGCGTTTTTTGCGGAGGTCGGTGAATTTACTTCAGCAGGTATGACTGTGGGAACAGGTTTTATCTATATTCTGGGGATGCTGTTTGCAGGCGCCACAGGATATCTGACCATACATTTTATGATGAAGGTTGTGAATACTGTGAAATTCAGGTATTTCGCCATCTATTGTTTTGGTGCAGGACTTTTGATGCTGGTGATGAATTACGTTTAAAAGTCGGACAGAACAGATATTTTTGAGGATCAGGAGGGAACTTAATGGCAGCGTCAAAGTCAAAGACGAGGGTATCAACAACAAAGAAAGGAACATCCAGAAAAAAAACAAAGCAGTCTGCTGAGCAGGGATTTCAGAAGGAAATCCTGATCATTGTGGTACTGGCTGCCTGCATTATCCTTCTGGTAAGCGCATTTGGTCTGGGCGGCATTGTGGGAAATGCAATAAGCAGTATCTGCTTTGGAATTATGGGAATGGCAGCATATATTTTCCCGTTTGTTCTTTTTTTCTGTGTATGTTTTCTTATCTCCAATAAGAAAAATCCTCTTGCCTACAGGAAGATTCTGGCAGGGATAATATTTTTTGTGGTTTTATGTGGGATTTTTCAGCTTATTACAGAGGGATATACACCAAGTACAAGCTTTTCAGATTACTATTCTCTAAGTGCTCAGTATCATACAGGGGGAGGAGTTCTGGGAGGTGCGGTGTGTATTTCAACCACCTCGGCGTTCGGTATTGTGGGCGGAACCGTGATCTGTGTCATGGTGCTTCTTGTGTGTGCCATTATCATTACCCAGCGTTCTTTCTTCGGATTTATGAATAAGATCCTGGATTTTTTTATGGGAATGGCAGAGAACGGTAAAGAAATGTACATGGAAGGACAGCCGGACCGTGAGAAGAAAAAAGAACTGAAAAAGCAGCTTCGTGAACAGCGCCGCGCAGAGAAACTGCGCAGACTGGAAGAGGAGATCGCAGAGGAGGAGATTGCTTTCCGGGAAGAATTTTCAGACCCGAAGAGTAAAAAGGCGGAAAAAGCCCTGAAAGCAAAAGATGAGGCAGTAAAGGCCAACCGTAAAGGTGCTTTTCATCTGCCATCGTTTCTGGATGAAGAAAAAGCCGCAATGCCGGAGGACATAGAGACGGAAGATTCCGGGGAAGAGACCAGGGAAACTTCTGTCTCAGAAGAAAGTGTTGAGGAGAGTGCCCCTCTTATTTTTCAGATTCACCGCTCCGCTCCGGAACCGGAAGAAATCCTCCCGGAAGAAGAGACAGATGAGGAGAAAGATGATGAGTATACCTCTTTTGATCATAATGAAGAAGTAACCTTCCGAAACCCAGAACAGACAGCAGATATCCGCAGGGATGAGGCTTCGTTTTCCGGACAGGAGAAACAGGCTCAGCCGGTACAGGAAGAGCCTGTCCCGGGGAAAGCATCACGTAATCCCCGGTCTTCCAGGGAGGAGATACAGAACGGTATCCGCAATATCCAGCATGAGATCACAGCAAAGGAAGAGGAAGCTCCGAGAGAATATCAGTTTCCTCCGCTGACCCTCCTTAAAAAAGGAACCGGGAAGAATCAGGGTGATTCTGATGAACATCTGAAAAAGACAGCAAAGAAACTTCAGGATACCCTGCATAATTTTGGGGTGAATGTTACAGTGACAAATGTAAGCTGCGGACCTACAGTAACCAGGTACGAACTTCAGCCGGAAATGGGTGTGAAGGTCAGCCGGATCGTAGGACTGGCAGATGATATCAAGCTGAATCTGGCCACTCCGGATATCCGTATTGAGGCACCTATCCCTGGAAAGGCTGCTGTGGGAATTGAAGTTCCAAACAAAGAAAACAGTGCAGTCATGCTCAGGGATCTTCTTCAGTCAGAGGAATTCAAAAATGCAAAATCCAAACTGGCATTTGCAGCAGGAAAGGATATCGCCGGAAAAACAGTTGTCACGGATATTGCCAAGATGCCCCATCTTCTTATTGCGGGAGCAACCGGATCCGGTAAGTCAGTATGTATCAATACCTTGATCATCAGTATCCTGTACAAGGCGAAGCCGGAGGAGGTTAAGCTTATCATGATAGACCCCAAGGTGGTGGAGCTCAGTGTATATAACGGGATTCCTCATCTGTTCATTCCGGTTGTCACAGACCCTAAGAAGGCGGCAGGCGCCTTAAACTGGGCAGTCTCTGAGATGACCAGCCGTTATAATACTTTTGCAGAGTACGGAGTGCGTAATCTGGGAGAATATAACAAAAAAGTAGAAAATATGCGTGTCCCGGAAGGCGAGGCCAGACCGGAGAAAATGCCACAGATCGTTATTGTGGTAGATGAGCTTGCAGACCTTATGATGGTAGCTCCGGGAGAAGTGGAGGATGCAATCTGCCGTCTGGCTCAGCTTGCACGTGCAGCAGGTATCCACCTGATCATCGCCACACAGAGACCGTCTGTAAATGTTATCACAGGACTTATCAAAGCCAATATGCCTTCCCGTATTGCGTTTTCTGTCTCCTCAGGTGTGGACTCCAGAACGATTCTGGATATGAACGGTGCGGAAAAGCTTCTGGGAAAAGGAGATATGCTGTTTTATCCACAGGGCTATCAGAAGCCGGCCAGACTGCAGGGTGCTTTTGTATCTGATGAGGAAGTCAGCGCAGTAGTGGCATATCTGACAGACAAAAATCCCGGAACTGTATATGATTCTGCCATTGAGAAGCAGGTGAACACAGCAGGAGTATCTTCCGGCGCATCCGGTGGTGATGACCGGGATATATATTTTACAGATGCAGGTAAATTTATTATTGAGAAGGAAAAGGCATCCATCGGAATGTTACAGAGGATGTTTAAGATCGGCTTTAACCGGGCAGCCAGGATCATGGATCAGTTATGTGATGCAGGAGTGGTAGGACCTGAGGAGGGAACGAAACCACGTAAAGTTCTGATGTCTGCAGAGGAATTTGAGAATTATCTGGAACAGAATGGCTGATCTGAAAGGAACAGAAGATGAAGATTACAATACTTACAGTGGGAAAGATCAAGGAAAAATACCTTAGAGATGCTATCGGAGAATACAGCAAGCGTTTAAGCCGTTACTGTAAGCTGGAGATCATAGAAGTGGCAGATGAGAAGACACCGGATAATGCCAGTGTGTCTGTGGAGGAATCCATACGGAATAAAGAGGGCGAACGCCTTATGAAATATATCCGTGATGATGCCTATGTGATCACCCTGGAGATCGGGGGAGAGCAAGTTTCCTCAGAGATATTTGCGGAAAAGATTGAACGTCTGGGCATACAGGGAACCAGCCATATTCAGTTTGTTATCGGCGGTTCTATCGGACTTGGAAAGGAGATCCTGAAAAGGTCAGATTATGGTTTGAGTTTTTCAAAAATGACATTTCCCCATCAGCTTATGCGAGTGATCCTTCTGGAACAGATATATCGGGGTTACCGGATCATAAGTGGTGAGCCTTACCA
>CAKROW010000132.1 GCA_934373235.1 uncultured Blautia sp. | reverse complement strand
GCGGAGAGGAACACACCGTTTGTCATGGCACCTGTGTTCAGCACGATATTGTAGCAGATCATGGCATAAACCATAAAAAACACCATGATAATGGTAAAGATCACTTCCTGAAATTTGTTTCTGGGCATAAAAAAATCCTCCTTAATGATAAATAAAAGAGCATGTGTTGTTCGTTAATCATTCAGGAGAATGTACGTTTCCAATAATGACAGGTTTCTGTCATCGACCATATTCTGTTCTCAATTCCGTCGGTCATATTATCACACCCTGGGAAAAGTTGTCAATACGTAAAATTTATATAAATTCATATAATATTCAGAAAATTTCTCGTCATATAATTGAGAAAAAAACGACAATAACACCGCTTGACCACAAAAGTTAGATTTGATAAACTAACAACAGGTTAGAAAGATCTAACTAATAGCGGATCAATGTAACGGACTGCATCCCCTGATCTTAAGCAGCCCGGCAGATTCCGCGGACAGGGCCGCCACGGCCAGACAGGAGGACAAAGATTAAGATGGAATATTTGGAGATCGAGAAAGTCATCGGAAGAGAGATCATTGATTCAAGAGGAAATCCAACTGTAGAAGCAGAAGTTTATCTGGCAGATGGAACCATCGGAAGAGGTGCAGCACCAAGTGGTGCATCCACAGGAGAATTTGAAGCACTTGAGCTGAGAGACCAGGACAAGAGCCGTTTCGGTGGAAAAGGTGTTTCCAAAGCTGTTGAAAATATTAACACAGTTATCAATGATGCGCTGACAGGAATGGACGCATCTGATATTTATGCAGTAGATGCTGCCATGATCAGGGCAGACGGAACAAAAGACAAATCCAGGCTTGGCGCAAATGCCATTCTTGCAGTTTCCATTGCATGCGCACGTGCGGCTTCAATTTCCCTGGATATCCCGCTTTACAGATTTCTTGGCGGTGTAAACGGAAACAGGCTTCCGGTTCCTATGATGAACATTCTGAATGGTGGTGCACATGCTGCAAATACAGTGGATGTTCAGGAGTTCATGATCATGCCTGCAGGAGCGCCAAGTTTCAAAGAGGGACTTCGCTGGTGTACAGAGGTGTTCCATGCGCTTGCAGCTCTTCTTAAGGAGAAAGGCCTTGCCACAAGTGTTGGTGATGAGGGCGGCTTTGCACCGGATCTTGGAAGTGACGAGGAAGCTATTGAGTATATTCTGGAGGCAGTGAAAAAAGCAGGTTATGAGCCGGGGAAAGATTTTGTTCTCGCCATGGATGCTGCATCCAGTGAGTGGAAAGGAAGCAAAAAAGGAGAGTACGTCCTTCCGAAATGCGGAAAGAAGTTTACTTCTGCAGAGCTTGTAGAGCACTGGAAGAACCTGATCGGGAAATATCCGATCTACTCCATCGAGGATGGTCTTGATGAGGAGGACTGGGAAGGATGGCAGATCATGACAAAAGAGCTGGGCGGCAAAGTGCAGCTTGTAGGTGATGACCTGTTTGTTACCAATACAGTGCGTCTTGAAAAAGGTATCAGCCTTGGCTGTGGAAACTCCATTCTGATCAAGCTGAACCAGATCGGTTCTGTATCTGAGACACTGGAAGCTATCAAGATGGCGCATAAGGCAGGATACACAGCAATCTCCTCACACCGTTCCGGTGAAACAGAGGATACCACCATTGCTGATCTTGCAGTTGCATTAAATACCTGTCAGATCAAGACCGGTGCTCCGTCCAGAAGCGAGCGTGTTGCAAAATACAATCAGCTTCTGCGTATTGAGGAAGAGCTTGGAGAGGCAGCAGTATATCCGGGATTCAAAGCTTTTAATATCAATAGATAGGAGATATAAACCAGATACATATAAGGCCGTTTCAGAATAAAATTTCTGAGCGGCCTTGTTTTATTCCCCGCTTTTTTGGTAAAAAATAAGGTTGCCAGATTGCGGGAAATGGTATATTATGTTACAGTCATGTTGTTATCTGGAGGGTGACAGATAAACACGAATAATTTAATACAGAATATGGAGATGCTATGAAGAAATACGTAGACAATTTTATGCATTACAGGTTTCTTTTGATGGAGCTTGTAAAAAAAGGAATTCGCCTGAAGTACAGACGTTCATATCTTGGAATCGTGTGGTCTCTTCTTGAGCCCCTGCTTACCATGATCGTACTTACCATCGTATTTGGAACCCTGTATGGAAACACAGATAAGACATTCCCGATATATATCCTTACCGGTCGTCTTCTGTATACCTATTATTCCAACTCGACCAAAGTTGCTCTGAAAACAATACGTGCCAACTCCGGTATGATCAAGAAGGTATATGTGCCCAAATATCTTTATCCGCTGGCAAGTATTCTTTATAACTATGTAATCTTTCTGATCTCACTGATCGTCCTTGCACTGGTAAGTGCTGTGCTTGGCATCAAGCCGACGATCTATATGGTGCAGATTCCGGTTGCACTGATCCTGATCCTGCTTCTTTCCTATGGTTCGGGAATGATCCTTGCTACCATTGGTGTATTTTTCCGTGATATGGAATATCTGTGGTCTGTTGCACTGATGCTTATTATGTATACATGTGCGATTTTCTACTATCCGTCACGACTTTTAAAAAGTGGATTTGCATGGATCCTGAAGTACAATCCGTTGTACTGTGTGATCGATATATTCCGTTCTGCCATGTTTGGAGAGATGATGAATATGCATTATTTTGCATATGCGCTGGGCTTCAGCATTGTAACGATCATTGTAGGAGTTGTTTTCTTCAAGAAGAAACAGGACAGATTTATCCTTTACATTTAACCGGATCAGGGAAGTCCCCTGCGGGGTTGCGAAAAGCAATAAGCAGTTATTCGATTACGAGCAAGTAGCGAATGCGGATTGCGAATATCCGCTTGACATTACAGGAGAAAATAATGGAAAAACCGTCAATTGTTGTAGATAATGTAAGTATGAAATTTAACCTCAGTAAGGAGAAGGTTGATAATCTTAAGGATTATTTTATCAAACTGATCCGGAATGAGCTGCAGTTTAATGAGTTCTGGGCACTGAAGAATGTGAATTTTGAAGTTGCCAAGGGAGACCGTGTAGGTATCCTGGGTCTCAACGGTGCAGGTAAAAGTACACTTCTCAAGGTGATCGCAGGAGTGTTCAAGCCATCTGAAGGCAAGATCATCAAAAACGGACGTCTGGTTCCTCTTCTTGAGCTTGGTGCAGGTTTTGAGTCACAGTATACAGGACGTGAGAATATTTACCTTTATGGTGCCATGCTGGGATATTCCAAGAGTTTTATTGAGGAGAAATTTGACGAGATCGTTGAATTCTCAGAACTTAAAGACTTTATCGATGTGCCGATCAAGAACTATTCTTCAGGTATGAAGGCACGACTTGGATTCTCCATTGCCACACTGGTATCACCGGATATCCTGATCCTGGATGAGGTTCTTTCCGTAGGAGATGCCAAGTTCCGTAAGAAGAGTGAGAAAAAGGTCCTGAGCATGTTTGACAAAGGAGTTACCGTACTGTTTGTATCCCACTCCCTTGCACAGGTACAGAGACTTTGTAACAAGGCCATGATCCTTGAAAAAGGAAAGCTGATCGCATACGGAGATATTGATACCATTTCTGAACAGTACCAGAAGATGATCGAGTGATAAGATCCGGAACAAAAATATAACAAATTCCCGTGAGAAAAAAGGGAAAGGTAGCCAGACATTCTGTTCAGACACTGTCTGGCTATTGTTTTGCCGGAGAGAGCTGTCTGTACTGTCACAGCAGTCTGAAATATATAAGAAATCCGGAAAATACAGGAAATGTATGGGCCATGATATAATAACATTTACCATACCATTTATCATGTGTTATATTTAAGGTATGGAGCTGGGAAAAGTGGATAAAACTATCCTGTATAAATATGGATATCTGTGGCTATACAGGTACCGCAG
>CAKROW010000131.1 GCA_934373235.1 uncultured Blautia sp. | reverse complement strand
GTGAGTTCTGGTACAATTTTTTTGTAAAAATGCTCCCACCTGTATTGGCGACTTTTCGCAACAGAGTTTGTTTTTTTACGAGAGATAAAAGTTCCTATCATATGAACAGCCGAAAGATATGGATGTTTCAACGCCTCTGCTTTGTTATTATCATACAGTGTATATAATTTATTGCAATTCGAGATGATATTCACCTCTTTTGGGACTTGCTTTAAGAACATTCCTTCATTCTGAAACAGCAGCAAATCCACATTATACCGATCATAATCCAGTAACTGTAATAAGTTTACTAGGCTTCTCTCAGCTCCACCATTTCTTAGGCTGCTCATCACAAATAAAACGTTTCTTTTTTTCATTTCCATTGCTCCTGTCCTTGCCTCTGCATTCTTCTTTTATTTCGTTGGCAATGTAATCCAAGAGCCAAATTTTTCATCCCATTCTGCCGGTTCAAAGCGTTCGAATCCGCTCCAATGGAAAAATGTAATCTCCCCGAAATACACTTTTCCATTGATGTCGTAAAAGTCAATCCGCGCTTCCGGCAATCCCTTTGACAAGATCTCCGCATATTTCTTCATTTCATCCAATCCCTTAGGCCGTTTGATTTTATCCCACTCTTTGGAGTTTGGATGACCATTCGTAAAAGGCAGATGGTTAAAATCCATATCAAAGAAATCGAACTTTGTCTCTTCGTTCGGATTCGTGCGATCCGATGCAATAAACATTGCCTTTGCTTCACCGTCAAAAGCAAAAATCTTATAATCCTTTAACTCATAGCCCGATTCATCGACCATGTATTCTTCTGCGATAATTCTGCGCTTTACATTCTTATATGGCCATTCTCTATTTTGCATATAATAGTCGTTCTTTAGGCTCTTCTCGATTTTCTTTTTTGCCACCGTCATATCCAGTTTTGATTTATCTGTGCAAATAACCAATCCTCCGGAATCATGTGTACACTTCAGAACAAACTGATTCGGTAGCTTTGAAAAGTCTATATCATCAAAACGATCCCATACACCCAGTGTCTTAATAATATGTTCTTCTCCAATTTTAGATGCTACATATTGCTTTACTTCATACTTATCCACCATCATCGTATATTCGGGTTTTCTGTCATAAAGCTTCAGCCACTGGAGTTTTTCGCTATATGTTTTCGGACTGTCCAAATCCAGCGGGTATCCAAACACATTCTTGAACTGCATTTTCAAAAACTCTTCATCACTCATATTCTTGAAAAAACCATGCTGTGCCAATATAATCGTTCTTTTCTTAGGACTTTTTAGAACCGCTATTCCTTTTTTGATTATATTACTCATTTTTCAATTCCTTTCCGCATGCACTATATGCTAATTCTCTCCACTTTCGACAGATCGTTTCCAGTTTCAACCGTTCTGTTGCAATCTCAGCATTTTTGCCCAATTCATTTCTCAAGTTTTCATCTTCTATCAATGCCATGATTTTTTCAGACAGCACATCAACATTCCCGATTGGTACAAGGAAACCGCTTCTGCCATCATCAATTAACTCTGAGGGACCACATTCACATCTTGTAGAAATACAAGGCAAACCTGCGTGCATTGCTTCACACAGTACATTCGGGAATCCCTCATAAAATGATGAAAGCACAAACACTTTGGCTTTTTTCATTTCAAGAAATGGTGTATGCGTCACACCGCACAATTTTACATTTTTCTCAAGATTTTCTTTCCTTATTAAATTTTGAAGTTCCTCTCTGCGATTTCCTTGCCCAAAAATCTTCAACTTCCAAGACGGATGTTTTTCTGCCACTGCTTTATAGGACTTAATCAATGTCACAAAATCTTTCTGTTTTTCCAATCGACCTACTGAAATCACCGTATTTTCTTTTTCAACATCCTGTCCCACACACTGTTTTCCCATCTCGTCAAAGTCCAAGGGGTTTTCTAAAACCACGATCTTTTTTTGTAAATATGCTGGATAAAATGATTTCATCTCATTCGTCTGTACACAGATGGTATCCGCAAATCGATATAAGAAGCATGTGATTTGAAAAACATATTTAGGATATTTCCGTAAAAGATTATTTCTGTCGCAAACAATTACCTTTGTCCTCGACATAAGTCCTGCTAAAATCAGCATAAAATTACATCTGCTCAAAAAGGAAATTGCCACATCCGCTTTTCTCTGATCCAGATATTTACAAGTCGAATGGAAATCATAAATCCACTCAAGGAATTTACCCTTTCCGTTATAATTGACTTTATTTAGCTTAACACCAGTTGCCACACTATAAAACTGTGGCCGTTTTTCATAAGATGTAACACTGACATCTTCACCATGTTCAGCAAAGTTAGCCGCAAGATTCGTTAAGACATGCTCTGCCCCACCACTAGAGAGGCTACTAATATAAAAATCCACTTTCATTTGCTTTGTATTACTCCGTTTCTGCTTTCCCGTTCTTGCAGTACGGTATTATAATCTACGACATCACCCGCATAGACGCGCAACATTTGATCTACTACAATATCCCAATTATATCTATCTAAGATATAAGGTGCCGCTTCTTCCTTATATTTTCTCACAAGACTTTCGTCATCCAATAGCATCTGTAATTTCTTCTGAAGGTCTGTTCCATTTCCTTTTTCAAAGGACAGGGCCTTATCATGTACTACCTCTGTGTTTTCTGGAATATCGCTAATCAAACAGCAATTGCCATAACTCATAGCTTCCAACAAAGCATTAGCCATTCCTTCTAAGTTACTCGGAAGCGCAAAGATGTAAGCATTGCTGTAAAGTTCCTGCACCTCTTGTCCATACACATAACCTGTAAAAATTATGCGTTCGTCTCCCTCTGCTAATGCAAGGAGCTGATTATAGTAATCCTTGTTTGACTCCGATCCTCCAGCAATTACAAGTTTCTTATTACTTGAACATTCTCTAAAAGCCTTAATTAAATACTGAAGCCCTTTTTCCGGCACAATTCTTCCCAACGATAGAATATATCCATCCTTTTCTAATCCGTATTTTTCTTTAATAATTTCCGGTGCATGACTTTTGGGCTTATCAACACCATTCGCAAATAGAATCGAATTCACTCCATATTTTGTGTCAATATATTCTTTCATGTTTTTGGAAAGCACCAAACACACATCTGCTTTTGTTGCAGCCATTCGCTCTCCAAATTCAAGGTATTTTGATGCAAACCCGCCCCACTTATCTCTTTGGCTATCTATACCATGTAGCGATGCCACTACTCGTAACCCCAAAAGTTTAGCAAGTGGAATCATAGCACATGATCCTGACGCACGGAAACTCACACAATCATACCGGCTAAATGCTGCATGAATTGTTGCAAGAAAAGAATAAATCGGAACACAAGCCGCTCCCTTTACTGTTGGAACCGTTACTATATTAATTCCTTTATATTCTTTCAGCTTCTTGCCATCAAATTCTTTTCCAAAAACATTGTGACCGCCACGGTTATATACTGTGACATCATTTCCTCTTTGCACCATCCGAACCGCATGTTGCTCCACGCCTTTCTCTATTCCACCTTCGTTTGATGGTATACGCTTATGACCAATTATTGCAATTTTCATTACTCCACCCTCAACTAATTAATCTCTCTGGAAAATGTCTCTCGTATAAACCTTCTCTTCCACATCATCAAGACACTTATCATATCTGTTTGCGATAATGGCCTGGCTGCGCTTCTTGAACTCATCCAGATCGTTTACCACAACGCTGCCAAAGAACTTCTCGCCATTTTTCAGAGTCGGCTCATAGATGATAACCGTTGCGCCCTTGGCCTTAATGCGCTTCATAACGCCCTGAATGGAACTCTGACGGAAGTTATCACTGTTGCTCTTCATCGTCAAACGGTAAACGCCAACCACGACTTCCTTTTCTTTGCTCTCATCCCAGCTATCATTTGCTTCATAAGCACCAGCAATTTCAAGCACACGATCCGCAATAAAATCTTTACG
>CAKROW010000130.1 GCA_934373235.1 uncultured Blautia sp. | reverse complement strand
TCGGCATAATTTGCGAGCAGCTGTTTAGTGTCCTTGGGCAGGCAGTACCCGCCGTAGCCGAAGCTGGGATTGTTGTAGTGCGTACCGATACGCGGATCAAGGCAGACACCGTTGATAATCTGCTGGGTATTCAGTCCCTTCATCTCGGCATAAGTATCCAATTCGTTGAAGTAGCTGACACGCAGAGCCAAATATGTGTTAGCGAAAAGTTTAACAGCCTCTGCCTCAGTGAAGCCCATAAACAAGGTATCGATATTTTCCTTAATAGCACCTTCCTGCAGGAGTTCTGCAAAAGTGTGTGCAGCCTTTACCAATCGTGCATTTTCTACATCGGTGCCGACGATGATACGAGAAGGATAAAGATTATCGTACAGAGCCTTGCTCTCACGCAGGAACTCCGGGCTGAAGATGATATTATCACAGTGGAACTTCTCACGAACACTTGCTGTATAACCAACCGGGATGGTGCTCTTGATAACCATGATAGCTTCCGGATTATATTCGATGACCAACTTAATTACAGCTTCCACTGCAGAAGTGTCAAAGAAATTCTTCTTGCTATCGTAATTTGTCGGAGCAGCGATTACTACAAAATCAGCATCACTGTATGCTTCCTTAGCATCCAGAGTTGCGGTCAGAGCCAGTTCTTTTTCTGCCAGATACTTTTCGATATATTCATCCTGAATAGGCGATTTCTTATTGTTGATTAATTCCACTTTCTCAGGAACAATATCCACAGCAGTCACCTGATGGTGCTGAGACAGCAGTGTCGCAATGGAAAGACCTACGTAGCCAGTACCAGCCACGGCAATTTTCAAATTCTTAAATTCTCTCATGATGTTTTCTCCTCTAATTGTGTTTTATTATTTCGAGAACACGCTTTTTACATATTCATAGCTGTTAATATCTCCTATGTCATACCGCTTTCCCGGCATGAGGTAGGCTTGCATCGAAGTGTGCTTGCTTAACCAAGCCGCAAAACTACCCGGTGCATCATAACCACAACTATTATCCAATGCCTCTTGAATACGTTTTACATCGCAGCCCCGATAACAGTAGAACGGCGGCACAGCCAGATTTCCTTTCGGCTCTTTCGGCTTTTCCTCATAGCTGGTAATCAGGTCGTTGCCATCCAATGTAATGATTGCCGTTTTCTGCTGTTTTTTCAGTTCGTTTTCCTCATGGCACATCACACAGGAAGTATTCTTTTTCTTGGCAAAATTAACAAACTTAGAAAGGCTAAAATCCAGCACATTATCGCCAGCCATAACTAGCAAATCATCAGCTAGATTCAGTTTTTCTACCGCCAACTGAATATCCTTAACTGCTCCCAGACGAGTTTCATTAGTGCTTGTCCCATCGTCGATCACAGTAATCTCATAAGGCCGCGTCTTTTGCTTATTGCTTTTCCAATCCTCAAAATGCTGTGCAAACTTATGGTTAGAAATCACCACAAACTCGTTAATGTCGGTAGTTTCCACCAGATCATCTATCAGCCAATCAAGGATAGACTTCTCACCCACTTTCAAAAGTGGCTTTGGAAAATTTTCTGTCAGCGGATAAAGCCGAGTGGCATATCCCGCTGCTAAAATCAAACATTTCATCTATGTATTCTCCTTTTACAGTTCCACGCCATCAGCACTCTCACACAGGTGGAAGCTGTACTTACCTTCCAGTTCTGGGAATGCTTTCAGATATTCTGCTCCAACATTCGCCTCAATTTCTTCCGCTTTATCCGGATCAATCAATGCCATGCAGCAGCCTTTGAAACCTGCGCCAGAGAATCGACCACCGTAGATCCCATCGGTCTTTGCCATGATTTCATACAACTTTTTCAGTTCATCGCAGCCACACTCATAGCTATAAATCGAGGACTTGCCGCTTTCAAAAACAAGCTGACCATAGCCTTCCAGATCACCTTTGCGCCATAGTTCTGCGCCCTTTTCTGCACGAGCAAACTCGCTATAATAGTGTTCTGCTCTGCGCCGCCACAGTTCCGGCAGACGATCTTTGTAACTTTCAAACACATCGAACGGCACATCACGCAAGCGGGTATTGGCAAAGGTGTCATAATCCATTCCTGCATAACCCATCAGCGCATAGGCAGCCGCCTTACATTCATCCTGCCGCAGATTGTACTTGGAGTTTTTCAAGGAGCGTTCCAGACCGGAGAAAAAGATTGCCACCTTGTAGGGCTTCATTTTTTCACTGGTCGGAATTAACTCATAGCTGTCATCTTTTGTGTCGAGGTAAAGCAGATGGTTCTTCTTAGAGAGAACTTCACAGCTCTGGTCGAGCTTGCCACAGGAAACACCCACATACAGGTTTTCTGCAGCTTTTGCGGTAAGGATCATCTCCATTGGCTCCAGATGGATACTGTTTACCTTACACAATGCTGACAGAAAGCAGATGATAACAGATGCTGACGAGGACAAACCGCCAATCGGTAGACTGCCTTCGATGATTCCAGACAAACCAACTTTCAGACGATACTTCTCCCCCAACATCTTCGCCGCACCGCGCAGATGATCTGCCCAATCTCCCTGCTTTTCTTCTGGCACTGCGCTAACAAAAAACTGGGCACGTTTCGGAAAGTTCAGTGACTGCAGTTCCACCACACCGTTCTGTTTCGGGTGGTAGGCCATGTGGATGCCTTTGTCGATTGCCAGACCATTGATTTTTCCGTACTGATGGTCGATATGCGCACCCAGTGAACTAATACGGTACGGGCAGAATGCCACATCAAACGGCTCCTGATGATACAGTTCCTTATAAACCTCAACACATTTCATGGACTTGTTTTCCTATTCTTCTTTACTTATAAAACTTTGCATACCACTCTGCGAACTTCCGTAGCCCATCACGCAGACTGGTAGACGGCTTATATCCGAAATCACGTTCCAGCGCACTGGTATCTGCATAAGTCACAGGCACATCACCCGGCTGCATTGGAACCAGCTTCTTGTGTGCTTCAAAATCATAATCCTCTGGCAGCACACCAGCGCGAATCAATTCTTCCTGCAAAATCTGCACGAAATCCAACAGGTTCTCAGGATTCTGATTGCCAATGTTGTAAACTGCATACGGCGGTACAGGCAGACCATCCTCACCATTTCTGCGTTCCGGTGCGCCCTGCATGACACGGACAACGCCTTCTACAATATCATCCACATAAGTAAAGTCGCGCTTACAATTACCGTAGTTGAAGATCTGAATTGTTTCGCCCTTCAACAGTTTGTTAGTAAAGCCAAAGTAAGCCATATCAGGACGACCAGCAGGACCATATACTGTGAAGAATCTCAAGCCAGTGGAAGGAATGTTATATAATTTCGAGTAGGCATGAGCCATCAGTTCATTCGATTTTTTGGTTGCCGCATACAAAGATACCGGGTTATCAACCTTGTCATCCGTACTGTAAGGCACTTTCTTATTACTGCCATAGACCGAAGAACTAGATGCATAAACCAGATGCTCCACCGGAGTATGTCCCTCATCGTAAGAATGTCGGCAGGCTTCCAGAATGTTATAGAAGCCAATCAAGTTTGCTTCCACATACGCATCAGGATTTGTTATAGAATAACGAACGCCAGCCTGCGCGCCGAGGTTCACAACGATTTCCGGTTTATACCACTCAAAGATAGCTTCAATCACAGACTTGTCTGCCAAATTGCCTTTTACAAAGCTGAAATTTTCAAACTGTTCCAGTTCATTCAGTCGAGCTTCTTTCAGTCGAACATCATAATAATGATTCATGTTATCCAGGCCAACGACCTTGATTCCCTCCACCGTGGAAAGCAATCGCTTCGCAAGGTTAGAACCAATGAAGCCCGCCGCACCTGTAATGAAAACACTCTTATTTTTTAAATCAATTTTCGTCTTATTTTCCATCATTTTTCTTTATCCTCCTTGTTGAATCATCTTGCTCACTTCACAGCACAACAACAAGCCTGTATACAGATTGCAGTAACAATCTATACGCAGGCTTGTCCTCGTACCTCCTTATTCTGTTTTCTGCTCTATCAGCTTTCGCTGTGGTGGGTTAAGTATAGAGCGCAACCAGAAGCCA
>CAKROW010000129.1 GCA_934373235.1 uncultured Blautia sp. | reverse complement strand
ACCTTGAATCCAACCGCAATAATCATTTGAAGATTATAATGCTTTGTATCACGAGTCACCTGACGTGAACCTTCGGTTTGAACTATTCGGAAATTCCGAATAGTTGCGGACTCTTCTAATTCACTATCTGCATAAATCTTTTTAATATGTTCATTTATCGTCGGCAAACCAACGTCATACAATGTGGCCATCATCTTCTGTGTCAGCCATATATTCTCATCCTCATAGCGCATTTCAATACTGCCCTGCTGGTCACCGATAGATGCAACATAAGTCAGGTATTCCGCTGCGCTGGAACGGATGGTTACTTCGCCTTTTTTCTTTTTCAAATAAGAGGCCTCCTTTAACGTCCCAAAATCATTATTCTGCCTGTGCATCAAAGGATTGCTTCACAATTTCCATGATTTGATCTAATTCATCCTGATGCTCCATAAACAATTCTACATCGCCATTTCCCCAACGTCCTAAACCAGTAATATCTTTACAAATACCGTTAGGATCATTAATCTCTGAAAACTTCATATTAATCGAGATACGCAATCTTTGTTTCTGAAAAACAATATCAACAAAATTAGTATCCAGTTTATAGGCAACATACAACTTTTTATATTCCTTCTTTACCGCAGGGGATAAGTTCATAATGCGCTTATCTAAAGACTCGAATAGTATTCTTGTAAAAGCATTCACATCATATGTTTCCAAGGAATATTTCTGCACTGTTTTTTCCTCTACTTGATATGGCGCAAGTTCTGCAACTGTTAAAGTTGGATATGGCCAAATAGATTCTGCTTTCTTTGCCAATTCGTTTGCTCTCTCTTGGATATGTTTTTCATTCCACTTATTTTGTAAAACCACATATTTATTAAGCCTAAGTGCACTTTCTTTGAATCCACCTGGCATATCCATCTTTTCCAAGAAAGGTCTGTCACTCATCTCGGAATTATAAGCAGTCAAAGTAAGATTGCCAATTGTATGTAAATACTTTTTCTGAACCTCCTGCCACTCATCGCCAAGATCAGCTTGCCATTCAAAAGAAAGATTTTTGTTTTGCGGCATAATATGCTCAATGGTGTAATTCTCTATTATAATTGGAGCTTTGTTTTCAAAGTTTTCCAAGCGACTAAGAATATAATTTCTAGCACGCATATTATAAATATCACGGCTTACAAATGCACCTTCAAACTTATCGTCATCTGGGAATTCTTTATATGTATCCTGCATCACGAAAAATACCTTAACAGAATTCAGATAATCATCTGGTCTAATATAATTTTTCAACGTTGCAAAGGTTTTGTTCATTGAGTTGGTCGGGATCTCACAAATTGCACGTCTCAGAACATAGCTAATACAAAGCCTCAGAATTTCCTTTAGTTCATCTGATGTAATTAGTCCTTCTACGCAGTCATGATGAATTTTCAGTAAGAATGGGTAAGATACTTCCATTCTTAAATCGATAATGTCCTCATATAACTTCTTTAAGTCCGTGTCAGTATTTCGCTTGAATACAATGTTTGTATAATATTTTGCATATTCAAGCAAATCTTGACATAATTCTCTGATAGTTCCAAATTCACAATTCAAATGATACAATTTGAATTCTTCATATACACGTCCTTGCTTTGGAATACGAGAAAGTTTCATGGTCAAGTAATGGCGGAAGAAAGCATCCATTACCGTTCCTTGCGTTTCATAGATAAACAGCTGTTCCATCGGCCGCCAAAGATGTTCGTATACATAAGTTTGTTCAGATGGCTCTAATCCCATCAAAACATAGTTACGAATCAAATCAGATTCAGAAAGTTCCTTACCGGTAGAATTCAAACTTTCAAAAATTGCCTGTGCATCGTCAACAGCACGATCTAATGTGATATTGACAATTTGCAATTTTCCAATTGACTCATATACCTCTGCAGGCTGAATTTCTTTATCAGCTAGCTTGTTAGCAAAAAAAGTGTAATTATCAATCAGTCTTGATCTAGTGCCTTCTGCAATTGGCTTTTCCTCAACGAGGCTTATGAGAATATCTCTATCTGTTTCAGTCAGCAGTAACTTATATCGTTCATCACCACTTTCATACTCGTTTTTTAGAAGCATATTATCTATACGACGAGCATTGATTGTTGTGTCTCTCGGATTCTTTATTGCATAATCGCGCAAAGCCAAAAGAAGCAGTGTTAAAGTAGTCATTCGCTGTTGGCCGTCAATAATCATATATTTCTGAACACCTGTTGGCATTGCCTGTTCAGCAATATTAACAATAGAACCTACAAAATGACCAGCTTTGCCTTTTTTCTGCATCTCTACAATATCGTTCCAAAGTCGTTTACACTGATCTATATCCCAGCTGTAGAATCTCTGATAAACTGGAATCAAAAACTGTTTATTTCCATTTAATATCTCATAGATATTACCTTTACGTGCATCCATATCGCACCTCCATTACTTCTTTTCTCCATAAGAAACCGTATCCTCTGCTACCTTGCTTAGTTCTATTTCAGATACATATTTATAGAGCTTTTCCTCTTTTCGTGGCTCCACATTATCCGTCCAAAGCTCACACTGACTAATTACTGTGCTTATTGCAAAATCATAGTCTTCCGGCGGATACTTATATTTCTTAAGGAGTCGCTTAACCATCTTACGCATCTGCGCTCTAGCAGTTTCTTTCTTCTGCCAATCGATAGTGCGATTCTTACGAAGCATTTCTGTAAGTTCTCTTGTCAGAGCAATCAATTCATCATTCTTATAAAACTCCTTGATATGCTCCGGTTTTGTAAGAGCATCATAAAATGCAAATTCTTCTTGTGAAAGCCCCAGTTCCTGACCATTCTTATAGAGATTTGCAATCTCTTCTGCAGTTTTCAGAAGTTCTTTAATAACCTCTCCTTGTCATCGACAAGATAATACACAATAAAGTTGTCTACCGGATGCTGATACATTTTCATCGAATGCCACGGCTCCCATTCAACTAACATATACCCTCTACTTCTCATTTTCAATCTTAGTCCTCTTGTATTTCACCAATTTATGAATTACTTTTATCAGTAATTCCGCATCAACAGGCTTAGCAATATGTTCATCCATCCCTGCTTCTTTTGCCCTTATTCTGTCCTCCGTAAACGCATTTGCTGTCATTGCAATGATCGGTATTGCCCTTGCATCCTCCCTGTCCAGAGACCGGATCATCTTTGTAGCTTCATAACCATTCATGACCGGCATCATAATGTCCATAAGAATGACATCATATTCACCAGGTTCACTATTTCTGAACAGTTCAGCAGCTTCCTGACCATTCCATGCCTTTGTCACATCGACACCTTCATTCTGAAGCACAAATTCAGCGATTTCCATATTCAGCTCATTATCTTCTGCCAGAAGAATATGCAGTCCCTTTATAGATTTTTCTGATACATCCTTCTGTTCTTCCCGTTTATCCGCAGCCGGATCTATTTTAAACGGAACAAGGATCACAAATGTCGTCCCCACGCCTTTTTCACTTTCAAAGGTAATGGTTCCGCCCATTTTCTCAACCAGCTTCCTTGCAATCGCCATTCCCAGTCCTGTTCCGGCAAATTTTGCGCGGCTTCCCGTATGCTCCTGTGCAAATGGTTCAAAAATGTATTTCTGGAACTCCTCAGCCATTCCGATTCCTGTATCCCGGCAGACAAATTCTATCGTCGTCATTTCCGGCTGTTCGGATGGAAGCTCCATGCAGCTGATATAAATAGATCCGTTTGCTCTGTTATATTTCACCGCATTCGACAGGATATTTATCATCACACGCTTCACATACTCTGCGCTTCCAATAAGCTCCCGGTGTATGATTTCTTTTTTCTCCCACACAATCTGGATATTCTGTTCTGCAGCCATCTGCTCGATCACAACAAGCACTTCTTTCGCGATTTCACTCAGATTAAACGGCCTCTCCTCCAGAACGATTTCATCAGACTCCAGCTTACTCATATCCAGGACATCATTGACCAGCTCCAGCAGCAGCTTGGATGCCGCTTTCACCTTTGTCCTGTATTCCGCCTGCTTCTGCATATCATCTGCATAATGGTCTGCCATATTGACCAGACCGCAGATTCCATTGATCGGAGTCCGGATATCATGGCTCATCCGCTGGAGAAACTCTGTTTTTGCCTCATTGGCGGC
>CAKROW010000128.1 GCA_934373235.1 uncultured Blautia sp. | reverse complement strand
AGCTTAAGCAACAAGATGGATAATTCCTTACTGGCTGTAAGGGATATTAACCATAAATATATTGTAGTAGAAAGGAGTACCATAAAATGGCTAAGATGAACAAATACTGGGGACTGGTTGCTGTTGGAGCACTTACAGCAGCGGCAGCAGGAGCAGTAGCTGCATTCCTTACAAGAAGAGCAGACGAGGAAGAGGATTTCGACATCGATTTCGATGACCTTGAGGAAGAGGGAGAGACAGAAGAACCGAAAAAAGAAGAAAAAGAAGTTTTCCAGGACTGGGATAAGACTGCACAGGATACCATTGAGGTGGAGATGTCAGCACCTTCCGATGAAGCTTCCGAAGAAGTATCCACAGAAGAGGATGCAGAGGAAACAGCAGCCGAAGAAGCTGAGGCCGGCGAACCGGAGGAAGAGAAATCTGAGGAATGATCAGAGGATGGCGATGTCATTGTGGCGCTACATTTGTATTAAAGCCATTTCTGTCAAGATATTTTTTGACATTTACGCAAATGCGTGTTAATATAATTGTAGAAAAAGGGTGTTACCGATAGACGGTTAGTCCCAGTATATGTTAGTTAATCAAAGATAGTCGCTTCAGTTTACCAGACGTGGGCGGCTATTTTTGTGTTTTGTTATTATCCTTACCGAATGTGTATCCGATACTAAAGCAGGTTAAGCCGAAGCTTACTACTGCAATAAAATCTACAATACTCATTGGCTTAGCCCTCCTTTCCAGTGGATTCCCTGAAGGGTTTCTATGTAATCAGAGGGTCACAGTCCCTCTGTTGAAGGACTAACCGCCTACCGTTATGGTAGCACCCATGTTTTATTATAACAGTCAGAAAGTATGTTCGCAATAGATGATTTAGAGGATAAAATTTTATCCCATAGAACAAAATGAACTGAAAATATCATCTTTGACATTTGGTAATAATTGCTGAAAATTACGCTTTATTTTTAGACTATTTAATGAAGTGTATAAATTTTCTTTGCAACTCCAATCAATGGTGCTATGGTTAAAGCGATTACAGAAGAAATGTGCTGTAAGCGTACCTTACAAAGTCTTGGAAAATAATCAGTAAACGTATTGTCTTACGCCATGTGGGGTAAGAGTAGTGTGTATGCCATGTGGGATATACCTCGTTGAGGATTATTAAGCCATGTCATATAGAAGAATACCGCTTGCTAAGGTAAGCAAATGTAGAGTAAGTGATTGTTTGATACACAGATATGGTGTATCTTTTTTTGGTATAAAAATTTAGAATATTTTTAAAAGTTAAGGCGAATCAGAAAATATTTACGAGAGGTAAGGAGGCAAACACTTATGATAATGAGTCCTAAAGACGTACAGAATTATAAAGAGTATGCTAATTCTGTAGATGATCTTATCAAAAAATGTGAAAAGATTGTAAATTCTCTTACACCTGAAGAAGCAAATGCAAAATGTAACTGTATTGTTCAGTTCGATGATCATATAATAACAAATAAAGAACATTACGAAAAATATGTACGATATATAAAAGATGCTGCAAAAGAAGCAAAACGTCAAACGGAATTAAAAGAAAATTATTATAAACGTTACAGCGTCTCTAAAACTAGGATAGCTTTTAATGAAATGGCCTATATCCATGATAAAATATATACCGATTTTCAAGCTCCGCCACAGATGCGACAATTAGTTAGGAATACTACAATGGAATTCGAATACAGAGACGATCCTCGTTTACGAAAAGAAAGAAGAGAGACGGAACGCAGAATAAAACAGATGCAGGAGGATGTCAAGAAATATACCAGTCCGGATGAACCAACGGTTGGATATGCAGAATTAATAAGACGTAAGGCAAAAGCTAATCCTCCACAGACATCTTTGTCTCAAGAAGAAATTGCAAGGTTTGACCGGATGAGCGACGCATGGTTAGGACGCTGGTGTCATTTTTCTTATAACTGGGGATGGGTGATCCCATGTTTGTTATTATGTCTGGTAGCAAATGGGGGATTAATCACAGCAATTGGCCTGATTGTTTTCATGGTTTGCGGAGGATTATATTCATGGAGAGTGCAGGAATACTGCGGCGTGATTCTTCCATGGTATAAAGATGCCGGTATAATGATGGAAAAAAGGGTATTTAACAAGTATTTTAAGAAGTGACAAACATCAGCAATAACACCGATTATTCAGGTTATCACTATCAAAATTTTGTCGGTTAATCTATCGAAAGATCCGTTGGAACACTCAGTTTATTCGCCCTGAGTGATGCAAAATTTTGTCACAGGAATTGAACTGAATCGCCCCGAAAATCACCGGAAAGATCAGATGGCAGCAGGCAGAATCAGGCTTAAGTTATCGTGTATCTGTTGTTGCTCCGGTGAGGGCGATTCAGAGAAAACAATCAGCGCTATAACCGTTAATAATCAATTTCCTCGAACAACTCGTCAAAAGTAATCTTGATATTTGGAAAATGGAGCAGATGCAGCTCGTCTTTATTTTCTTCTGTGATAGTTTTCCAGAGATAGTATTTCGGAATCTCTCCATCATAGTCCAATTCGTAGATTTCAACAGTTTTTTTTCGCCAGTCAACAATCCAGTATTCTTCGATTTCCTGCTGGCAATAGAGCTGCATTTTTTCAGTACGATCATAATTTTCTGTTGAAGGTGAGAGAACTTCCATAACAAAACGTGGTGCATCTGTAAATGTATTACCTCGTCTTGATTTTGTACGACAATTTATGGAAGCATCAGGAATAACAATCTTATTGTTACCTTCTTCGTCTTTGAAACGGTATTGAACATTATCAGAGTATACATAGCAAGTACTGTTCTTCAACTGATGTCTGACTGCTGCAACGAAATTTACGATTACAGCAGAATGTTCCGGTGTGGCTCCTGCCATGTCTGTTATTTTAAGATCCCAGTCCATATTTCACGCTCCCTTCTTAATAAGTTAGATCCCTGTTCTCATTATAACGGATTGCAGCCCAACATTCAACGCTGATCCGCTTATTCTGCCATCTCAGAAAGCAGTTCCTTCTTATATTTATAGAACGTTTTTCGTGTGATTCCAGCCTGAGTAATGGTTTCCAGATCATTGAGTGATCCGCCGAACGTTTTGTTATGCTTCAGGATGATTTCTTTAGGAAAGACCAGAGAGAAGCAAGAGAACCGGAACCGGATCAGCAGCAGGGGGAGAGGGCAGCAGGTGACAGGGAGTGCTTTCAACTTGGAAGGGGCTTGTTATTTCCGGGAAACTTCAAAAATGAAGCCTAAAAAACAAAGATCAGAAAACAAGCATAAAAACTGAATATTAGAAAAATATATAGAATTATCAGATTTTTAAGGAAAAAAATTTTACCCCTTGAATTTTCAGCCTACAGAAGCCGAAAGGGGGTCACTGAAGTGATGACCACCATGAATAATGGCAGGGTGAACAAATTTTCATTCTTCCTTATTGAGCCGTACAAAAAAAGATGGAACGTCTATCAAACGCCCCATCCATTATATCCATTCATCCATAATCCAACACTGGCTTATAGTCTTTTGTATATCTGTCCTCTGTTTCCTGCATCAATGACAGTAATAATAAGTTTGCCATTATCTACAGTGTAAATAATACGATATGTGCCAACTCTGAGACGCAGGACGTTATCATAGCCTTGCAGTTTCTTGATATCTTCACCTTCCGGGAGCTTTTCAATGGCTGCCACAATGCGCTTTTTCTCATTGAGAGGAAGCTTGTCAATGAAATTCTTAGCTTTTTTCTTGAGGACGATCTTATATATCAACCAATCCCCCATTCTTTTTTGCACTGTTCAAGAGAGTATTCTTCATCTTTTGTTGGGTCAGGATCATTCAGATAATCTTCGTAAAGGTTACGGCAGTATGCGTCGTCGGAATTTTCATCAGCAGTAATACCCTGAACATAAGCCAGAACATAGCCAAGTTTGTATTCAGGAACATAATCCAGCAGTTGTATGATTTTATCTTTTTCTGACATGGTAACACCTCCTTGTGTGCTTATGACTATATTATAAACCAACTGGAAGTATTGTTCAATGCTATTAAAACCACTATCCTAATCCATCCACCTCTCTCACCCTTATCACCGAACAGTCTTTCCTTGAAAAGAACGGATCAGGGACTGGAAGAAATTTACTGGACGTAACCGGTAAGATCAACACAGAGATATAAAAGAATAAAGAAATAATTTATGATGGGACACTTGTGTGGAT
>CAKROW010000127.1 GCA_934373235.1 uncultured Blautia sp. | reverse complement strand
GCCCATCCAAGCAGATGCTGTACCAAAAATACATTTCTCTGACGTTTCTTTGTTAATTCGATTGGCTCTACATGATACGGATCATTATAAGTTCCGTCTTCCAATACCTGTCGGGACACTCTTTCATATTCCATCATGCCCTCTTCCAGTTGTTTATTGATCTCCTTACTGCGTATTACAAGCATCAGTTCCGTATCCAGATACGCACTTCTCATATCCATATTAAAGGAACCGATCACAGACAGATCATCGTCGATCAGTATGCTTTTTCCATGATATGAATAACCTCCTTCATATTCCCAGATATCAATTCCTGTTTTTAAAATTCTATTTCTGTTTTTCGCATAATCGGCAGAACCAAATGGATTTCCATTGTTTGCAACCGAATTTGTCATGATAGAAAAATCTGAAACCCTCTCTGCAATCTCCTCCCATGTATTATACATCATATCGTTGCAGATAATATATGGCGTATGGATCTTTACACGATCTTTTGCATTTTTCATCAATTCTCCCAGTTGATACCACACTACCGGTTCCTTGGAACCTGTGTGGATAGGATTTGACACTAATGCAATCTTTTCTGTCTCAAAAGTTTCATCCGTATAATCTATATCGCAGATTCTTCCCTTATTCTCTTCAAAATATCGCTGATATCCCTTCTTCAGCTCTGAAACTGCGTTCTTTACAGATTTTCTATTAGCCAGTTTTTTACTGTTATGAAAATAACCACAGTCCTCTTGTTCCCATATTGTTTCAAAATAATCTGACAACTGGTTAACTGAATTTTCCTTCTCAGGTTCATTGCAAACAACTAACACATCTCTGTCATAGTTCTTATGTCCCGGAAAATCACCCAGAAAATAATTGTATGTATTTCTTCCTCCAAGAATATATATCTTGCCATCTGCGATCAAATATTTATCATGCATCCTTCCCATCATTTTCCATGGTTTCAACGGATTGGCCTTATTATATAGTTTGATTTCAACATTCTCATGGGAAGATAATCCATAAAAATACGGATTTCCTTCCATATCAATCCAGCTCTCCATTCCATCTATTAACAAGCGAATATGCACACCTCTGTCTGCCGCATCATACAGTGCTCCTAAAATCAATTTTCCACTTTCATCTGATTGAAATGCAAAAGTAGAAAGAATGATTTCCTTTTTTGCGTTCCGGATCAAACGCACTCTTTGCAGAAGAGCTTCAAAGTTCTTTTCTATGATCACTGCCCGTTCTGTATTTTCACTGCATTCATTCCACGACTCATTTTTTGTTTCTTTTCTGGTTGTATCGGATACTTCCAGCTGCTTTTTATATGAAATACAGATTCCGAGTAATTCATAAAAAGTCACACATAAAAAAATTACCAATATAACAAGAATGATCTTACATATCTTATGCTTTTTCATTGTACATCACCTGATTCCTTTTCATTTCATGATTATACAATACAAAGTCAATCTCAATTTAACCTCAACAAGGTTTACTGTCATAGATTTTGCGGGGAGCTTTCCAAAAACACCTTCTCTAACCATCAAATCTCCGTCTGCTTTAACACACACATAGTCTGATGTATAAGCTACCTCAGTTAAAACGTCTAACAATATACACATTCATGATCTTCGCCACAGTCACACCAGCCTACTAATCGAAACGGACTATCGGCCGCTGTTGATTGCAGATCGATCAGAATATGAAAAAAAACAGTCTGTCATGACAGAAATTAATTCCATCAAAACAAACCGTTCTTTTTCCTTTATAAATATTACATTAATGAGGTTCCTGCCTCATGCTCATAGAATCTCTTTATTATCTCCTGCACCGGTTTCTCACATATTTCATAACTGTCGTTCTTCCAGGCGAAGTTCTCCCTGCACTTCCCAGTTATTCGGAATCATCCCGGAACCTTTTCGCGACATACATCCCGCTTCGGCAAAGAAAAATGGTTTCTGATATTTTAAGACTGTTTTTTCGATACGATCCAGTTCCTGCTTCCATTGCTCAATCCTATGATCAAAATTTTTTCTTGCTGTCTCTGTTGAAAGAGAGCCTCTTTTGTGGAACGGTGCAAACGTGATTCCCTTCATGAAACCAATTATATTCATGCATTTTCTCCTGCTGATATTCCATTATTTTTCATCTTCACTGACTTTATTGTTTCAAAGGGATGTTTTATTTCCATTTATAACTCGACTCCATTTGTCTCTATCACGTGTTTATACCAGAATGCTGAATCTTTCATAATTCTCTGCTGGTTCCTGTAATCTACATACACAAGTCCAAATCTGTCTGAATAACCATTTGCCCATTCAAAATTATCCATCAAAGACCACTGAAAATATCCTCTGATATCTACTTCCTCTGCTGCCTTTTTCAGTTCTCGTAAATACCTTGCAAGAAAATCAATTCTGTTTGGATCATGCACCTTTCCATCTAACGAGATCATGTCATGGCAGGACAATCCGTTCTCTGTGATATAAATTGGCTTGTGATATCTTTCATATAAGAACTTCGGTCCCCAACGCAGACATTCCGGTGTTACCGGCCATTGGATCGCAGTCTTTGGAAAACCTTCATACCGGCAAACCTCCTGTGGCTTCCCGTCTTCTCCCATACGGAAGCATCTTCCATTATAAATATTTTGTCCATAGATATCAATTGGTTCTGAGATCAGGCGCATATCTTCCTCTGTGATTTTCGGAAGATATTTTTCATAACGCTCCAACCCTTCTTCCGGATAATGTCCTAACAAGACCGGATCTGACCACCAGGATACATTCCATGTCCAGTTACTGTCGTCCTCCTGAAGAGAAAAATATGCCTTTCTTGCGGCCTCGATATCTTCCGGCCGATCTGTTTCCGGATAACAGACAGATGAGGTCGGCGCATATCCGATCGTCAGTTTCTGTTTTCCATAAGCACGGAGCATCTGTACAGCTCTTCCATGTGCTTTCATGACATTGTGTGCCATTTCAAAAGTATCTCTCAGCGGTGCTTTTACTCCCGGTGCATGTTCTCCGGTAAGGAAACCAAGTCCGACAAAGCACTGTGGTTCATTCAATGTAAAGAAATGAGTTACCCTGTCACTGAATCTTTCTGCAACAAGTCTTGCATACTCTCCAAACCATTCCACGATCTGCGGATTCATCCATCCGCCTCTTTTATAGATTTCATACGGAAGTTCCCAGTGATACAAAGTAATATATGGTTCGATCTTATTTTTCACAAGCTCGTCGATCAGATGGTTATAGAATTCAATACCTTTCTCATTCACTCTTCCATATCCTTCCGGTAAAACCCGCGACCAGTCGATGGAAAAACGATAAGCTTTTAGGCCCATTTCTTTCATTAACTGAACATCTTCCCTATATCTGTGATAATGGTCGCATGCCACTTCACCGGTGTGACCGGAATATATTTTTCCAGATTCTTTTGTGTACACATCCCAGATGTGCTCACCTTTTCCGTCTTCTTTTACAGCACCTTCGATCTGATACGCGCTTGTTGCTGCGCCCCAGGCAAAATCCTCTGGAAAGCCTGAATATTTTCTATTTTCTTTCTCCATTGTTTTCTTCCTTTTATTAATTAGTTTCTCTTGCTATTTCCATTTTCAATTCCCAGATTCTCTATATAATCCATTTCTCTACCGTTTAACTAGTTTTTTCTGATCACAGCCTCACGAAGAGACTGACGCATACTGTACAGGTTATCATAAGCAACCACATTATTTCAACTCACAGCCTCACGAAGAGGCTGACTGGCTTTTCTACGAAGCGTTTACTCGCAGTAGTACATTTCAACTCACAGCCTCACGAAGAGGCTGACTTTCTCTGAAATTCTTTATATTTCAGACCTGGGTATTTCAACTCACAGCCTCACGAAGAGGCTGACAACTACAGAAGTTGACTTCTACGACAAGACTGACATTTCAACTCACAGCCTCACGAAGAGGCTGACCGCAGACTATCTCACACGAAAATCGTAATGAAGATATTTCAACTCACAGCCTCACGAAGAGGCTGACGGGAGAGATCACGGTGATTGAGCCTTTTTATCTCATTTCAACTCACAGCCTCACGAAGAGGCTGACGGCCTGATCACGTCGCAGGAACGCTCTGATCACATTTCAACTCACAGCCTCACGAAGAGGCTGACGATATAGTCTTTTCTGTTTAGTGGCAGGGCGAATATTTCAACTCACAGCCTAACGAAGAGGCTGACACTCCCTATAGATGGGAGGTGACG
>CAKROW010000126.1 GCA_934373235.1 uncultured Blautia sp. | reverse complement strand
ATTCTCAGGAGCCAAAAAGATCCTCACAACCGCCAGATCAAAAGCCATCGGAAGCCTGAAAAAAGGCACAACCTACTTTGTAAGAGTACGTGCCTACAAGACAGACTCCACAGGAGCAAAGATCTACGGAAGCTACAGTAAGACAGTGAAGGTAGCAGTTAAGAAGTAAAAGTTACGGACAGAAAGCGTACAATCCTGCAGGATAGAAATATTCCACCAGGATGTACGCTTTTTGAATACACAGGTTTAACATGATCTTTACCTGTAATTGATGAAAAAATAGTTGTAAAAGTATAATATAGGAGGTGGAAAAAGATACTGAGATCAGAATGAAAAAGAGTAGCAGGAGTTATGACAAAGAAAAAGAGTGAACTGAAAAAAGAAGAAAAAATCGCAGCAATTGATGCCTGTGTGCAGAATCCGGAATACAAAATGCGCTGTAAGGCAGCCATTGATATTCTCATGGCAAAGCTGAAACTGATAAATGGAGAGCTTTCTGAAAAGAAGAACCGCCAGGTGATCAGCCAGGTGACAAGCCGGATCAAAAGTGCAGAAAGCATTTATGCAAAGCTTGAGAAGAAACATCTGGATACGGACTTTAAAACAGCCAGAAATAATCTGAAGGATCTAATTGGGATCCGTGTTCTTTGTCCATTTGAGGATGAGATATATAAAGTGGTGGAAATCCTGAAATTACAGAAAGATATAAATATCATAAAAGTAAAAGATTATATAAAAAATCCCAAGAAGAACGGATACAAAAGCCTTCATCTCATTGTTGAGGTACCGATTTATTCTGCCCAGGGAATCCAGAAAGAACTTGTGGAAATTCAGATCAGAACAATTGCAATGGATTACTGGTCTGTGTTAGAATATCAGTTGTATTATAAAAAAAAGGAAAATGCGGAAGTTGAAGCGGAGTTAAAGAAATATGCAGAAGAAATTGCAAAACTAGACTCCAAAATGTTGAAATTACGAAACAAGATTGAGAAAATCTGATAAAGACAGTGAAATAGATATAATAAATATAGCTGTCATATCATCCGCATCAGACAAGGAGGATATATCGTGGAGACACTGAGATCAAAAAAAGGCTTTATCTGTGATATGGATGGAGTTATCTATCATGGAAACCAGCTCCTTGACGGGGTAAAGGAATTTGTGGAATGGCTTCAGAAGGAAGACAAGCGTTTTTTATTCCTCACCAATGCCAGCAGCCGTTCGCCCAGGGAACTGAGAGATAAACTTCTCCGTATGGGGCTGGATGTGGGGGAAGAGCATTTTTATACAAGTGCCCTTGCAACTGCCAAATTTCTTCAGAATCAGGCACCGGGATGCAGTGCATATGTAATTGGAGACCACGGTCTTTACAATGCACTTTATGATGCAGGGATCACTATCGATGATGTGGATCCGGATTATGTAGTTGTGGGAGAGACAACCACATATGGTTACGAAAATATTTTACGCGCCATGAATCTGGTAAATAAGGGGGCCAAGCTGATCGCCACCAACACAGATATCACAGGCCCGATCGAAGGAGGCATCGCACCTGCCTGCCGTGCTTTTGTAGCACCTATTGAAGCGACCACAGGGAAACAGGCTTACTACGTAGGTAAGCCTAATCCGCTGATGATGCGTACAGGACTCCGCATCCTCGGAGTACATTCCAATGAAGCAGTTATGGTCGGAGACCGTATGGATACAGATGTGATTGCCGGTATTGAAACCGGTCTTGATACTGTACTGGTTCTTTCCGGTGTATCCACAAGGGAAACTGTAGAGAAATTCCCGTACAGGCCAAGACTGATCCTTAACGGAGTTGGTGATATCCCCACACTGGACAAATAAATGTGCCACCGGAAGTCACAGCCTGACCTGTAGCAAAAAAAGCAATAAGCGAATATAAGATCATAACAGAAACGGAGAATGATCACGTGAATAATTCACGGCATTCTCCGTTTTTTAACCGAATCAGGTAAGTCCCCTGCGGGGTTGCGGATATCCGCCTGCCCCAGATCGGCCTGATAACAAATATCAACTGCAGATATGGCATTTTTCACATGCAGAAGGTGTGGCAGCGCAGCCTCCAAGGGCAGTTTCACGAAGCTCCGCAGGAAGCTTTTTACCTACTGCATACATGGTATCGATCATCTCGTCCAGAGGGATGAACTGGGGAACACCTGCAAGAGCCATTTCTGCAGCAATAAGAGCGTTGGAAACCCCGGCTGCATTACGGTTCTGGCAGGGATACTCAACCAGACCGCCAACCGGGTCGCACACCAGTCCAAGCATATTCATAAGAACTGTGGAAGCAGCATAGGTACACTGTAAAGGAGTGCCGCCCATAAGTTCCACAGCAGCGGAAGCGGCCATAGCTGAGGCGATACCCACCTCAGCCTGACAGCCACCCACTGCTCCTGCCACAGTTGCATTGCGCATGGCAAGATAGCCGACAGCACCGGCATTAAACAGTACCTGGCGTACCTGTTCATCAGAAAAATGATACACTTCCTGAAGAGAAAGTATCAAACCTGGAACAATACCTGCACTTCCTGCTGTGGGAGATGCAACGATCAGGCCCATGGATGCATTGGTTTCAAGAGTTGCCATGGCATAGGTGATACCCTTTCCCAGAACATCTCCGCACAGGCTTTTTCCACGGGACTGGAACAGAGATAAAGCCCTGGCTTCCCCGCCGATCAGGCCGCCCATGGATATCACCGGTGTTTCCACAGGAGAAAAAGCGGCATCTTTCATAATAGAAAGTACACGATCCATGCGGCGGTCTGTTTCCTGGGCTGTAGTTTCGCCAAGAAGGATCTCGCGCTGGCGCATTACCTCTGAGATCGGGAGCTTTTTTTCTGAGCAGAGGGAAAGAAGCTCTTTTGCATTTTTAAAATCCATAGTAAAAACTCTCCTTTCGCTACATCTGAACAACCATGACATCATGGATATTTGGATTTCTGTGGATGCTTGTCACAATGTCCTCCGGAAGCCGTCCGTCAGATTCCACAATGGTGTAGGCTGTGGTTCCCCTGGATTCACGGAAAAGACGCATAAATGCAATATTGATGTTCCGGTCACTTAAGCATTTGGTAATATATGCCACAACTCCGGGAGTGTCCTGATGGATGACAATGACAGCACTGTACTCGCCTGTGAAATCCACTTTTACGTGGTTGATCTCCACAATACGCACCTTGCCACCCCCCAGTGACTCTCCGCGGACGGTCATTTCCTGATCCTGATCGTTGACCATATGGATATCAACAGTGTTGGGATGGACATCCGTTTCCACTTCATCAGGTATAAAGGAAAATTCAATACCCTGTTCCCTGGCAATTTCAAAAGAATTCCGGATACGCATATCGTCTGTGGAAAATCCCATGATCCCGCCAAGAAGGGCACGGTCTGTACCGTGTCCTTTATATGTTCTGGCAAAGGATCCATAAAGTGTGAAGTTCACTTTCTTAAGGGCAGGACTGATCATTTTCTGGGCAAGAAAAGCGATCCGTGCGGCACCTGCCGTGTGAGAACTGGACGGGCCGATCATATTAGGCCCCATTACGTCAAATACACTGATAAAAGACATTTAAAAACCCTCCTGTAAAGGCCTTTTCTGAGAAAAAATACCTGGTATTTCGAAAACAATGTACTAGAAATATTGTAACATTGACGTATGGATAAAGCAATCATTTCACAGTATGGGAAGAAAATGAAAATAAAAAATCCGGGTGCCATTAAATAAATGGCTCCGGATTTTTCATATACATTATGATGACAGGTTCCGAAAATCAGATATTCAGCATATCGCTGTATACTTTAAGGGCTCCGTCAGTGTCATGTGCGAGAACACGTTTAGCAAGGACTTTACCAAGCTGAACACCTTCCTGGTCGAAACTGTTCAGATTCCATACAAAGCCCTGGAACATGATCTTGTTCTCAAAGTGAGCAAGAAGTGCACCAAGGGAAGAAGGAGTAAGCTCCTCACCTGTGATGATGCTGGACGGACGGCCGCCTTTAAAGTTTTTGTTCAGGTTCTCGTCCTTTTTGCCGCATGCAAAAGCAACGATCTGTGCAGCTACATTGGCACAGAGCTTCTGCTGGCTTGTGCTGTTCTCAATGTCAACATCAACACCAAGCTGGCTCTTTTTGAATCCGATAAACTGAAGCGGTACGATGTTGGTTCCCTGATGGAGAAGCTGATAGAAGGAATGCTGTCCGTTTGTTCCTGGCTCACCGAAGATCACCGGTCCGGTTACATAGTCAACCGGTTCACCGAAACGGTTCACGGATTTACCG
>CAKROW010000125.1 GCA_934373235.1 uncultured Blautia sp. | reverse complement strand
CACAGAACCTTCCGGTATTCTCTGCACCGCACTGACATTTCCACAAACCGCCGGACTGCTGCATTCCGCTATTCATATTCATTCCCGGCTGCTGTATTCCGCTGTTCATGTACATTCCCGGCTGCTGCATTCCGCTGTTCATATTCATTCCCGGCTGCTGCATTCCGCTGTTCATATTCATTCCCGGCTGCTGCATTCCGTTGTTCATGTTCATTCCCGGCTGCTGTATTCCGCTGTTCATATTCATTCCCGGCTGCTGCATTCCGTTGTTCATATTCATTCCCGGCTGCTGCATTCCGCTGTTCATATTCATTCCCGGCTGCTGCATTCCGTTGTTCATATTCATTCCCGGCTGCTGCATTCCGTTGTTCATATTCATTCCCGGCTGCTGCATTCCGTTGTTCATGTACATTCCCGGCTGCTGCATTCCGCTGTTCATATTCATTCCGGACTGCTGCATTCCAGCCGCATTTGGTGTCAGGGCGGCTATGATCTGATGGCCTGTCTGCTCCACTTCCATCAATTCGCTTCTGTTATCACTACTTATGGAAAAAGTATTCAGACGAAAATCCATATCATCAAACCACGGAGTCTTTACCTTAATACGCATAGTATAATCAAATTCATACTTATATACCGGTGGCTGATAGCTTACGGTTTCTCCATCCTTTGTTGTATATGTTTCCTCGTCCTGCTGTCGCTCTACATCGACTCTGCACTGCACAACTGCTGATAAAGGAACTATGTCCGGATTTTCATTGACATCCAGCTTCCGTGCAACAGTAAAATTCCCCTTATTGTCATCAATAAAAACATTGTAATTTCTGGTATTGATCTGACGTGTTATACAAAAATCCATTACAGCTTTTTTGTTTTTTTCACGATATTCCAGTTGACGTTTTATATCCTCTACCGTACTGTGCCGCCGCTCCTCAAACCATGGCGATAATTTTCTGGCACAATTTTTACACAGATTTCCGTCATCTAATTTTCTGTTTCCCAACAGGCCTATTTTCTCTCCGCAGATATCACAGATCTTCTTATCAAATAATCCCATACCATACCTCTCTTTTTTATCTGAAATCCCATACTGCCGTACCGAAATGGTGCAGCAGTATTTTACACTACTTTGCAACGACTATTTTTTCAAAATATGTCTTTACGGAGTAATCCACTTCATCCGTTGTTTCTGAAACTTCTGCTTCTTCACTATCATCAGACTCCGCTTCAAAACACAGTTTTCCGTCATCCAGCAAATTAAACTTCATAAGATCACAGCTAAAAAACATAGTTCCTGCCTCATCCTCTGCTACAGCCTTCAATACCAGTGTATTTCATTTTTCCTCTCATAAAATCACCTCCCAGATTGATATAATTGTGTTTTTATTTATCTTCATAATACGTGTATATCCCAATATTTACACTAGCATTTCTGACAGTAACTGAGCTCATCTCGTTATCCATGTTACTATTGGCAGTGTCTCTCCGTGTATATGCCACCTTTACATCGCTGTCTTTTTTGATGATAAATTCAGAGAGTCCATATTCTGAACCGTTGTCTGCCCAGTCATATGTATATCCCAGTCTCGTCCATGGATATTTCCCGTCAAAATAACCGGAGATAATATTTGAATCAAACCATTCTTTATAGTCCTCATCAACTTCTTCTGAAAATGCATCTGTCATTTCTATTGTTCCGATGTCTGAGACATATGCCGGACGGAAAACGTCTTCCGGTTTTGCCCACATAGCCGTAAAATGATCGGCTTCATTATCCGGGCGTAGGCCAATGAGTTCTTTTATTCTTATCTGCCAGTCTATCACATTCTCTTTATTTTTCTGATACCATTCTTCCAGTTCGCCGCCTGTAAACGTCCATACATTTCCCCATTCCAGTTTTACATCTGCGCCATCCGGATAACTGTCCGGATATTTATGGAAGGTATAAAGAAGAATCCTGCCCTCCTGATCGTAAACGGCATATGGCTGTCCCTCCTCCAGGCTTACTACGGGAAGGATTTCATCCTTATCAATGATCATTGCATCTTCAACCGCATCGTCGAAGAGAATCTGCTGATTCTCTTCGCTTTCTGCTGAAATATCTGTTTCTTCTGCCTGAACGCTTACCGTTGTTGAACCTGACAGTGTAATTACTGAAATCAGGATACTGTTCACGATCATGATTTTCCATAATTTATTTTTTAATAAATAAAATATCGTTTTATTCCAGTCAATAAACATGGAACAAAACGACATCCAAGAGGCTTAAAAGGACTTGTTTTTAGTTATTTTGTATGGTTTTTCAAATATGTATTCCATATTTTATAGACATTGTTACTACTATCAACTACTTTAATCATATCCAGATCAAATAAGATACAACCACAATGCCCTTTAAAGGTAGGAAAACAGATTACTTTCAAGTTGGTGTCTATTTCCGGACTATAATCCATAAGTTCCAAAACTTCTCCATATAGTGCTGAACGTTCATAACTTCGCAGCCATTTTGAATCCATATTGGCAAACAGACTTCCAAAAGATTTTCCCAGCAACTGATTCAGCGAAAGCTTTTCTAATCTGGCAAGTTCCTGATTTGCATAACGGAAAATCCAGTCTACTGCATGGCTTTCTTCATTAAACACCATTTCAATATCCGTAAATGCAATAGGCAGGTATTCAAAAGAACTATAATGACGACGATATTCTTCTTCTGTAGCCGGGATACCCTTTTTTCCCAAAGCATGAATCATTTTTTTCTGCTTTTCCTGAATCTCGGCCACTATTTGTTTTTTCTTACGAACAGTATATAACAATTCTTCTCCATTGCTGAGAGCTACCGTATCTGTCACATCATGAATCGCTTTTACAGACACAATACAGCCTCTGTGTATTTTTACAAATTCTTCCTTCAATTGTCCTTCCAGATCTTTCAAAGTAGTTCTCGTCTCGTATACTCTTCCCCCGACTATATGAATCTCCGCATTTTTTCCATTCATTATAATATAAAGAATCACATCCGAATCCAAAGTTACATTTTTTCTATCTGAAGTTATATTAATAATTCCCATTTTTATCCTCACAAAGGACAGTGTTTTTTGGCTTTTTTAGTGTCCCCAATATTCTGTGAATTCCCCATTGTATAAAGCCAATGGGCTTCCTGCTTCATCGTCCTCGTATCCTAGTAACTCCACAGGCGTTAATTCGGGCAATCCCTGCCCTATTATTTGATTTTCTTATGCTATTTTTCTTAATCCCTCTGCCAGTATATTCTTTGCGGCATTGATATCTCTGTCATGCTTGCTCTTAAATTTCGGATAACCTGCATATTCTTTGAAAAATTTCTGATATGCTGAATCCATATTATAAATTGCATTCGTCAGGGCAAATTTATCCACTTCCCTCAGCCATTCATTTTCTTTCTTTAATTCCCTGTTACAGTAATTATTACAGTCTGTTCTGCTGACAGACTTTTTCTCTTTTCGTACATTTCTTTCCGATATGCCAGTGTACGGTTATAGACAAAACGGCAGCAGCCAAATGTTTTTGCTATCTGTATTTTCTGCTCAGCATTAGGATATATTCTGTATTTATATGCTTTTAACATTTCCTGTCACCTTCTTTCTCAGACCTGATCATCAATATACTTTTTTAGCATTTCTTCTGATACATTTCCTACACTACAGGCAAAATATCCGTCTGTCCAAAATGTATGTTCTTTCCGGAAATGTTTACACAGATAATCCGGATATCTTTTCCAAATATGATATGTTGTGTAGCCTTTCATTAAGTTTACAATTTTGCTAATGGACATGACCGGCTCTGTTTCCAGCATATAATGTATATGGTCTTTGTCCGTCTCCATATATCTGATGATCACGCCATGCTTTTGACATATTTCATAAGAAAACTGTTTGATATCATCTGATATTTGCTTTGACGCCAACAGTTTCTTCCTATATTTACACAAAAATAATGTGATACTGTAATAAATATTTGTGTCTGTTTTTTGATTTCCATGTTCCCACGATGTAAGTATAACATCTGTTTCCACTTTTGGCTACCTTAACCCACCATCTAAAGTCAGTGGGATTGCAGTAGCCTTATTTCAAAAAATCATCAATTATTTTTCTTAACTTTGGTTCATTTCTTCGTATTTAGTATATGAGTGATATCATCTACAACACCTACTCCCCCCATTTATTTTTACTCCTGAGGGATACTTTGTGTTGCACAGAGTCGTCCCGAGGATGGCAAGTCATTGCTACAAAAAATATGCGGCTTTTTTACCACGAAAATGGCTTAAAACCGCATATTTCTGTATAGAGGACGTTATATAATTGTCACAAAGTAGGTGGGGAGGATGTTACGTCATTGTCACAAAATTCTTTCGGTATCATTCCCATCAATTCCTGTGCAACCGTTCAGAC
>CAKROW010000124.1 GCA_934373235.1 uncultured Blautia sp. | reverse complement strand
AAAAGAAAGGAAGAAGTAATTATGTATAAAAAATTAATGACATGTCTGGAAAGCGTAAGAAAGAAAATTGATTTCAAACCAGAAGTTGCATTGATCCTGGGATCCGGACTTGGAGATTTTGCAGATGGAATTCAGATTGAACAGACCATCGACTATACGGATATCGAGGGATTTCCGGTTTCTACTGTAAAAGGACATAAGGGACGTTTTGTATTTGGGTATGTGGAGAAAACACCGGTTGTGATCATGCAGGGGCGTGTTCACTATTATGAAGGATATGCAATGTCAGATGTTGTTCTTCCAACGCGTCTTATGGGAATGCTTGGTGCGAAAAAAATCCTTCTCACCAATGCAGCAGGAGGAGCTAATCCTTCCTATAAACCGGGAGATTTCATGATGATCACAGATCACATTACAACGGGAGTTCCAAGCCCTCTGATAGGACCGAACATTGATGAGCTGGGAACCAGATTTCCGGATATGAGTGAGGTATACAGCCGCCGTCTCCAGGATGTGATCCGCAAATGCGCAAAAGAATGTGACATCAAACTTCAGGAAGGTGTTTATGTACAATTTACAGGACCAAATTATGAGACTCCGGCAGAAGTAAGACTTGCACAGAGATGGGGTGGAGATGCAGTTGGAATGAGCACCGCATGTGAAGCTATGGCTGCCCGACACATGGGAATGGAGATCTGCGGAATTTCCTGCATCACAAATATGGCAGCAGGAATTTCCCAAAAAGAACTGAATCATAAAGAAGTGCAGGAAACAGCAGACCGTGTAGCGAAATCCTTTAAGGAACTAGTAACAAAAGTTGTTGTAAATATGTAAGACCCATAAGTAAGACACCAGAAAGGAACAGAATAAAATGAAACGGTTTGTAATAAAGGGAAACATCTGCTACAGCAGTGAAAACAGAGAGCTGTGTGTTATGGAAAATGGCTATGTTGTTTGTGAGGACGGAATATGTGCAGGTGCATATAAGGAACTTCCGGAATGTTATGAAACATTTCCCTGCTACGATTATACTGACAAGCTGATCATTCCCGGTTTTGCAGATCTTCATGTTATATTATTTTGAAAGGTGATATAGTGGGGCTGGATTATCAAAAACTCGGAAAAGTATATTATTTTATGGATTTTACACAGATGTACATTGTGGGAGATTTTGAGATTTTTTCAGAGAGCCCTACGTACGGTGTATCGATCCGTGCATCAGAGGACTGTGAAATACTGGCGATTCCGGCAGCTCTTTACTGGCAATGGATACAGCATGATGAAAATGCACTTCTTCTGCGGATAAAAAATGTGATGTCTACCCTGACATCTGAAAGCGTAAATCACCGTAAATATATGTTCATGAGCTGTAAGGAACGTCTGATGAAGTATCTTGTAGAATCCTATGCGTGTAAAAGAGAAAAAAATACCTGCATATTGCGGCTGAACCGGACACAGGCGGAGTTGTCCGACAGAGTTGGATTCAACGTGAGAAGTGTCCAGAGAAGTATCGCAGCTTTGGAAAAAGAGAAACTGATCACTCTGGAAAACGGAAAGATTACCGTATCTCATGAGCAGTTCGTGAAAATGAGCAGATATCTGGAAGAATAGGAAGGAGACAAAAGCCATGAAGAAATATAAGAGAATATTTACTATTGTAATAGATTCTTTTGGGGCAGGAGAAATGCCGGATGCAGCCCGGTACGGGGATGAAGGAACAGATACTATGGGACATATTTCCCAGAATGTAGATGAATTTATGATTCCAAACCTTCAGAAGCTTGGAATTGCAAATCTTCATCCGTTGAAACAGGTTGCAGCAGTAGAGCGGCCAATGGGTTATTATACATTTTTAAAAGAAGCCAGTACCGGAAAAGACACTATGACAGGACACTGGGAAATGATGGGACTTCACATCACAAAACCGTTTAAGACTTTTACAGAGACCGGATTTCCAAAAGAGCTGATCGATGAGCTTGAGAAGAGAACGGGACATAAAGTAATTGGAAACAAGAGCTCCAGCGGAACAGAGATCCTGGATGAACTGGCTGAGGAAGAAATCGCTACCGGCCATATGATCGTTTACACATCTGCTGATTCTGTATTGCAGATCTGCGGAAACGAGGAGACTTTCGGGCTGGATGAACTGTATCGCTGCTGTGAGATCGCCCGTGATATCACCATGAGGGATGAGTGGAAAGTCGGACGTGTTATTGCAAGACCCTACCTCGGCAAGAAAAAAGGTGAGTTTAAACGGACAAGCAACCGCCATGATTATGCACTGAAGCCCTACGGAAAAACTGCTCTTAATGCATTGAAGGATGCAGGCTATGCTGTGATCTCAGTTGGAAAGATTTTTGATATTTTTGACGGCGAGGGACTGACAGAGTCCAATAAGTCAAAAAGCTCTGTTCATGGAATGGAGCAGACAATTGACATTGCGAAAAGAGAGTTTGAGGGGCTTTGTTTTGTAAATCTTGTAGATTTCGATGCTCTTTGGGGACATCGACGCAATGTAAAGGGATATGCAGAGGAGCTTGAAAGATTTGATGTAAAACTTGGGGAACTTCTTGATGAGCTTCGTGAGGATGACCTTCTGATCATTACAGCAGACCATGGAAATGATCCGACACATACAGGAACTGATCACACAAGAGAAAAAGTACCATTTTTTGCTTATTCCCCATCTATGGAGGGATACGGAAAACTGGAAGATCAGAATACTTTTGCAGTGATCGGTGCAACGATCGCAGATAATTTTGGAGTTAAGATGCCGGAGGGAACAATTGGAAGTTCTCTTCTGGATAAACTGAAGTAAAAGGAAGGTAAAGAGGAGCCTGGGCAATATTATTTTTGTATCTGCTTTTGTCAGTGTGCTGTATTATCTGGGTGTGATCGGATTTGTAGGAATTGTAGCGGTGATCAATTTGATCCTTGGTATGTTCCATGTAAACCTTGCCCGGATTTTCCACAGCGGGAGCGACGTTTGCAGATGTAGAGCTGATGAAGAAATATATTGGAAAAGATGTAAAAGTTAAGGCAGCAGGTGGAATTTTATCTTTTGATGATGCAGAAAAATTTATCAGTCTTGGCGCAGAGCGTCTTGGAACAAGCCGCCTTATTAAGATCCTGAAAAATACTGACACCGGTGCAGGATATTAATACTGTGAAAGAGGACTGACAAATGAGTACAGCAATGATCATTGAGATTTTTGGATATATTGGATGTGTATTTGTGATCGTTTCCATGCTGATGACTTCCGTTGTAAAGCTTCGTATCATCAATACGGTGGGCAGCACTATTTCGGCAGTGTATGCAATGATAGGACATTCCTACCCGCTGGCTCTTGTTAATGCCAGTCTTGTGGTGATCAACATATACAACCTTTCCAAACTTATGAAAGCGGAGAATAACAACCAGTATGATCTGGTTTGCACAAAAACAGAGGATTCGTTCCTTAACTATTTCCTGAAATACTATGAAGCAGATAGCCGTAAATATTTTTCGGAGAAGTTTCTCAACCCGTTATTTTCAGAGGTGGCATATACTGTATGCTGTGAAGGTGTACCGGCAGGAATTTTTCTTGGAAAAAAGGAGGCTGATGGAGTTCTTTCTGTAAATGTGGATTATACAACACCTGTTTACAGAGACTGTTCTGTGGGAAGATTTCTGTATTCCAGATTAAAAGAAGAAGGATTTAAAAAGCTGATCTACACCGAAGTACATGAAACACATAAATCTTATATTGAAAAAATGGGATTTCGTGAAGAAAACGGAGTGTACGTAAAAGAGCTGTAAATAAGCTGCTTAGGAACTGTTTTGAGCAGGCAGTGAAATGGGAATTGATAGAGAAGAATCCCTGTACTCATGCGACATCAGATGAAGAACAGATCCGGAAGGAAGAAATCAGATAAAATCGAAATACGAGTAATATAGTACATATCGCTGCAAAAAGAAAAACGGCTACAATTCCCATGTTTACTGGGGGTGTAGCCGTTTTATTACCTTACAACTGTCAAAGACAGGATTATATATAAATTATGTCCTAACAACAAGTAATAGAATTTGTAAAATTATCATTTCACATTTTTCTACCAGTTGTGGATAAAGGATGGACTGAATCTAAAAAATACGATAAAATCTGTATTAGAAATGTTGTTGTCGTGAAATTTACAAACGCTCGAAAAAGGAGAAAGATTTGCTATCCGGTACCGGCGTTAATTTATACAGGTGATATTATGAAAATTACTTACATTAACCACAGTGGATTTTTGGTTGAGACCAGAGACTGCTACTATATTTTTGATTATTATAAGGGTGAATTACCGAACCTTGACAAGGAGAAAGAAGTGATCGTTTTTTGCAGTCATTTCCATAAGGATCATTTTAACCCACAAATCTTTGGGATCCTTGATGATATGGGGATGACTTATCAGGCAGTCCTGGCGAATGATATACGAAAAAGGAATCATTTGTCGGATATGAAGATCACATATGTTTATCATGATCA
>CAKROW010000123.1 GCA_934373235.1 uncultured Blautia sp. | reverse complement strand
TTGTCAGGCGGGAAATCTCGTCATTGGTAGCAGGAACTTCAAGAGCCTCTGAAAGGTTCTGGACCTCTATTTTGTTTACCTCCTGGCTGAGTCTGCGCAGGGGAAGTAATGCCTGACGGCTGATAAAATAAGTGCAGATGCTGCTGAGAAGGATGATGATCCCTGTTACCATGAGTCCTTTGGTGAGAAAAAGTTTTTTGGTTAACTGCAGCTGATCGGAAAGCTCCGGAAATAAGACGGAGGGATTCATATTAAAGGTGATGGGAGCAGAATCTGTGTTATCGATCCGTATCATGTAATCTCCCAGATCCTCCATTCCGGCAACTGCAGACTGGCTGATAAAAAAATACATCAGAATGCAGGTGACTGTCATAAGCAGTGCGGTGATCAGTGTCAGACGCCATTGAAGAGATAGCTTTCCGGTTATTTTTTTCATTTTATATCCTCCGTTAAAATGTAACCCTGGCCGATCTTATTCTGTATTGGATCAAAGCCGAGAGCAGTGCGCAGCTTTTTTCGAAGAGAAGAAATGTGGACACGAATGGAATTGCTGAGACTGTTGACGCTTCCGTCCCAGATATGCTCGATCATTTCTTCCGGGCTTATGATACGGTTCTGATGAAGAAGGAAATATTCCAGAAGAGAACTTTCCTTTCGGGTCAGAGAAAGAGGAAGTCCATCGATACTGGCCTTTCTTGTACGGGTATCAAAGCTGATACGTCCGCATTGCAGACATACATCCTGCTGGATAAATTTCCTTCGTGTCAGACTTCGGATTCGTGCCTCCAGCTCTTCAAAATGAAAAGGCTTTGTGAGATAGTCATTGGCACCGAGATCAAGCCCTTCAACCTTGTCCTGGATCTGTCCTCTGGCAGAGAGGATCAAAACGGGAGTGGAAGTATCGGATTCCCGAAACTGGCGCAGGATTTCCAGCCCATCAACGCCTGGAAGGTTCAGATCAAGAAGGATGAGATCATAATTTTCCACCAGACATAATTCCAGTCCCTCATCCCCGTCAAAACATGTGTCCGCTTCATAGCCATCCATGCGAAGCCCCTCCGCAATAGACTGGCAAAGCTGCTGTTCATCTTCGATTATCAATATATGCATAGTAAATTCTCCTAAAAAACAGTTGATTTTGCTTTGTTATCTATCATATCATGTATAGCATAAAATTCCTGTAAATTTTTTCACTTCTTAACAGAGATTTTATACAGGGGATGATATAGTAAGGCTGCAGAGAACAAAATTTACACATAAAATATACGCCGGTTCCGGATATGGGCCGATGATATCAGAAGGGAGAACATAAACAATGAAATTAAGAACGCAGAAAATAACAGCACTTATGGCAGCAGCGGTATTAGGAATATCTGCATTTGGAAGCGTACCGGTAACAGCGGCAGAAAGCACGGAAACAGCAGATATCGGAGAGGCAATGGCGGTGGATGGAGAGGCAGTTTCATCAGATCTGGTAGCCGGTACATTTAAGCCTTCAGACGTAACCTGCAAGGCACAGGATTCTTATGAATATCCGTTTCTGGGACTGAAGCTTTCACTTTCGAAGGAGCTGTTAAAGCAGATCAAGGACCAGAGCATTGCAATGCTTACCACGGAAGATTTTGAGAATCAGACCAATGCAGTGACATATGCCTATATAAGCTGGAGCAAAATGACAGAGGAACAGAAAAATGCCGAAATACAGAAGATGGGAACAGGATATGACGACTGGGTGGCAGGTCTGGACAGAATTGGTACAATTGGCGTTTATGACGATGCTTCACAGAAAAAGCTGGATGAGATCACAGGCTGTACAGAGCATAAAGAGCTTGGAAGCAGCAGTGACGGGAAATACAAATATTATCTGAGTACCAACAAAGATGCAGATGAAAAGCTGACAAAGGAGCTGGAAAAGATCAAAACCGATATTACGGAAATGGTACCATATCAGAATATTTCCGTGTTTGACCAGCCACAGGATACCAGCGTCAACCCGGAGGATGTAAAATCTGTAGGAAAATTTGAAACAACAGGAATAGATGGAAAAACATATACAGAAAAAGTATTCAGTGACTATGACCTGACGCTGGTAAATATTTTTACAACCTGGTGCTCACCATGCGTAAAAGAGATCCCGGAACTTCAGGAGCTCTATAAAGAAATGAAAGATAAAGGTGTCGGAGTAGCAGGCGTGGTGCTTGATACTACAGATGAAAAGGGAAATCAGGACGAGGAGGCTGTAAAAAAAGCAGGCATTCTTCAGGAAAAAACTAAAGCAGAATATCCATTCCTGATACCGGATACTACTATGATGAACGGCCGTCTGCAGGGGATTTCTGCATTTCCTGAAACATTTTTTGTTGATAAAGATGGAAATATTGTAGGAGATACTTATACAGGAAGTCATACGCTGGATGAATGGAAAGAAATCGTGGAAAAAGAGCTTAAAAATGTTTCAAAGTAAAAGAATGATCATTACGGAGGAAATAATGCTACAGAAAATAACAGAGTCCAGATGGATCGGACCCGCACTGGCGGTTTTGGGAATTCTACTGATGATATTTGGAATTTACAGAGGTGAGGTATCTGTAGTCTTTACAAAAGCGATCAACATCTGTATGGAGTGTATTGGCATTGGATAATAAGAAGATAAAAATTAATGAGTGGCCGCGGCATGGGATCCAGCTATTGTGGGCGGCTCTTACAAACAGCCATATATCAGGCTTTGTGACTGGAAAGATTTATACCGGAAAACTGAAAAATACCTGTGTTCCGGGGCTGAATTGTTACTCCTGCCCAGGGGCAAGAGGTGCCTGTCCCATTGGTTCCCTTCAGGCAGTGATCGGAAGCTGGAATTTTAAGATGGCATACTATGTAGTTGGATTTCTGATCTTTATGGGGGCGTTGCTTGGAAGACTGGTGTGCGGATTTCTCTGCCCATTTGGACTGATCCAGGATTTGTTGAACAAGATTCCTTTTCCAAAGAAGATCCGGACATTTCGGGGAGATAAGCTTCTGCGAAAACTGAAATATGTGATCTTTCTTGTATTTGTGATCATACTTCCAATGTTTGTAGTAGATATCATGGGGCAGGGAGCACCATATTTCTGCAAGCTGATCTGCCCGGCAGGAACGCTGGAGGGAGGTATCCCGCTGGTGCTGCTGAACAAATCCATGAGAAGTGCAGTAGGCTGGCTGTACATGTGGAAAAATACGATCCTAGTGATCACCATTATCTTATCAATTATGATATACCGGCCATTCTGTAAGTATATCTGTCCGTTGGGAGCTTTTTATTCGGTATTTAATAAAGTGTCCGTTTTTCGTTACAGAGTAGATAAAGAAAAATGTGTTCACTGCGGAAAATGCAGAAATATCTGCCAGATGGAGGTTGATCCGACGGAAAATCCCAACAGTGCAGAGTGCATCCGATGTGGAAGATGTAAAAAGATATGTCCGACACAGGCGATCCGGTGTGGGTTTGCAGACTGCAAAAAATGAAGCAGCAGGGACTGGATATGGAAGCTGGTACCAGTAGGTTACAGATAAAAAACGGATAAAACCGGAAAGATTCTGAAAAATAGAACAGACTTACTTATTAATCTTAAAAAAGTCTTGATAATTTCTTGACAAATATAGATAGATATGTTAGTATTCAACTATCAAATTAATAAAGTCTCTGGTGACTGACGGAATTGTGGGATACCACGAGGGAGCCGGAGATTTGATGAGTCGACCGTCTGGGCAGTATTTAAGGAAACCTTAGATACTGCCTTTTTTGTTTCACAGGATATTACTATGCAATGTTCCAATGAAATAAAAAATGGGGTTAAATATATGCAGACGGTTGCTGCGGAGAGAGGAGAACATTATGGGATTTAAAAGTGACATCGAAATCGCACAGGAGTGCACAATGGAACCAATCACCAAAATTGCGGAGAAAGCAGGCATTGATGACAAATACCTGGAGCAGTATGGTAAATACAAAGCAAAGATCGACTATAATCTTCTGAAAGAAACAGACAAAAAAGATGGGAAGCTGATCCTTGTAACAGCTATTAATCCTACACCGGCAGGAGAGGGAAAAACAACTACAACTGTAGGTCTTGCAGATGGTATGCAGAGACTTGGAAAAAATGTTATGGTAGCTCTCCGCGAGCCGTCTCTGGGACCGGTATTTGGTGTAAAAGGCGGTGCGGCAGGTGGCGGTTATGCACAGGTAGTTCCGATGGAGGATATCAACCTTCATTTCACAGGTGACTTCCATGCCATCGGTGCGGCAAACAATCTTCTTGCAGCAATGATCGATAACCATATCTTCCAGGGCAATGAGCTGAACATCGACCCGAGAAAGATCACCTGGAGACGCTGCGTGGATATGAACGACCGTCAGCTTCGTAATGTAGTAGATGGACTTGGCGGAAGAACAAACGGTATGCCGCGTGAAGATGGATATGACATCACTGTAGCATCTGAGATCATGGCAGTTCTCTGTCTGGCAAGTGATATCAAGGATCTGAAAGAGAGACTTTCCAGAATCATCATCGGATATACTTACGGCAAGGTTGCTGAGCAGAAACCGGTTACAGCAGGTGACCTTCATGCAGAGGGTGCTATGACAGCACTTCTGAAGGATGCCCTGAAACCGAACCTTGTACAGACGCTGGAGCATGTTCCGGCAATCGTACACGGCGGACCATTTGCAAACATTGCTCATGGATGTAACTCCGTAACAGCTACAAAGATGGCTATGAAGCTTGC
>CAKROW010000122.1 GCA_934373235.1 uncultured Blautia sp. | reverse complement strand
AATCCTCCTTAGCTCAGTCGGTAGAGCATGCGGCTGTTAACCGCAGTGTCGTTGGTTCGAGTCCAACAGGGGGAGTATGGTGCCATAGCCAAGTGGTAAGGCAAAGGTCTGCAACACCTCTATCCCCGGTTCAAATCCGGGTGGCACCTCTTGGAAAGTCCTGGAGATTTATATTTCCAGGGCTTATTTTTGCTATAAAAACGTATATGCTGAAGAAAGTGAAGACAGACTGATGGAAGAGCGGGCAGCATCCGGAATGGATGCTGCCCGATAGATCAGGAATTTTTTTCTGTAAGCAGGATCCTTTTACGGTTATAAACCAGATGAAGGTACATGGCATCCTGGGCACGCAAAGCGTCATGCTCTGCAATGGCATTTGCAATTTCCCGGTGTGTTTCAATTGTCTCTTCATGCAGAGCACCGCTGGTTGATTCAACAAACAGAGGAATAGAGCTGTTAATTACGGGAATCAGACGCGGAACAACAACATTTTTGCTGCTCAGCGCGATCGCTGTGTGAAATTCAATGTCTTTCCGGGTATGATCCGCATGTTTTTTTAATAATGCTTCAACTTCATCACAAAGTGTGGTGATTTTTTTTATATCTTTTTTATTGGCGCGGGTGGCAGCCATTGCTGCAATAGAGGGTTCAAGCAAAAAACGGACTTCAAGAAGGTCATGGACCAGCTTCTGCTTGTTGCCGATAAAAGTTAATCCCAGCGGATCCTCTACCATTCCCGGAGATGATGTGATATAGGTTCCGGATCCCTGACGGATAGTCACGATATTCCTGGAAGCAAGAAGCTTCATGGCCTCACGGACAGAGCTTCTTCCGGCATTCAGACGTTCTGACAGAACTGTTTCATTAGGCAGCTTGTCTCCAGGCTGCAGATTTTCCTTTAAAATAAATGCGATGATGTCTTCCGATAATTTTTGCGGAAGACTTTTTTCTTCTGATGACGAAATCATCATATGAGTTTCTCCATTTCTATTTGTAATTTCTTTTTATATTTTCCTTATATCTATAATAATTCCTTTGAACTATAATGTCAAAACAACAAAATGTACAAAAAATAATACGATAATTTAGATAAAATTACAGTATTGCATTTTTGACAGAATGAATATATTATAAATACATCAGATGAATTGAAACGAAAACAAAGAAAATCAGCACAATTCAAAAGAAAAAACAACAGAAAGGTCAGATGTATTTAATGAAAAGTAAAACATCGGATGAATTAAGGAGGCAAAAGCAGAAAAAATGGAAGAAACAACATTTACAGCAGATCCAATGAGATTGATGCTTGCTGCGGCAGTGGGAATTGTGATCCTGCTGGTGCTGATCATCAAATTTAAACTGCATCCGGTTCTGTCAATGATGATTTCAGCGATCATCATCGGTGCAGGTGCCGGAATGCCATTGGAAATGATCTCAGACACAGTGGAAAAAGGGGTTGGAAAGACATTACAGGGAATCGCACTTCTGGTAGGACTGGGTTCCATGTTCGGCGGAATATTGGAAGTAAGCGGAGGCGCCCAGAGAATAGCGGAAACATTGATCGACAAATTTGGTCAGAAAAAAGCCGGCTGGGCACTGGGACTTACCGGACTGGTAATCGGCACAACCGTATTTTTTGAAGCAGGTGTTGTAGTGCTGATCCCGCTGGTATTCAGCGTTGCAAAGCAGACCAGAAAATCCACACTGTATTATGCGATCCCGCTTCTTTCAGGACTTGCCAGCGGCTATGCTTTTGTACCGCCATCTGCAGGATCTGTACTGGTTGCCAATGCACTTGGCGTAAACCTGGGAACCATGATCATGGTTGGAGTTCCAACTGCACTGATCTGTATGCTGGTTTCCGGAATTATCTGGGGAAATCTGGTTGGAAACAAAATTTTTACCGAACTTCCGGCCAATGTGGAAGAGATCAAAGATGATGGAAAAGAGATGCCGCCATTTGGCCTTGTGCTTGGCGTGATCCTGATCCCTCTTGTTCTGATCCTTCTCAGTACCTTATCTAAATACATGCCAATTCCGGCAGGAATACAGAGCTTTCTCGGATTTATCGGAAAACCGTTTCTGGCACTGACCATCGCAACACTTGCAGCAATGTATTTTCTTGGGATCCGTCGTGGCTTTACCGGTGCACAGTTAAAGAAGATCCTTGACCATTCACTGAGACCGGTTGGAATGATCCTTCTGGTCATTGCCAGCGGCGGAGTGATCCGGTGGATGCTTCAGGATTCCGGTCTTGGAAATATCATTGGACCAGCCCTGGAAAAAAGCGGTCTTCCGCTGATCCTGATCGCTTTTCTGATCGCGATCCTGGTAAGGGCATCTGTGGGAAGCTCCATTGTGGCAATGACCATGGCATCAGGAATCATGGCAACCATGCCGGCAGTAATGGATACAAGCATGCTTTACAGAGCTGCTATGTGCTGTGCGATCTGCGGTGGTGCAACTGCACTGAGTCATGTAAATGATGCCGGATTCTGGCTGGTAAGTACTTTCCTTGAGATTGACGAAAAAACAACATTAAAATCCTGGACGATCATGGAAACGCTGATCGGCGTTACGGCACTTGTTGTAAGCTTTGTTATTTCAATTTTTTCATAGGAGGCTGAGCGTAATGATAAAGATACCGGTTTATTTAAGAGACATGTATGATGCAAAGCATCTTGTACAGGCTGCATCCGGCTGCCAGAAGGATGTGGAACTGCTCTGCGGAAGATATATCGTAGATGCGAAGTCCATGCTGGGAGTATTCAGCCTTCCCACATTTAATAATGTGGAAATCGGAGCAGAAGAAGAGGATGCAAAGGAACTCAGAGAAAAGCTGAAAAATCTGAATCTGATCAGAGAATAAGAAATGGAGGAAAAAATCATGAAGTTAGTAAGTCAGGAAATGAGAAAGCTTGCACCGGAGCTTGATCCGCTGCGTCTTGGAACAGGATGGAAAAAAGAGGACCTGGGCAAGGTTCAGGTCATGGTAGAAAGCACTTACGGTGACAGTCATCCGGGAAGCGGACATTTAAATGTTCTTGTGGAAGAAGTGAGAAAAGGGATCGCTGAAGAAGGGGGATTTGGCGCACGTTATTACTGTACGGATATTTGCGATGGGGAAAGTCAGGGAACAGATGGAATCAATTTCAGCCTGGCCAGCCGGGAAATGATAGCCAATATGTTCGAGATTCAGGGAAATGCAACGGTATTTGATGCCGGTGTTTATCTGGCAAGCTGTGATAAAGGAATGCCGGGCAACCTGATGGGACTGGCTCGTGTGAATATTCCTTCCATCGTGGTACCGGGAGGAACCATGAATGCAGGACCGGAGATGCTCACCCTGGAGCAGCTCGGAATGTACAGCGCCAAATACCAGAGAGGCGAAATCGGGGAAGAGAAGCTTGACTGGGCAAAATGCAATGCCTGCCCCAGCTGCGGAGCCTGCTCTTTTATCGGCACGGCCTCTACCATGCAGATTATGGCGGAAGCTTTGGGACTGGCACTTCCGGGAAGTGCCCTTATGCCTGCTACCAGTCCGGATCTGCTTGCCTATGCGAGGCAGGCCGGCAGACAGGCGGTAGCGCTTGCTTATACGGAGCATAGAAAGCCATCGGACATCGTAACCATGGAGAGCTTTGAAAATGCGATTCTGGTTCATGCCGCGATTTCGGGAAGCACCAATTGTCTCTTGCACATTCCGGCGCTGGCACATGAATTCGGCATCGAGATTACGGGAGATACCTTTGACAGATTGCACCGCGGCGCACGTTACCTTTTGGATGTCCGCCCGGCAGGACGCTGGCCGGCGGAAACATTCTACTATGCAGGCGGTGTCCCGGCGATTATGGAAGAAATCAAAGAGCATCTGCATCTGGATGTTATGACGGTTACGGGAAAGACGTTAGGAGAGAATCTGGAAGAGTTAAAGCAAAACGGATTTTATGAACGATGTGAAAAATGGCTGGGACAGTTTAATGAACGATATCATACAAACATTACCAGACAGGATATTATCCGTCCTTATGATAAAGCTATCGGGACGGAAGGCAGCATCGCGGTTCTGAAGGGCAACCTGGCACCGGAAGGAGCTGTCATCAAACATACGGCTTGTCCGAAAGAGATGTTTAAAGCCGTGCTCAGGGCAAGACCGTTTGACAGCGAAGAAGAGTGCCTGGATGCGGTGCTGCATCATAAGGTGCAGAAAGGAGATGCAGTCTTTATCCGCTATGAGGGGCCGAAAGGCAGCGGCATGCCGGAGATGTTCTATACCTCGGAAGCCATCAGCAGTGATAAGGAGCTCGGCAGAAGCATTGCTTTAATTACCGACGGGCGGTTCTCGGGAGCTTCTACCGGTCCTGTGATCGGTCACTGCAGCCCGGAGGCTGCGGACGGAGGTCCTATCGCCCTGGTAGAAGAAGGAGACCTGATCGAAATCGATGTGGAAGCCAGAAAACTCAATATTATCGGAATTGCCGGTGTGAGAATGACGCCGCAGGAAGTAGACGAAGTATTAAAAAAACGCCGTCTTGCCTGGAAACCGAAGGAACCCAAGTACAAAAAAGGCGTCTTAAGACTCTTCCGCGAACATGCAGCCAGCCCGATGAAGGGGGCTTATTTGGAGTATAAATAACGGTTCAGATATGTACTCCTGTGGAAAGTTGTGGACAGATTTTCATGCAGGCATGAAATCTGTCCACATAAAATGTTCTTTAAATATGGATGAATAAGTTTGACTCCAACGAAAGAAACAGTATGGCTTAGCATCTTGGTGTTTATATGTGTCTGACAGAAGAACGCAATACTATT
>CAKROW010000121.1 GCA_934373235.1 uncultured Blautia sp. | reverse complement strand
TAGCCTGTGGTTCCTGCTGTCATCTGGATGATCTCTGCATCATAGAAATCGTAACCCAGTTTTTCTGCAAGTGCCTTGCCCATATCGTGGCCACCACTTCCGAACTGTCTTCCAATGGCGATGACATTTTTTCCATAAGTTCCTGTTGTCTGCTCGTTTGCTTTGCTCTCGCTTTCTGCTGATTCTGTTTTCGGGAAGATCATATCTTTCAGGAATGTAAATTTCTTTCCGATGAGTCTGGCAATAAAACCTACCAGAAGGGCTGCAATGACAGTACCTTCTCTCACGCCATCCAGTCTTCCTGCAAATACGAAGGAAAGTACTGCAGCGATCACTGCCATGGACACGTCAAAGCAGATCTTGGTTGTTCCGAAGTTTGTTTTCCATGTGAGGACGATGGCGCGGACAAAGGATTCTCCTGGAAGCATGACAACGTCTGCCAGGACTTCCATATATACTCCTACGCCAAGGATCAGACATCCGATGAGCAGGTATACGATCTTCATGACATACGCTTCCGGATTGACCCAGGAAAAAAGGATCATGGTGAGATCGATAAAATATCCAAATATGATAGATACCGGAATCTGAAGGATGTGCTCCAGTTTAAAGTTCTTTCTCAGGATGAGCAGCTGCAGCACGATCAGAAAGATGCTGAAAAAGATGGTAAAGTTTCCAAGTGTGAATAGAAAATTCAGGCTTAATACATAGGGAATTGATGAGATCGGTGAAGTTCCCAGGTTTGCCTTGGTGATCAGACTGACTCCCAGGGAGTTTACAAACAGTCCCACCAGAAATATTAAGTATCGTTTCAGTTTATCCATTAATGTCTCCCCCTTTGTGTTCTTTCATATTCGAGTTTTTGGGACTTCCGCCAAGATTTTCGTAAATTTTGCGGAGTGTTTCCATGAAAATCTTCTGTTCTGATTCTGTAATACTGCTCAATGCCTTTTCTTCAATTTTTTCAAAGTTTTTTTCTACAAGCTTCTGGTTTTTCTTCCCGGATTCTGTCATAAAAATATGAAATGTACGCCGGTTTCCGTTGAGCATTTTTCGCTCTATCAGTCCCTTTTCCTCCATACGGTTCAATATGGAAGTCAGAGAACCTGCCTCTATGAGACATCCTGCTGCGATTTCCTTCTGACTGGCACCGTCATGGTCCTTCAGATAATCCAGTACCTTGGGCTGTCCCAGAGTAAGACCGGTGTCTTTTAACTGTTCCATAAGATGCTTCTGGATCATTGTATGATTGGCCATGGACAGATAATGAAAGGAATCCTTCATTTACTATCTCTCCCTCTATCCGTATTATAGTTATAATTCAAACGTTTTGAATTATAACTATTTTATTGCTGTATGTCAATATATTTTTCCAGGTATATTGGAATTTTGTACAAAAAAACAGACTGATCTTCTTTCAGTCTGCACAAAAATCTTTCTTTTGAACATTACGGAGCAATTTTATTTGAAATGAAAAACAGCGAAATGACTTTCTGATTTCCATTTCGCTGTCTGTTATATTTTCTTATGCTGCCTGTTCTTTTTTATTATTACCGATAACAAGCAGATGGCTCTTGATCAGTACCGGACGTACTGCGTTGTAGATGATCGCTACCAGGATCACAGATACAACTGCATTGATGAAGGTTGCTGCCGCACTCATTTTTGCAAGTGCCTGTGCAAGCTCCTGAGGCTGTCCCAGGATGTACTGTTTGTAAAAATATCCTACGATTGGATCTGCAACTACGTTAAATGCCAGTCCTGCGATGGATGCGATCACGCTCCACTTAAATACATATTTCTTATCTGTGCTTTCGTTGATCTTTGCGACTTTGTGTGCTACAAGACCTACGATCAGACCGATACAGAATTTCAGTACAAAAGTTTTCGGTGCTCCTGTGATGTAGACAGGATCCATAATGTCTGCGATTCCCATTCCAATTGCTCCGGAAAGACCTCCGTATACACCGCCCAGAAGCAGTGCTGCCAGCACGCAGAATGCGTTTCCGATATGAATGGATGTTGCATCCCCACCCGGTACCGGAATCTTGATCTGCAGGAATGTAAAGGATACATAGCACAATGCAGCTAATAAAGCGGTCTGTGCAAGTTTAACTACTGTGTTGTTCTGTGTGTTCATAATAATGTCCCCTCTCGTTTTTGTTATTACTTTAATGTGTAATTGGTTTAAAGTGTAATTGTAATAACACGGGTGTTATATTACTTTATATGTGGCTTTATTACAATGGTCAGTTTTTATATTTTTTAAGGGGACAGTTTTTAAAACTCATAAATTAAATTATAAACACGTAACAAAAACTATCTGTGAATGTCCATTTAACTGCTAAACTGTACCTGTGCACTGGCTATTGCCCGTTCATCCAGTAACTGTTTAAATGTTTTGGTTTTGGCTTTCTCTTTATAATCCTCTGACCAGTAGTAACCTTTCAGCTCATCCATATATTCATCATAGTCACAGAGATAAATGTAAACCGTGGAAACATCTTTACCCGAAATAGCCACTGTAGTCATAGGGTTTCCAAATTTTCCTCCTTCCAAAAGATTCCCTTCTGCATCCAGTACAACCGGAACGCAGTTTTGTGTATCTCCACTTTCATTTAAGGTAATCTCAAATGGTGTTTTTGTGACAGAAACGATTCCGTTGCCTTCCTCATCTGCCACCTGGATTTCCTTTGTCTCCGTATGTGCATCATTTTTATCTACAGGAATGGTAAACTTCCAGTCTCCATCCACCCACCAGTTCTCGTATTTGTTTGGATATTCTGAAGTTTCCGGATAAAGTTCCTGATACTTATTCCACATTTCCGTATAAAGCCTGTGTTCAGTTTCTTTCTGTTCTTCTGTAAAATTTTCATAATTGCTTTCATCCAGTCCCTGTTCTGCCATAGCCTGTGTATATTCATCCTTAAGCTCCTGAGGCATCTCCGGTGTACTGATTTCCTCCTCCGGAAGTTCTCCCACAATCTGGGAAATACTTATATCCAGTGTAAACTGATCCGGAATTTTAATTTCTTTCACATAATCTTTTTCATCAGGTCCTCCTGCGGCAATTACTGCATCCTGTGTTTTCTGGTCTGTTAAGTCCTCCATATCCAGGCCAATGGCAAATGCCATCTCCTCTGAAGAACAATTCCAGGCATCTATTCCCTTCTCTTTCCAGAAGTCCTCCCAGGCTTTATCAAACTTTTCTATTCCCACCTGATCTACAGTCAGTTCATCCTTACTGATACGAAGTACTCCTGCAAAAGTATGCTCATCCAGAAGTTTTCCATCCAGTTGTCCTTCTGCCATCAATTCCCCTTCATTAAAGCTGCTGTTTATTCTTACAAGTCCATGATCCAGTCTGATATATGGAGTTCCATCCTGGGTTGTCATAGTATCAGGAATCTTATCCTCCATAGAAATGACAAGTGACAGATATAAGGCAGCATCATTGCAGTATACTTCCGAAACTGTAACAGTGGTTCCATTATATGTCTGGCTCCATCTGGTATCTTCCGTATCTTTTATTTCACCGTTTTTTTCTTCTGTATCTGTGGCTTCTTTATCTACAGGTTCTGCATATTCGCTAAAGTCTCCGGAAAATCCCAATGAATCTCCTATACGCTCAAATACATTTCCAACCAGAGGGATATTTTCTGCAAAAGTCGGGTTTGTAATGCATACTGCGGAAAAAATTCCGGCTGCCGCAGTCATGCCAATTGCTGTTTTGTATATAGTCCGAAGCCTTCCTGCCTTTTTTCTGTGTGCTTCTTTTTGAGTTATCTGACCGGTATCTGCCATTTTTCTGATTTTTGCAAAAGCTTCATTTTTTGCCTTTTCTGCCTGTTCGGGTAATGGAAAATCTGCCTGCATGATCTCCTGGAGCTTTCTGTTCTCGTTATCTTTATGAAATTCCAATCTTTTTGCCATAATCCGTTCATCCCTTTCTTACATCTGCTGTTACAGTCTGTTTTCCGGCTGTTATTTTTGATGTGTCCGATTTGATACAGTGCTCATCCGATGGTGCATATTCTTCTTTTAACCTGATTCTTGCCCTTGCCAGTCGGGTCTTTACTGTATTCTGATTCATATTTAATATGGAGGCAATGTCCGCAACGGAAAATCCTTCCACATAATAAAGAAGCACAATAATCCGGTAGGTTTCGTCCAGTCTGCCCAGCATTTCTTTAAACTCAAATTCTGCTATGAACATATCCTGTCCTGGTATTTCAGGAAGTTCCTCTGTTCTGCTGAAATTACTGTAGTGTCTGTGGATCTTATTACACTCATTGATCAGAATCCGTATCATCCAGGTTTTGAAATACTTGGGATTTTTCAAAGTGTGTATTTTCTCATAACAGATAAGTATGGTGTCCTGTATGGCATCGGATGCATCCTCATCATTGTCCAGGATTCCTCTTGCTACCTTGTACATTGACAGAGAATGCATTTCCATCAGTTCCAGAAATGCATCTGCATCTCCTTTGATAGAACGTTTTACCAAATGTATCAACTATTGATCCTCCTTGTTCTCTGTGTTCATTCGCGAATGTTATACTTTTTTTGTTTTACACTTATTAGATGAAAAAATACAGGGATTGGTTTCAGAAATATGAAAAAGATTTAGTAAAAATAAGAAAAAATCCTGACGAAGGTTTTTTCTTTGAAATAAAAAAACAGCCCTCTGTGGACTGTTTTGGTTGTAGCTTGAAAACTGCATGCATGTGTGATCAATGTTAATCTGTTGAATCAATTGAAACCTGCGTACCGATTCGCTGGTTCTTGCTGTTTTGCTGCTCGCAGCTTACGCTGCATTGCATGTTTGAACAGCTACTCCAGCGGGGGTCACTTCGCAACTGCGTTGCTCAGTGTCATTTGCTTCGCAAATGTCCAGTCTGTACCATAAATGGTTCTCCACAAGCAAGCTTGTTCCACCCCATTTCTGTTACATCCTGCCCGCTTCCTCGGCTTATTGGTCAAGCCCTCACCCGATTAGTAACAGTCAGCTCCA
>CAKROW010000120.1 GCA_934373235.1 uncultured Blautia sp. | reverse complement strand
CACTGGTAAATGTGATCTGCCATCCGGCTTTAAATGGTATTCCTTTTATTCTGGAAACGCCCAATGATGATGAGGGGTGGAAGAGAGAAATCACACTTCTGAGAGAACGTTATGAAATGAGAGGAGAATAGAATAAAATGAAAAATAAAGGGATTTTTCTTCTGGCAGTGATTTCTGCAACCGCTTTTCTCGTAACTGGATGTGGGAAAAAGGATGCAGGATTTGACGAATCTGCTTTTCAGGATGATGTGGAACCCATGACAGACGAGGAGATCAAGGCCATGGATCAGGATAGCACAGATGAAGAAATGACAGCTACAGATGAGAAAGCTCTGAATGCTGCCCAGAATGAGAAGAATTCAGATAAAACAGAACAGAATGTCGGAGTTGTGGAGGATGCCACATATACAGATCAGGACAAAGTAGCTCAATATATTTATACATTCGGACATTTGCCGTCCAATTATATGACAGAGTCGGAAGCACTGGAACTTGGCTGGGACAGTGAGAAGGATAATCTGGAAGAGGTTGCAGCAGGTAAGTGTATTGGCGGAGATTCTTTTGATAATTCTGAAAATATGCTGCCGGTGGAAGATGGCGTAACCTATAAGCAGTGTGATGTAGACTGCGAAAATGGAAAGCGAAGCGATAAAAAACTGGTTTATACTTCTGACGGAAAGAGAATTTATTATACAACAGATAATGGAAAAACATTCCAGGAAATATATTAAAAATAAGAAATAACAGGCAGCTACCAGGAAAGAAGATCATAAAGCTCCTTTTCGGTAGCTGCTTTTACAGTTATGAGAGAACTTCGTTTTTTAGTTCTTCTCCATTCATAAATGCACGGGCATTTTCCAGTGTGGTTTCTGCAATGTTGGTGAGAGCTTCCTCAGTGAAAAATCCCTGATGGGAAGTCATGGTCACATTGGGAAAGGAGAGAAGTCTCTGAATGGTGGAGGTAGGAAGGATATCGCCGGACATATCCTCATAAACATAGGCAGATTCTTCCTCATATACATCAAGACCCACAGCAAAAAATTTGTGATCACGGATGCCTGCAATGAGATCATCAGTCCTGATCAGTCCACCTCTGGATGTGTTCACCAGGATTACGCCGTCCTTCATCTTGGCAATGGTTTCAGAGTTGATAAGATGCTTGGTCTCCTCTGTGAGAGGGCAGTGAAGGCTGACGAGATCACTGGATGCAAGAAGTTCATCCAGGGAAACATATTCAAGAAAATCCAGGCTTTTATTAGGATAAAGATCAAAAGCAATAACTCTCATGCCAAAACCGCGGCAGATTTTTGCCATAGCCTGACCAATCTTTCCGGTTCCGACAATACCTGCGGTTTTCTGATAAAGATTAACACCCATCAGTCCGTTCAGTGCAAAATTATTTTCTCTGCATTTGATATATGCTTTGTGAGTGTGACGATTGGCTGTGAGGCACAGGGCCATTGCATGTTCGGCAACTGCCTCAGGGGAATAACCAGGTACACGGAGAACGTGGATTCCGTATTTATGGGCAGTTTCAAGATCAACATTGTTATATCCTGCACAGCGCATAAGGATCAGTTTTACACCCTGACGGTTAAGTTCATCAATGACCGGAGTTCCCAGATCCGCATTGACAAATGCACAGATGGCATCGTAGCCTTTGGCAAGCGCAGCAGTTTCCTCGTGGATGTTGGCTTCGATAAATTTGATCTCAATACCTGAGTAAGATGGAAGCAGCTTCTCAAAAAATTCTTTATCGTAGCTCTTGGTGTCATAAAATAAAATTCTCATAATAGTTGCTCCTCTCATAGAAAATAATAATTTTTCTGTAAAAGCATACCATAGTTTTCCATAAACGTCTATAAACAAACATCTGTGGACACTTATAAATACACAATATCGTAAATTCTCACAAAATAAAATGCCCTGTCCGTTTTATTTTATACATAAAAACAGACAGGACAGATGAAATTATCAGTCAGGATTGTTATTCTGCAAGGCTGTAAAGATCATTATAAAATTCCGGATAGGAAATATTTACACATTCTCCGTTTCTGATGGTGAGAGTTCCGTCGCACAGAAGTCCTGCAACTGCAAAGGACATGGCAACGCGGTGATCCAGATGGGAATCAACTTCGGCTCCATGAAGCGGGCGGCCTCCGTGAATGATCATTCCGTCAGGAGTTGCCTCAATATCAGCTCCCATTTTACGGAGATTTTCAGTCATGACCTGGATGCGGTCGGATTCTTTTACACGGAGTTCAGCAGCATCCCGGATCACAGTGGTTCCTTCTGCAAAAGCGGCCATTACAGCGATCATGGGAAGCTCATCAATAAGAGTAGGGATAATGGCGCCTTCCACAGTAGTTCCATGAAGGGTGGAAGAACGGATCAGAAGATCTGCTGTAGGTTCCCCTTCGCTGCTGGCGTTTAAAACAGTGATATCTGCGCCCATATCTTTACATACCCGGAGAATTCCGTCACGGGTTGGGTTGGTTCCCACGTTTCTGAGAAGAACCTCACTTCCCGGAACCAGAAGACCTGCTGCGATGAAATAGGCAGCAGAAGAAATATCTCCGGGAACCAGGATCTCACGGCCATAAAGAGAAGGTTCCGGTTCTATGGAGGCGGTAGTCCCGCAGGAAGTTACGTGGGCACCGAAAAAGTTCAGCATCAGTTCCGTATGGTTCCTGGAAAGAACAGGCTCAGTTACGCTGGTAATGCCATCTGCATACATACCTGCAAGAAGAACGCAGGATTTAACCTGTGCGGAGGCTACCGGAGAATCATAATGGGTGGCAGAAAGCTTTCTGCCGGTAATACAAAGCGGCGCACAGTCGTTCTGATTGATGCTTACAATATCTGCTCCCATCTGACGAAGAGGAGTCATGATACGTTTCATGGGACGTTTCTGAATGGAAGCATCGCCTGTAAGACGGGATACAAAATTCTGACCAGCCAGAATACCGGAGATCAGCCTTGTGGTAGTTCCGCTGTTTCCCACATCCAGAACATCAGAAGGTGCAGCCAGTCCGTGAAGACCTTTTCCGTGTACCAGGACTTCTGTATCATGTTTCTCAATCTCGATTCCCATTTTGCGGAAACAGGAGATGGTGGAGAGACAGTCAGCACCCTCCAGAAAATTGCGGATCCGTGTGGTCCCCTGTGCAAGGGATCCGAACATGACTGCTCTGTGGGAGATGGATTTATCTCCGGGGATAGAGAGGGTTCCTTTCAGTCTGTTTACTTTTCTGATTTCCATAATGTGTACCCTCCTTTATCAGCGTTCTGTAAAAATATAGTTTCTTTTGGTGAGAAGGCCTTTGGCTTTTTCCATGGCAGTATCATCGTAGAACTCCACTTTCAGCACGCCGTCCTCAAATTCCCGGTTGTGGATAATACCGATATTTTTGATGCTGACTTTTTCCATGGCAAGGATAGTGGCGATGGTGGCAATGCAGCCCGGTTCATCCGCAACGTCGATATAAAGAACATAGGATCTGGGAATCAGGCTGTTGTTAACAATATCAATGGAATCCCGGTATTCCTTGGAACTTGCAAACATCTCATAAAGGTTTTCGGCGTCTTTATTGTCTACTGTGCAGCGGATCTGGATCAGCATACGGATAAATTCATCCAGGACTGTGGAGATATTCTTCTGATTTTCCACACAGATCTGTTCCCACATTACAGGGGAAGAGGATGCGATACGGGTGATGTCGCGGAAACCACCGGCTGCGATCATTTTCATATATTCTGCATCATTATCCAGCATGTTGACTAGATTCACCAGGGCAGCAGCTACGATGTGAGGCAGGTGACTTACGCCTGCCGTGATGAAATCATGTTCATCTGCGGTAAGTACCAGCGGGATAGCTCCCAGAGAAGAGATAAGTTCTGTAAAATCTGAAAGACAGTCAAGAGGAACTTCTCCACCGGGAGTGATAATATAATAGGCATTCTCCAGAAGGTGATCATTTGAGTTGGAAAAACCGCTGCGCTCTGAGCCGGCCATGGGATGTCCACCAATAAAACGGTCGTCAAGTCCCAGTTCTGTAACCTTTTCGTGGATAATACTCTTGACACTGCCTACATCTGTAAGGATGCAGTTTTCTCCAAGAGAATCTTTCATGTCTTTCATATATTCCACATTGAATTCAACAGGTGCGCAGAGAAAAATATAATCACAGTTTTTGAAACGGTCATCGTCGATGTCGCAGATGCCATCAATAACATTACAGCTTAATGCTTCAGCAAGAGAATCACGGTTTTTGTCAAATGCCAGGAGATGGTAATCCGGATGAAATTTACGGATAGTTCTGGCAATAGAACCGCCAATGAGGCCCAGGCCGATAAAACCTATGGTTTTCATATAACTTCAGTATCCTTTCCGGTTGCTTTTCTTCTTTAATAGTGTAAATTGCAACTATATGTCATTGTAAAAGAAAGTGTAAAAAAAGTCAAATAAATGTGTACGTGGGAATACTGATTTTACAGGTATCGTGTACAGTGTACAGTAAAAACGGGGCTGAATTGGTAAAGATGGAGCATTTGACGGTGAAATACAAATTTTCTGAAAAAAAGATGTCAAAATTGAATAAAATACTTGAAATTTGCATGGAAATTTAGTAAAATGTGAACATATTAAGAAAAGCAAACAGGGAGGTATTACATATGGACGTTTTCAGAACAGACCGAATTAGAAATGTAGTCCTATTAGGTCATGGTGGCGCAGGCAAGACAACTCTGGCTGAGGCAATGGCTTATCTGGCAGGTATGACAAGCAGACTCGGACGTGTTGAGGATGGCAATACTGTCAGCGATTATGACAAGGAAGAAATAAAGAGACATTTTTCCATCACAACTTCTCTGATCCCGGTACCATGGGACAAGGTGAAGGTAAATGTACTGGATACTCCCGGATACTTCGATTTTGTGGGAGAAGTTGAGGAGGCAGTCAGTGCCGCAGATGCGGCGATCATCGTTGTTTCCGGTAAGGCCGGTGTTCAGGTAGGAACACAGAAAGCATGGAATCTCTGTGAGAAATATAAGCTTCCGCGAATGATCTTTGTTACAGATATGGACGTGGATGATGTCAGCTATCGTGAGGTCGTGGAAGAGCTGACAGAGCTGTACGGCAAGAGAATCGCTCCTCTTCATTTCCCGATCCGTGAGGATGGTAAGTTTGTAGGTTATGTCAATGTTGTGAAGCAGGCAGGAAGAAGATATATTGACAAGGCCGGCAAGGAAGAATGCCCGGTTCCGGATTATCTGAC
>CAKROW010000119.1 GCA_934373235.1 uncultured Blautia sp. | reverse complement strand
TTACAGGATAAGGCTGTTCCGGGAGATGGGACAGTCTTATTTTATGCCCTTTGTTATAGGGCATAAAATTGAAATAAATCATGAAATTAAGAAAACGTGAGAAAAAAAGAGTATAAATTAGATAATATGAGAATAATATATTATATATATAGCTTAAAAGAGTTGCAGAAAAATAATAAATTCAATAATATAAGCATAGTGATTAGCACTCGAAATAAGTGAGTGCTAGCAAGCGAAAAATGACTCATATTAAAGGAGGAACATAGATCATGAAGTTAGTACCTTTAGGCGACAGAGTTGTATTAAAACAGTTAGAAGCAGAGGAGACAACAAAATCCGGTATCGTACTTCCCGGACAGGCACAGGAGAAACCACAGCAGGCAGAGGTTATCGCTGTAGGACCTGGTGGAGTGGTTGACGGCAAAGAGGTTAAGATGGAAGTTGAAGTCGGAAATGTTGTAATCTATTCCAAATACGCAGGAACAGAAGTGAAGATGGACGGAGAAGACGTTATCATCGTAAAACAGAATGATATCCTTGCAATCGTAAAATAATCCCAGAATATAAACAGGAGGAAAATGATCATGGCAAAAGAAATCAAATATGGCGCAGAAGCAAGAGCAGCACTTGAGGCTGGTGTAAATAAACTTGCAGATACAGTAAGAGTAACACTTGGACCGAAAGGAAGAAATGTAGTACTTGACAAATCTTTCGGTGCTCCGCTTATCACAAATGATGGTGTTTCCATTGCAAAAGAGATCGAGCTTGAGGACGGATTCGAGAATATGGGTGCCCAGATCATCAAGGAGGTTGCATCCAAGACCAACGATGTAGCCGGTGATGGTACTACAACAGCAACTGTACTTGCACAGGCAATGGTACACGAAGGAATGAAGAACTTGGCAGCAGGTGCAAACCCGATCATCCTCAGAAAAGGAATGAAGAAAGCAACAGATGTAGCTGTAGAGGCTATTAAGAGCATGAGCCAGACGATCAGTGGCAAAGAGCAGATTGCTAACGTAGCATCAATCTCTGCAAGTGATGAGACAGTAGGACAGCTTGTTGCTGACGCTATGGAAAAAGTTTCCAAAGATGGTGTTATCACTGTTGAAGAGTCCAAGACCATGCATACAGAGCTTGACCTTGTAGAAGGTATGCAGTTTGACCGTGGATATATTTCCGCATACATGTCAACAGATATGGAGAAGATGGAGGCAACTCTTGATGATCCGTACATCCTGATCACAGACAAGAAGATCAGCAACATCCAGGAGATCCTTCCGCTTCTTGAGCAGGTCGTTCAGGCAGGTGCAAAACTTCTTATCATCGCTGAGGATGTTGAGGGCGAGGCTCTTACAACTCTTATCGTAAACAAACTGAGAGGAACATTCCAGGTAGTAGCTGTCAAAGCTCCCGGATATGGCGACAGAAGAAAAGAGATGCTTCAGGATATCGCAATCCTTACAGGCGGCCAGGTAATCTCTGATGAGCTTGGTCTTGACCTGAAAGAAGCTACAATGGAGCAGCTTGGACGTGCAAAATCCGTTAAGGTTGCAAAAGAGAACACAGTTATTGTTGATGGTCTTGGAGATAAAGAAGCTATCGCAAAACGTGTTGCTCAGATCCGTGCTCAGATCGAGGAGACAAAATCCGAGTTCGACAAAGAAAAACTTCAGGAGAGACTTGCAAAACTGGCTGGTGGCGTAGCTGTTATCCGTGTTGGTGCTGCTACTGAGACAGAGATGAAAGAAGCAAAACTTCGTCTTGAGGATGCTCTCGCAGCAACAAGAGCTGCTGTTGAGGAAGGTATCATTGCAGGTGGCGGATCTGCTTATATCCACGCTTCCAAAGAGGTTGCAAAACTTGCAACAACACTTGAGGGAGACGAGAAGACAGGTGCTTATGTTATCCTGAAAGCACTTGAGGCTCCGCTGTTCCACATTGCTGCAAATGCCGGACTGGAAGGCGCTGTTATCATCAATAAAGTAAGGGAGTCTGAGGTTGGTACAGGTTTCGATGCTCTCAATGAGAAATATGTAAATATGGTTGAGAACGGAATCCTTGACCCGGCTAAGGTTACAAGAAGTGCACTGCAGAACGCTACAAGTGTTGCGTCCACACTCCTTACAACAGAGGCTGTAGTTTCCACTATCAAAGAAGATACTCCTGCTCCGGCTGCAAACCCGGGAATGGGAATGATGTAATCAGACAGATCTGAAAATATCCGTTTGAATCTCATGCAGGTATAAAAGTTCACAATTTAAGGGAGCCTGTGTCATAGACGCAGACTCCCTTTTGTGCTATACTGATAAAAGTCAGTAAATTATGAAAACTACGAAAGGAAGAAAGAAATGAGTGACTTATATTCAGAGCTTCTTGTAAAAAAGCAGCAGACAGGTAAGGATAAGGCTGTAAAATTCGGTCTTATCGGACTCTCGGTACTCCTGATCCTGGGAGGGCTTGTTATGTGGCCTCTTCTCATTGCAGGCATTGTTCTTGGCATTGTAAGCTATTATTTTATCATTCCCAAGACAGACCTGGAATTTGAGTATCTTTTTGTGAATGGAGAACTTGACGTGGATATGATCATGTCCAAGACCAAGAGAAAGAGAGTGAAATCCATCCAGCTTTCGGATGCAGACATCATGGCACCTCTCAAATCCCACAGAATGGATTATTACAATGCCAACCAGAAGATGAAGGTACTGGACTACTCTTCGGGGATCGAGGACCATAAACGCTATGCTCTTATCACCAAAGACGGTGGAGAAACCTGCAAGATCATCCTTGAGCCGGATGAGCATCTGGCAGAGACCATGAAAAATTCTGCACCAAGTAAAGTTTTTTTGGATTGACACAGATTCTGTTTTTTGTTACACTAGTGGACAAATTCAAAATATAATTTCATATACAAGGGAGGAAATGCAATGGGTACTATTATTGGTGAAGGCATTACATTTGATGACGTCCTGTTAGTTCCGGCCTATTCAAAGGTAATCCCGAATCAGGTTGATGTTTCAACGTATTTAACCAAGAAAGTAAAGCTGAATATCCCCATGATGAGTGCGGGAATGGACACTGTTACAGAGCACAGAATGGCAATTGCTATGGCCAGACAGGGTGGTATCGGTATCATTCACAAGAACATGTCCATTGAGGCACAGGCAGAAGAGGTAGATAAGGTTAAGCGTTCTGAGAATGGTGTTATCACAGACCCGTTTTATCTTTCAGCAGATCATACACTGAAGGATGCCAATGATCTGATGGCGAAATACCGTATTTCCGGTGTTCCGATCACAGAGGGAAGAAAGCTTGTAGGAATCATTACCAACCGTGACCTTAAATTTGAGACAGATTACAGCAGGAAGATCAAGGAGTGTATGACATCTGAGGGACTGATCACAGCCAAGGAAGGAATCACACTTGAGGAAGCCAAGAAGATCCTTGCCAGATCCCGCAAGGAGAAATTACCCATTGTAGATGATGACTTTAATTTAAAGGGACTGATCACCATCAAGGACATTGAGAAACAGATCAAGTATCCGGCAGCAGCCAAGGATGCACAGGGACGTCTTCTCTGCGGTGCCGCTGTAGGAATCACAGCCAATGTTCTTGCGCGTGTAGATGCTCTCGTAAAAGCCAACGTAGATGTTATTGTTATCGATTCTGCTCACGGACATTCAGAGAATATCTTAAGAGCTGTAAGAGAGATCAAGAATGCATATCCTGAGCTTCAGGTAATCGCAGGTAATGTGGCAACAGGTGCAGCTACCAAGGCTCTTATTGATGCAGGTGTTGATGCTGTCAAGGTAGGTATCGGACCTGGATCTATCTGTACAACACGTGTTGTTGCAGGTATCGGTGTTCCGCAGGTTACTGCTGTTATGGACTGCTATGAGGTTGCCAGGGAGTACGGTATCCCGATCATTGCTGACGGTGGTATCAAGTTCTCCGGTGATATTACAAAGGCTATCGCAGCCGGTGCCAATGTGTGCATGATGGGAAGCATGTTTGCCGGATGTGATGAGAGCCCGGGAACATTCGAACTTTATCAGGGAAGAAAGTACAAGGTATATCGTGGAATGGGATCCATTGCAGCTATGGAGAATGGAAGCAAGGACCGTTATTTTCAGGAGAATGCCAAGAAGCTTGTTCCGGAAGGCGTAGAAGGCCGTGTAGCATATAAGGGACATGTAGAGGATACTGTATTCCAGCTTATCGGTGGTTTAAGATCCGGTATGGGTTATTGCGGTGCTGAGAATATTGAGACACTGAAGGAAACAGGCAGATTTATTAAGATCTCCGCTGCATCCTTAAAAGAGTCACATCCTCACGATATCCATATTACCAAAGAGGCTCCAAACTATAGCGTAGATGAATAATAAAAAGAAAAGTGCCAGGCCGTCCCACAGTGGGCGGCCTGTTTCAGTAAAAAAAGCCAGGTCTGAGCCGGTACCAAAAGAAAAAAAAGAGAAGCGCCGTAAACGCAGAACAGGAAGAACACATTCAGGTCTGCGCAAAGTCATATCCTGTATTGTGGTCGTTTTTGTAGTGATGGCAGTTGTGGCAATGGGTGCAGCCTGCTTTAAAATGTGGCAGGAAGGGTACTGGGGCAGTGACACAGAGCAGAATACAGAGGATACGGTCCGGGAAGCAACATCCACAGGAGGCGTGGAACAGTGGCAGAAAGAGGGTGCTCCATATATTGACGTGGAGCTTCTTACCCCAAATCCCTATTCCAGGCCCCAGCTTCCCATAGAGCAGGTGAATTACATAGCGATCCACTATACAGCCAATCCGGGGGCAACAGCCATGAACAACCGGAATTATTTTGAAAATCTTTCCCAGACCGGGGAAAACAAGGTCAGCAGCCACTTTGTAGTGGGATTGGAGGGAGAGGTGATACAGTGTATCCCTACATCAGAAATGTCTTATGCTACTAATTCCAGAAATGTGGATACTATTTCCATTGAGTGTTGTCATCCTGATGAAGCGGGAAAATTCAATGATGCAACATATGATTCTGCAGTTAAACTGACAGCCTGGCTGTGTACCCGTTTTGGACTGGATGTGGATCAGGTGATCCGCCACTATGATGTGACCGGCAAAGAGTGCCCAAGGTATTATGTGGATAACCCGGAAGCATGGCTTCAGATGAAAGCAGATATTCAGGAACAGATCGCCAACGATTATGTCCTGCAGGAAAATTTATCAGAATCCTGAAATTTTAGGGTTGAAAATCCTGAAAAAGTATTGTAGTATATGAAAAGAAGCTGCATGACTGGCGGAAAGTAGGATTACCTACAGGGAGTGCAGTGAATAAGAAGCCGACCGCCTGGGCAGC
>CAKROW010000118.1 GCA_934373235.1 uncultured Blautia sp. | reverse complement strand
GATGAGCATTTCAGAGAATCCTTCGAGAAAATGATACATATGGCAATGGATAAGGAGAAGTAGTTCGAAATGGAAGAATGTAGATTTCATATTGGTGATGTAGTCCAGCATTTTAAACGGGAAAATGTAAATCTGGAAACAGCGGAGTACTTGTACCGGATTCTGGCTTTTGCGCAGCATACAGAAAATGATGAGAAGCTGGTGATTTATCAGGCATTGTATCCGCCTTATAAAACATGTGCCAGGCCGTACGATATGTTTTGCAGTGAAGTGGATCGGAAGAAGTATCCGGATGCGAAGCAGAAATATAGATTTGAGGTAGTGCCGGTAGATTTTTGGCCAAGATAATATGGGTAGAAAAAGAGAATTACATTGAAGGGCAAGACCTATGTGAAATTATGAGGTGATGTGCTATGGCTTCATTTGATCAGAAGCTCCGTACGTTATATCTGATGGAAATCCTGCTGGAACGTACCGATGATGAACATATGTTAAATGCATCGGAGTTATGCACAATTCTGAATCAGGAATATGGGATCAGTACGGACAGAAGAACAATTTATACAGAAATGGAAATTCTTGATAAATTCGGACTGGATATCCAGCAGAAGAAAGGCAAGTGCCCGGGCTATTATATTGGTGCCCGGGATTTTGAATTGCCGGAGTTGAAGCTTTTGGTGGATGCGGTTCAGTCTTCAAAATTTATTACAGAAAAGAAATCCAAAGAATTGATACAGAAACTGGAGAAGCTCTGCTGTAAGACAGATGCCGAAATGCTTTCCAGATATGTCTTCATTGTAAACCGGCCGAAGACAGAGAATGAAACGGTGTATTATAACGTGGATTATATTCACACGGCTATTTATGAGAATAAACAGATCAAATTTCATTATGCGGAATGGACAGTTAAGAAGGAGCTGAAGTTTAAAAAGAATGGCGCTTTCTATGTTGTCAGTCCGTGGGCATTGACATGGGATGATGAAAATTACTATTTGGTGGCCTATGATGCAGCAGCCGGAATCATTAAACATTATCGTGTCGATAAAATGCGGGATACAGAGATTCTGGAGGCTGAACGTAAAGGGGAAGAGTCATTCAAAAATTTTGATCTGGCTGCATTTGCCAAGAAAACGTTTGGTATGTATGGCGGTGTAGATGCGGAAGTTACACTGGAATGCAGAAATGAACTGGCAGGTGTCGTGATTGATCGTTTTGGTCATGATGTATGGATGTGTCCTCATGGAGAGGATCATTTCAGAGCCAGAGTGTCGGTGGCGGTAAGCTCACAGTTCTTTGGCTGGATTACCGGCATCGGCTCCGGGATGCGGATTGTCGGACCGGAAGATGTACGGCAGCAGTATAAAGAGTACCTGCAAAATGTGATTCAGAACTATATGGACTGATGAATCCCGTTGGTTGTGCGGATTTTTGTACTCCTATTTTGAGATAATATGATCATCAGTTAAAGGTACCAGGGGTGCCAAAGCAAAACGATGGAGAATGCATTTATCAGGAGGAAGGTACAATGAGTAAGAAAGATGGATATAGCAGACCGGGATTATTTGGAAGTATAAATCATTACGACAGCAAAGGACATAAGATCGGCGAGAGCAGGCCAGGGTTTTTTGGTGGGTATAATGATTATGATGCAAAAGGTCATAAGATCGGAGAAACAAGGCCAGGATTTTTTGGTGGGATGAATCATTATGACAGTAGAGGTCACAAGGTTGGAGAAACAAGACCGGGGTTCTTTGGCGGAATGAATCATTATGATGACAGAGGTCGCAAGATTGGACACAGTGACAGGAATTTCCTGGGAGACTGGAATCATTATGATGATTAATGGGAGATGTTATCTGTGAGAGAACTGAGGACTAGTCTGAAGGAGCTTCGCATGGAAGCCGGGTTTACGTAGTCGGAACTTGCTGAGATTGTAGGAAACTGCAGAGATAATATAAGCAGGCTGGAAAGGAATAAATTTAAAAATCCGACATATCAGCTGCTGTATGATATTGCAGAGTATTTTGGAAAATCAGTAGAAGAAATTTTTGGGTATGAAGAGATGTAAGAATAGGCTGGTGCATAAGTGGCGAGAGAAGTCACTCCTGCATCAGCCTTTTGTACGTTCAGCCCACGACTTTACCGAATGTTTTCAGAGTGGACTCAGAGGAAACGTTGATAGGCGAATATTTGCTGTTTAATGAGATAAGCTGTATACCAGAATCTGTCTGATGGTATTTTTTTACGTAAGCTTTGAATAATCCGGGCTCCGTGTCCCTACTGTCCAGACTCAGGAAACCGTAAATCCGTTTTTGAGGAAACCACCATTCCGGTGGTGGAAACCTTTATCCTATATCCTTAGAATGTAATTATGCACCAAATGGTGTAAATACATTTTAAGGAGGTCACAGTTATGATCAAATATCGTGAGATTCTCAGACTCAAAAGCCTGAATCTCAGTCAGCAAAACATTGCTCACAGCTGCAATGTATCAAAAAAGACAGTGAACCGTGTCTTAAAGCGTGCGGAAGAACTGGGTATTTTCTGGCCGCTTGATGAAAATGACACAGATGCTGTACTTGCAGAAAAGTTTTTCCCTTCTGCAAAACAAACCACATCCACTAAACGGATGCCAGATTATGATTACATCCGTAAAGAACTGCTCCGTAATGGAGTCACTAAAAAACTCCTGTGGACAGAGTACATGGAGGACTGTCGTGCTAATGGTGATGAACCACTTATGTATTCCCAGTTCTGCTATCACATTCAGCAGGATGAGCAGAAGCGACGTGCTACCATGCATATCAACCGTAAGCCCGGTGAACAGGTGGAAGTTGACTGGGCAGGTGATCCGGCAACAATCATTGATCTTGATACCGGAGAGATCATCAAAGCTTATATATTTGTTGGTGTGATGACATACAGTCAGTATGCATATGTAGAAGCATTTCTGGATATGAAGCAGAAATCATGAAGCAATGCCCATGTCCATATGTACGAATTCTTTGGCGGTGTTGCCAGAATCCTCGTACCAGATAACTATAAAACAGCGGTTGTTCACAATGGTGGATGGAAAGACCAGCAGATCAATGAAACTTATCAGGAACTGGCTGAGCACTACGGTACAGCGATTATTCCAGCGCGGGTCAGAACTCCCAAAGATAAGCCGAATGCAGAAGGAACAGTAAGAAATATCTCTACTTGGATAACAGCAGCACTTCGAAATGAACAGTTCTTCTCCCTGACCGAATTGAATCGTGCAATCAGAGAAAAGCTTGAGCAGTTCAACCAAAGGCTCTTTCAAAAGAAAGAGGGAAGCCGGCTCAGTTTATTCCTTGAAGATGAAAAGCCATTACTGGCACCGTTACCCACTTCCCGTTTTGAACTAAGCGACTGGAAAACAGCCACCGTTCAGTTTAATTATCACATATCTGTGGACGGAATGCTATACTCAGTTCCTTATGAATACATCAAAAAGAAAGTTGACGTTAAAGTAACAGATACCACCATGGAAATTTTTTACAACCATAACCGCATTGCCTCTCACCTCCGTCTGAAAGGACGGCCTGGAAAGTACAGCACTGTCACGGAACATATGCCGGAAGACCATCAGAAATATCTGGAATGGAACGGCGACCGGTTCTGCAAATGGGCTGAGCGGATTGGCATAAACACATACACTGTGGTCAATGCGATACTGACCTCGAAACGTGTGGAACAACAGACCTACCGAAGCTGTATGGGACTTCTGAAGCTTACGGATAAATATTCAGAAGCCTTGTTGGAAGCAGCCTGCAAAAAGGCATTATGCTATACAGCATCACCAAGTTACGCCTCATTGTAAGACCGTGAAGGAATTGATGGAGGAGTATATTACTTTATACGGAAAAGAGGCCTGGGCCTTGTCTACATATTCTTCAAATGTGAGCATGATCAATAATTACATCGTTCCGATCATTGGCGGGGATAAGCTTGAAAATATCAATACCAGGTTTATCGAAAAGTATTATCAGAGACTACTTAGAACTCCGGCTGTGGTCAATCCGGCCACCGGAAAACGACAGTCAGAGTATGTGTCACCGGCAACGATCCGGGATATCCATAAACTGCTTCGGAGCTGTTTTCAACAGGCAGTAAAATGGGAACTGATGCCCAAAAATCCGGTAATCTATGCAACTGTTCCAAAGTACAAGAGCGCAAAGCGTGAGATCTGGACAGCAGAAACGCTGATGCATGCACTGGAAGTTTGTGAAGATGAGCGCTTGAAGCTGGCTCTTAATCTGGCATTTTCCTGTTCCATGCGTATGGGAGAAATGCTCGGACTCACCTGGGATTGCGTTGATATCTCTGATGAGGCGATTGAGGAAGGCCGTGCATTTATTTATATTGACAAGGAAGTACAAAGAGTTGATAAAGCAGCGATTCAGGAACTGCATGGAAAAGATGTGATTCTGGTATTTCCGGAGGAGAGCAGAAAGAACAAAACTGTACGTGTACTGAAACTTCCAAAGATGGAGAGCAGTATCCGTAAAGTATTTCTTCCAAAATCTGTTGCAGAAATGCTAGTAGAATGGAAGAAAGGCCAGGATAAGATCAAGGAAACACTGGGAGAGGAATACATGGATTATAACCTGGTGATGGCAACTCCATTTGGTCTGCCAGTAGGAACTTCTTCTATTTGTAAGGCCCTGAATGATCTGATCAAAGAGCATAATCTTCCACCGGTTGTGTTTCATAGCCGTCGCCATACAAGTGTCACTTATAAGCTGAAGTTAAATGGCGGAGATATCAAGGCCGTACAGGGAGACTCCGGTCATTCACAGATCAATATGGTTACGGATGTGTATTCGCATATTATTGATGACGACCGCAGGAAGAATGCAGAGCTCTTTGAAGAAGCTTTTTACGAGAAAAAAGATCTGGATCCGAGTATGCATGCCCATGCTGCCGGCAAGACTGTTGAGTTTCCAACGGATGTTGATGCAGAATTATTAGCCAAGATTCTTTCAAATCCGGAAATGGCAGCACTTTTATCTACCCTGGCCAAATCCCTGGAGAAAAAATAGAGAGTACGAGTTTGATTGTTATATGTGGTGAAATGGTAGCCAAGTTGGCTACCATTTCTGATTGTATCTCTGAGGATAAAAGATGGACTGAGCCTAAAAAGTACGGTAAAATCAGTATTAGAAATGAAGCTCTGAAATCGAGAGCTGATGGAGAATAATCGTTATGATCAGAAAGATGCAGAATATAGATATTAATAGAGTTGCTGATATATGGTTAAAGACAAATTTAAAAGCACATTATTTTATTTCTGAGCAATATTGGACAAGTAATTATGAATTAGTGAAAGAAATGATGTCACAAGCGGAAGTCTATGTGTATGAAGATGATAAAATGATTCAAGGATTTGTAGGACTAAG
>CAKROW010000117.1 GCA_934373235.1 uncultured Blautia sp. | reverse complement strand
CCATAAGGGGAATCCACCGGATCCGGTTCATTTTCATACCTCCATACCAGTTTAATATATGCAGCCTGACGCAAAAAAATACCTGCCGTTTCAGGACGACAGGTATTTTGTGAGATAACAGGATTATTCTTTATCTGTTATATTGATCAGTCTTTCAGAGTTTCCAGAACTTTTACAAGGTATTTCCATACCCGCTCTGTGGAAGCGATGCTTAGCACTTCCTCGGAAGTATGGATATCTTTCATATCCGGTCCGAGGGATACACAGTCAAGCCCCTCCATTTTTTTGTAGAAAAGCCCGCACTCAAGGCCGGCATGGATTGCCACTACCTCAGGCTTCTTTCCGTACATTTCCTCATAAACTGCTACCATTTTGTCACGAAGAGGAGATTCTTTGCGGTATTCCCATGCAGGATATGCACCGAGAACTTCATATTCTCCTCCAAGGAATTCCGTGAGATATTCAAGTTTCTCGGAAAGTGCAGTGCATGCTGCATCTACGGAACTTCTTACACTGGAACTTGCAAAAAGTTCTTCCTCCTCCAGTTTCAGGATACCAATATTGGAAGATGTCTCCACAAGTCCGGAAATGGTTCCACTCATCTTCTGGATTCCAAAAGGAACGTTCATCAGATAAAACAGAACTTTCTCCTGGCTTGTAGGATGAAGCACCTGGACAGATGTTTCTCCAAGTTCTGCAATTTCGATGGAAATGTTTTCGTCAGAACCTGTATATTCCTCACGAAGCTGTCCCTGAAGCTCTGCTGCAAGAGTCTTCACTGCTTCTTTGTCTTCCGGGGAAACAAGGAGCTCCGCTTCACACTCACGTGTGATAGCGTTGTCCTTCTGTCCGCCTGCAAGTGTAATAATGGCATAGTCTGTCTTCTTCTTAAGGCTGTAAAGAAAACGAGCCATAAGTTTGTTGGCATTTGCTCTGTTCTTATCAATCTCCGCACCGGAGTGTCCACCCATCAGACCGCATACTTTGATCTGGAGTTTCTCTCCCTGTCCTTCCACACGCTGTACCGGAATATGGCTTACACCGGAAAGTCCGCCTGCACAACTGATCCAGAGACTGCCCTCTGCCTCGGAATCCAGGTTGATAAATCTTCTGCCTTTTAAAACACTGCAGTCAAGTCCTACAGCACCCAGAAGTCCTATCTCCTCATCAACTGTGATCAGAACTTCAAGAGGTGGATGGGGAATATCGGTGCTGTCAAGAAGTGCCAGACCGTATGCAACTGCAATTCCGTCATCACCACCAAGGGTAGTTCCGTTAGCTGTGATGTAACCGTCTTTTACAGAAATATTCAGTCCGTCCTTTGTAAAATCATGCTGTACATCCGGACGTTTCTCGCATACCATATCCATATGTCCCTGGATGATCACAGCCGGAGAATTCTCATATCCGGCAGTACCTGGTTTGTAGATGACAACATTATTTAATTCATCCTGTACATAGTTGAATCCGTGCTCTTTCGCAAAGTCCACAAGGAAATCACTGAGCTGCTTCGTATTTCCTGAGCCATGAGGAATCTTGCAGATCTCTTCAAAATAGTGAAAGACCCTTTTCGGCTCGCAATTTTCTAAAACTGGCATAGTATCTGCCTCCTTCTGCTTCATATTCATTAACCTTAGCTTATATAATAATCATATAATCAAAAAAAAGCAAGGCTGATATCCATGAAACCAAAAATATTTATCTGCTGTGTCTGTTTTCTTCTTGTGTTTCTTATACGATATCCGGTTCTGGCGCTGTCCTCTGCCAGGGAAGGACTGAGGCTGTGGCTGTATACCATGATCCCCACACTGCTGCCTTTTCTTATCCTGACAGGGATCCTGATACGGACAGATGGGATCAGCCGGATACTGGAACCTTTTTCCCCTGTTACCGGAAAGCTGTTGGGACTTAGCGGAAATGGTACATATGTAATGCTCCTGGGGCTGTTATGCGGCTATCCTATGGGGGCAAAACTTGCCCATGATCTTTATTGTGCCGGAAAGATCTCCAGACGGGAGGGAGAATATCTTCTTACTTTTTGCTGTAACGCAAGTCCTGCATTTATTTCCTCCTATCTTGCAGCAAGCTGTCTTAAAAATCAGCAGGCTACAGGGGAGATCTTTCTGATACTGTTTCTTTCAGATCTGTTCTGTATGATGTTTTTTCGTTTTGTCATCTACAGAAACCACACAACAGATAACCGGTTCATTAATGAAATAAAAAAAGAGACACCCCAGCACAACTCACCTGGAGTTATTCTGGATGTCTCGATCATGAACGGTTTTGAAACTATTACGCGGTTGGGAGGGTATATTCTGCTGTTCTCCCTGCTGTATGCCTGCATCTGCCATTTCTGGCCGTTAAATCCGGAAATCGGAAAAATAGTGGCAGGTTCACTGGAACTTACCACTGGCCTTAACCGGCTTGCAGTTACAGCATATGATCCCGGGCTTCAGTATCTGTGCTCTATGGCACTTACTGCCTTTGGAGGCTTTTGTATTCTGGCACAGACTCGAAGTGTTCTGGAAAACAGGCTCTCTCTCCTGCCTTACATAACGTCCAAATGTCTGAACACAGGAATCACCGCACTTTTAGTTCTCGCCAATATCATCTAAAAGTTCGTCATCTTCTGTATCTGCCGGCTCTTCCTGGAAAGTATTGGAGATTGCTGCTGCCTGTGCTGTCTGTGGAGCAAGCTCCTGTCGGTTGTGGTTGACAACTTCAAGACAGCTCTGAAGTGCATCAATAAATGCTTTATATTTGCCGCCTGCGTCTTCAAGTGTCTGGTTCAGGACAGATCCGATATTGGCCATCATGTCATCTGTGTAGGTGATGGCACTGAGACGGATACTGTTGGCATCCTGTGTTGCGGAATCCAGAATCTCCTGAGCCTGCTTGTTGGCTGCATTGATAGTATCATTGGCCTGAGCATATGCTTTCTGCATGATCTCATGCTGTGTCACAAGTTCCTGAGCCTTAACCTGAGCATCTGCAATAAGTTTATCAGCCTTGGACTGAGCATCCTCAAGGATGGCATCCTTATTGCTGATGATCTTCTGATAACGTTTGATCTCATCCGGAGTTTTCAGACGGAGCTCACGTAAAAGTTCATCGATCTCTTCCTTATTAACTACGATCTTGGTAGTAGAAAGAGGCTGAAATTTACAGCTGTCCACATACTCTTCAATCTCCTGAATAATCTGTTCAATTCTGCTGCTCATAATACACTCTCCTTATTTCTCTGTTTCTCTTTGTAGTTTTGCCCTGACTGCTTCCGTTATCTCACTGGGAGCGAATTTGCTGAGATCGCCTCCGAAATTCGCAACTTCCTTCATGATCGTGGAGCTTAAGTATGCATATTCCAGACTGGTAGTAAGAAAAACGGTATCAACATCCGGCGCAAGAACACGATTGGTCTGTGCCATCTGCAGTTCATATTCAAAATCCGTGACAGCACGAAGCCCGCGAACAATCACCTGGGCATGATTCTCCCTGGCAAAATTCACTGACAGGCCCTCAAATGCTCTCACCTCCACATTTGGGATATCTTTTGTTGCCTTTGCTAGTATATTAACACGTTCCTCCACAGAAAACAACGGACTTTTTGCAGAATTATGCAAAACTCCCACAACTACCCGGTCAAAAGAAAGGCTTGCGCGCTTGATAATATCCAAATGTCCATAGGTAGCCGGGTCAAAGCTGCCAGGGTATACTGCTGTAATCATATGTTTTTCTCTCTTTCATTTTTGTATGAAAACATGCTTGTTGGTCTTATATTCCTTGGAACGCACTACCTCAAGGCCGTAATCCTCCACATAGGAAAAATCAGTGGACAGATCGGCTTCGACAATGATCAGCGTGTTTTCATCGGCAAGTGTACTGTCTGCAAGATATTCAAGGACCGTCTTCTCAAGATCATGTTCATAAGGCGGATCCATAAATATGCAGTCAAAAGCTTCTCCACCCTCAAGGGAACGAAGTGCCTGCAGTACATCCATGTTCAGCAGTTTACCATTTTCGGCCAGTTTTGTAAATGAAAGATTTTCCCGGATGCAGGCACAGGCCCTGGGATTCTTTTCTACAAATACTGCCTGCTCTGCTCCACGGCTCAGTGCTTCAATACCAATGGCACCGCTTCCGGAGAACAGATCAAGGAAACGGCACCCTGCCATTTCCGGCTGGAGAATATTAAAAAGTGTTTCCTTAATACGGTCTGTGGTAGGCCTTGTCTCATTTCCGGGTATTGTTTTTAAATTCAGTCGTCGTGCTTTTCCTGCTATGACTCTCATTTCAGATTCAGTCTCCAATCCAGATCACCGCGAGCCAGACCAAGGATCAGAAGCTCTGCAGTTGCTATATTTGTGGCAACCGGTATATTATACTGATCGCAGCGTTTCACAATACTCATGATATCCGGTTCTGACGGATCCATCATGACAGGATTATAGAACAGGATGACCATATCGAAATCCTGTCTCTCTACCATTTCCATAAACTGTTTGTCCCCGCCGATGCTTCCGGCCAGAAACTTGTGTACATGAAGGCTGGTAACCTCCTCGATTCTTCTTCCCGTGGTCCCTGTTGCATATATTTCGTGCTTGGCAAGGATATTTTTGTATGCAATACAGAAGTCCTCGATCAGAACCTTTTTACTGTTATGTGCAATAATACCTAAATTCATACTTCACCTCTCCATTCTGCCATCGGGTACCGGTATGATCCGGTCTGTATTTCTGATACAGTAATCTATAACCCCGAAACAATTTTAGCATAACGCCCAAAAAAGCGCAATTTATTTTTCACAAAATATACAGAATTCACGGAAATTTAATATTTTACTCCGTCCAACTGTTCCCTGTAGCATAATCAATGATGATACCAGGCTGAATATTATAGACAAATACATGGAAAGAAACGGTATTGTCTTCTACAGACTGAGCTTCCATCTCCACACCTCTGGCAATCAGATCCTCTCCTCTGAAAAGAGGTGTCACACGGAGCATACAGGCGTGACCTGTGCTGCGGACATAATCTGCCACCTGATTCTCAAATGGCAACATTCCTGTTACATTGAGATAACGGGTTCCGGTGATAAGATTCTGCTCATTGGCATTCTCTCCTGTAAGCTGATATCCCAGAAGATGACAGCGGTTATAGAGATACCTTCCGTCAATATTGTCGTATTTTACGGTATGCCAGCCGGATGGACGGACCATTCCGATCCGCCCGCGTGCTTCCTGGGGCATCAGTTCTTCAGTGACCTTGGCTTCCGCGTATCCACAGCGGCCAAGACTGTCCAGTTCACTGTAATATTCATAGGCCGGTCCATTCATGATGTCTGCCGAAAATTCAGGTATATTATTGTTGACAACTGTATATGGTTCTCCGTTATAATCCGGGATATCTCCGGAGCTGATCGATACGGTAGCTGTTTTGGATTCCAGGGAGTCTGGATCAT
>CAKROW010000116.1 GCA_934373235.1 uncultured Blautia sp. | reverse complement strand
ATCGGAGATACCTCTGCACTGGTAGCCGGTGGACTGGAACGTGAGATAAAAGGAGAAGAGATTTCAGGATCTCTTGCCTGTGATGGATATGCATCCACAATTTCTTCTTTGTTTGGATGCCCGCCGGTCACCTCTTTTTCCCAGAATGTAGGTCTGGTGGCGATGACCAAGGTGGTAAACCGTTTTACCATTATGACAGGAGCTGTGTGTATGATCCTTGCAGGACTGCTGCCTCCTATCGGTAATTTCTTCGCATCGCTTCCTGATTCTGTAGTGGGAGGCTGTACGATCATGATGTTTGGCACCATTCTTACATCCGGTATACAGATGATGGCATCGTCCGGATTTTCACAGAGAAATATTACGATCATTTCCCTGTCCCTGGCGGTGGGAATCGGTTTTACAACAGCAAGTGAAAGCGGAATCTGGAATATCTTCCCGGAACTTGTGCAGAATGTTTTTGCAGAGAATGTGGTTGCTGTAGTATTTGTACTTTCCATATTATTAAGCTGCATACTTCCTGAAAATATGGATATTGAGAAACTGGGATAATAAAACAGAGGAACTTCCATTGTGGTCAGAACAGAAAACAATGTAAGAGATGTTGTGGAAAACAGTGTAAAGGACGGATGGGAGCCACATTTTGTTATTATTTACAAAGACGTGAAGAAACAACTGGAAATGCTGGGACATATGTTGGGAATTGAGGTCGTAAAATATTAACATTGTCCTGTTTTTCTTGACAGGGATATGTTAAATTGGTAAAATCTTAATAAGGTATAAAGATTGGGGAAAGCGTTGATTTTTATTCTGAATCAACGCTTTTTCTGTTGTTAAGGAGGAAAAGAGATGTTAAAAGTATGGATTGCAGGTGCTGGCGGTCAGATCGGCCGTGCCCTCAATGATGTGCTGGATCCTATGCAGATCGAGGCTCTGAATACAGACATTGATGAGCTGGACATCACAGATACGGATGAAGTGCTTAATTTTGGCGCTATCAACCGTCCGGACGTGATCATTAACTGTACAGGTATCACAAACACAGATGAATGTGAGAAAAACCCGGAACATGCATACCGTGTCAATGCACTTGGCGCAAGGAATTTGAGTATTGTTGCCAGAAAGTACGGTTCCAAGATCGTACAGCTTTCCACAGATGATGTGTTTGACGGACAGAGTAAGAAGCCGTATACGGAGTTTGATGACACCAATCCGCTGACTGTCTATGGAAGATCCAAGCGTGCAGGAGAGAATTATGTAAAAGAATTTACCCATAAACACTTTATTGTGCGAAGTAACTGGGTGTATGGCCAGAGGGGACGTAATTTTGTAAACCGGGTTCTGGAAGCTGCGGATAAGGGAATCGCACTTTCAGTTGCTTCTGATCAGTTTGGTTCTCCTACCAGTGCCAAAGATCTTGCAAAAATGATCCTCTATCTTATCAGTACAAATGAATATGGGACTTACCATGTGACCAGCAGTGGTGTATGCAGCCGTTATGAGTTTGCACAGGAGATCCTAAGACTTGCAGGCAAAAACATCGAACTGAAAGCAGTTCCCACAGAACAGTCTGATCTTTCTTCAGTGAGACCGCCGTATGCTGTTCTGGATAATTTCATTCTCCGTATCATCGAAGTGTATGATATGCCGGATTGGAAAGAATCTCTGAAAGAATACATGGATGAGAGAACGGAGGAATGAGATGAAAGAAACAAATGTAAAGAAAAAAACATCAGATAAAAAAGCCCTTGGTCTTACTACCAAGATTTTTATTGCCCTGATCGCAGGTGCGATTTTGGGTATTGTACTTTGCTATCTGGTCCCGGACAGCAGCTTCAAGAAGGATGTGATCATTGAAGGAATCCTGTATGTTGTGGGACAGGGATTCATCCGTCTGATGAAGATGCTGGTTGTACCTCTGGTATTCTGTTCCCTGGTCTGTGGAAGTATGGCTATCGGAGATACCAAGAAACTTGGTACTGTAGGTGTGAGGACGATTGTATTTTACCTGGCAACAACAGCACTGGCTGTTTCAGTAGCATTAACAGTAGGTAATCTGATCAATCCCGGTGTGGGACTTGACATGAGTGCGATCCAGAGCTCTGCTGCATCTGTGGAAACCATGGAATCTACTTCCCTGACAGATACGATCCTGAATATCATTCCGGATAACCCCATCAATTCCCTGGCGAGCGGTACCATGCTTCAGGTAATCGTTTTTGCCCTGATCGTTGGTGTGATCCTTGCAAAAATGGGAGAGCGTGCGGAAACTGTTGCCAATTTTTTCAGCCAGTTTAACGATATCATGATGGAAATGACCATGATGATCATGTGCCTTGCTCCTATCGGTGTATTTTGTCTGATCAGCCGTACTTTTGCAAATATCGGTTTCAGCGCATTTATTCCGCTGGCAAAATATATGATCGGTGTACTTCTGGCTCTGGCGATCCAGTGTTTTGGTGTATACCAGATCCTTCTGAAAGTATTTACAGGACTGAATCCGATCCGTTTTATAAAGAAATTTTTCCCGGTTATGGCATTTGCATTTTCTACGGCAACATCCAATGCAACCATTCCTATGTCTATTGATACCCTGTCCAAAAAAGTGGGTGTATCCAAGAAGATTTCTTCTTTTACCATTCCTCTTGGAGCTACCATCAACATGGACGGTACTTCCATCATGCAGGGCGTGGCAGTTGTTTTTGCAGCACAGGCTTTTGGTATCCACTTAAGTCCTATGGATTATGTAACAGTTATCGGAACTGCTACACTTGCCTCTGTAGGTACAGCCGGTGTGCCAAGTGTTGGTCTTGTAACACTGACTATGGTATTTAATTCAGTAGGCCTTCCGGTTGAAGCGATTGGTTTGATCATGGGTATTGACCGTATTCTGGATATGACCAGAACAGCAGTCAATATTACAGGTGATGCTGTCTGCACCACAATTGTTGCACATCAGAACGGTGCATTGGACAAAAAAGTCTTTAACGAAACAGAATAAAAATTACCGGATCTTTACAAACAGGCGGTATTTTCCATCCTGGCGGAGGAGTTTTTCATGGCTGCCACACTCTGTGAGCTGTGCATGATCCATCACCAGGATTGGATCCGCCTGTTTTTGTCTGTTTAATCCTGCCTGGACGGGAAAGGTTTGAGTAAATATTCTGTCATTTTTCGCTTTTGAGGCTGTTTGTTATGTTGAAATACAAAGTTGTCCATGATAAAATCTACTAAAAACAGAGCGTTAACTATTTGGGGGTATTTTATATGAACAGAGCAGAAGCTCACCAACTCATAAAAAAAATTATAAACAGATTTTTTTTCATTGATGTTTCGTTGTTTCTGTGCGTGGGTTTTTTGTGGGCCTTTTCAGTCACTGTTTTTGCAAAGGATCAGGAGACCGTAAAAGTAGGATATTATTTTTCCCATAATTTTCAGGAAGGTACAGATGATAATTCACCCAAAAGTGGATACAGTTATGAATATCTTCAGAAAATTGCTTCTTATACAGGATGGAAATACGAATATGTCTACGGCGATTGGAAGGAACTTTTTGAAAAACTGAAAAAAGGCGAGATTGATCTGATGGCCGGAGTGGCATATTCCAAAGCCAGGGAAGAGTTTATCAATTATTCGGAATGTGAAATGCTCAACGAGACATTTTATATTTACAAAGATGAAAACGACAGCTCCATGCAGTGGGATGATATCGATTCCTACAGCGGTAAAAAGATCGGAACTTTAAAAAATGATCAGCGTATGACTTCGGCTCTTGAAAAATGGAAGGATACATATCAGGCAGATATTGAAATTGTATACTACTCAGATGTCACCAGGTGTGTCCGGGCCTTTAGCCAGAAACAGATCGATGGTTTTGTAAGTGCAGATAATATGGTTTCTTCTTATTCGGGGATCACACCAACCGAAAAGATTGGTAAACATCCATTTTATCTTGGGGTATCCAAAAAAAGGACAGATCTTTTAAGTGAACTGAATACGGCTGTTTCCATTATCAATGAACAGGATGCACTGGAGCTTGATGAACTGAGAAACAAGTACTATACAGAAACAACAGTAAGTGTGTATCTGTCAGAGCAGGAACAGCAGTGGATGAAAACCCACCCTACGATAACTGTAGGATATCTGGATCACTATCTTCCTTATTGTGACACTGCAGATAATGGAAGTGCAACCGGTCTTGTGTCGGATATTGTGCCGGACCTGTTCCATGCACTCCCGGGAGATTACAATCCTGAGATTATTTACCGCAGCTTTGAAAATCAGCAGGATATGCTGGACTGTCTGAAAAAAGGGGATGTGGATTTTGTAATGCCGGTCAGTGATGGAAAGTGGTATTCGGAACAGGAGGGGTTTGTTCAGAGTTCATCTATTGTAGCTTTCCCTGTGACACTGGTTTACCGGGAACCATACAGTGACAATGTTACCTCCAAAATTGCCGTAAACAAAAATAATCTCCGGCAGTACTGGTATACAGTGAATAATTACCCGGATGCAGAAATTGTCATGTATGATACCATCGAAGAATGTGTGAAAGCCATACGTGATGGAGAAGCCGGCAGTACTTTTTTAAGCGCGCTCAGAGTCGGCCAGCTCCTTGACGGAGAAAAAAAGCTGAATATTATTACAATTTCAGATGATGAAAAAATGGGATTCGGTGTTGCAGGAGGGAATAAGGCACTGCTCCAGCTTCTGAATCATGGCTTAAGTATTCTGGGGGATAGTTATGGCCTGAATCATACTTACCGTTATCTGGATACCTTTGTTTCCTACACCATGATGGATGTGATCCGGGATCATGAATGGCTATTTCTGGGTTTACTGCTGGCTTTTGTTTTTCTTCTTGTTCTGTATCTTATTCACAGGGAAAGAATACAAAAGAAAGCAGCATTACGAGAACTGGAACAGAAAAAACGTCTGGAAGAAGCTCTTCGTGGTGCAAAACAGGCATCTGTGGCAAAAAAGGTGTTTCTGCAGAATATGTCTCATGATATCCGTACACCTATGAATGCGGTTCTTGGATTTACGGATCTGGCACTACAGGCCGGAGATGACACAGTAAAAGTCCAGGATTACCTCTCGAAGATCCGGATATCAGGAAATCATCTTCTTGGAATTGTAAATGAAGTACTGGAGATCAGCAGGATCGAAAGCGGCCAGACAAAACTGGATGAAACTGTGTGCAGTCTCTGGGATATTGTAAATGAAACGGATATTATCATCCGGGATCAGGCTCTGAAAAAGAAACAGGATTTTACCATTGATCTGTGGAAAGTACAGGATCTGTATATCTGGTGTGACAAGCTGCGTGTAAAAGAAATCCTGGTAAATCTCCTGGGGAATTCGGTAAAATATACGCAAGCCGGGGGAAATATTTCCCTTCAGATCATCCAGGTTCCCTGTGAAAAACAGAATTATGGAAATTATGAGATCCATGTAAAAGATAATGGTTGCGGCATGAGTCAGGAGTTTCTTAAGAAGATATTTGAACCGTTTGAAAGA
>CAKROW010000115.1 GCA_934373235.1 uncultured Blautia sp. | reverse complement strand
TGGGAGGACATGATGTAAAAGAATTTACCTGTGACAGTCTGTTATCCAACATTTCCATGGTATTTCAGAATGTATATCTGTTTCATGATACGGTGAGAAATAATATCTGCTTCGGAAAACCGGATGCAACAGAAGAGGAAATGACCGAAGCGGCGAAGAAAGCATGCTGCCATGATTTTATTATGGCATTACCGGAAGGCTACGATACTGTCATCGGAGAAGGGGGAGCGGTCTGAAAAGATGGCTCCCCTTTCTCAGTGAGAGGAGCAGAGAAGAGATGGCAGATTTGACAAACAGGACTTCTTTTTGTAAAGTAGAAAACAGCATCCAGTTAATGGAAGAGAAAAACCTGCCGGTCAAGGAAGCGGCACTGACAGTTGGATATCAGAATCTTAATCATTTTTATAAATAATCCAATCAATATACGGGAATGACTCCCGCAGCCTATATAAAGCAAAGGAGGGTAAAGTTATGGCAGTTGATATCAAAGAACTGGAGAAAAACGTACCGATACTCAAAGATATTCAGGAAGAAAAAGAAGTTGTATGGATCAATTCGGACAAACTTCCATGTGAAGAAGCAATGAAGCATATAGAGCTGACAATGAAAGATGTGGATGATGCAGAAGCAAGATTACAGCGTTTTGCACCATTTATCATGAAATGTTTCCCGGAAACAAAGGATAGAAACGGTTTGATCGAGTCTGTTCTGACACCAGTTCCGAAGATGCAGGAAAAGATCAACGAGAAATACAACAGTGCCCTGGAAGGAAAACTTCTTCTGAAACAGGACAGTCATCTGGCAATTGCCGGCTCGATCAAAGCACGCGGTGGTATCTATGAAGTTCTGAAACATACTGAAGATCTCGCACTGGAAAACGGTATGATGAAACCGGGAGAAAGCTACGAGAAACTTGCAGAAGAAGAGTGCAGAGAATTTTTCCGTCAGTATACGATTCAGGTAGGTTCTACCGGGAACCTTGGAATGAGCATCGGGATCATGAGTGCAGCAGTAGGTTATAACGTAATCGTGCATATGTCTGCAGATGCAAAACAGTGGAAAAAAGATCTTCTGAGAAGTTACGGAGTCACGGTAAAAGAATACGAATCTGATTACAGCGAAGCAGTCAAAAATGGCCGTGCACAGTCAGACCATGATCCAAAGAGCTATTTTGTAGATGATGAAAATTCAAGAACTTTATTCCTGGGCTACGCTGTAGCTGCCAAACGTCTCAAAGGGCAGCTAGAAGAAAAAGGAATCCAGGTAGATGCAGAGCATCCGTTGTTTACCTATATCCCGTGTGGCGTAGGCGGAGCACCGGGCGGAGTAAGTTTTGGCCTTAAGCTGATATTTGGAGATAATGTACACTGCTTCTTTGTAGAACCGACACAGGCGCCATGTATGCTGGTTGGCATGTCAACCGCACTGAACCATGAAATCTCTGTACAGGATATTGGACTTACGGGGCTGACACATGCTGATGGTCTGGCAGTCGGCCGGCCGTCAGGATTTGTCGGTGGAGTTATGAAATATCTGCTCAGCGGCGAATTTACGATCCGAGATGCCAAACTTTATGAGTACATGAGAGATCTTCTTGACACAGAAGATATTTTCCTGGAGCCGAGTGCCTGCGCAGCTTTCCAGGGGCCAATCTGCCTGAACCAGAGTAAAGTATGCAAAAAATATATCGCAGAAAATGGTCTGGAAGAAAAGATGAAAAATGCCGCACACATCGCATGGGCAACCGGTGGGAGCCTTGTGCCACAGGAGATCAGAGAAGAGTATAAAAAGACTTATCTTGACAAATAAGGTATAACCTGCCTAAAATCCTCAGGTGATTCTTCAGTCAGCCTGACATATATCCAGTAAATAATAGACATAAAGCTTGAGTAATGATGACAATTTCATACTATTTTGTTATAATATTTTTTATCATATTACGTTGTTTTTATGCAATATAAGAGTATAAGCATATGCCTTTCTCTACTACTGTAGAAAGATCTTTTTCATATATAACGAACAAAATATGTAATAATAATAATTTACGCTATACCCTCTGTTATGTGGCGGTATTAGATTATTACATCTGTACAGAAAATTAAGACTGAAGGATACAGGGTGAGGAACATGAAACAGTTAATAATACCAGATAAAGTACAAAAAGAGATACTTACAGATTTTATGATCAAGGAGGGAACCAGCGGACTGATCGGTGGATATTGTGAGGGTGAGTTCCCGGTTTGCTATGCCAATGAAGAAATGGCATTGATGCTTGGTTACGATGCAGTGGAAGAAATGGTTGAAGCAATTGAAGGAAAAGTTATTAATACGATTCATCCCGATGACAGAGAACAGGTCATAAAGGATATCGGGGGTGAGTATTATGAGGGATTAACCTATGAGACCACATATCGTATGCCGCGAAAAGATGGATCCTGGTTCTGGACAGTTGATAAAGGAAAAGTCATACGGACAGATGAGGGAAAACTGGCTATTATCAGCGCCTGCTATGATATGACATCTTTCGTGGAACGGCATAAGAAACTGGAAGAGCAAAATATGCTGTCTCAGGCAACGATCGATCAGATCCCTGGTGGTTATCACAGATGTTCACCGGAAGAAGGTCACCCATTTTTATATATCAGTGACAGATTTCTTGCTATTCTTGGATGGACCAGAGAAGAGATCAGGACAATATTTGATAATAAATTTGATAATATGCTGCATCCGGATGACCGGAATCTTTCCGCAAAATATGTCGCCTGTATTCTTGATACATGCGGGCATGGATTTACACAGGATCAGATTTACCGGCTGCTGGGAAAGGACGGCTATCACTGGGTCACAGATGCCACAACATTGGTGAAATCCGGTAATCAGACTTTTTTCCAGGGAAATATTACAGATATTACGGACCTTGTTAAGGCAAAAGAAAGAACAGAGCAAGAGCAGGAAGAAAGTAACCGGATTCTGAACGAAAGTAACCGGATATTATCAGCTTTATTCCAGGATTATACAACAGTACTTTTGTGTGATCTAAAGCAGGATACATTTGAAGTTGTAAAAGGGGATGCATTTACACACAATGACCCTGCAGAAAAGCAACAGTTAGTTTGTGGAAGTAACTGCTATTCAGAGAGAGTTCGTTTTTTTTTCGAAAATGTCCTTATCAAAGAATCAGCTCCGGAGTATCTGGAAAGACTTTTGCCGGATCAACTTATGAAAGAATTACAAGAGACAGACAGTATAGAGATTTATCATAAGACCATACCAAATGGGACAGGTTTCAGGCATTTTCTGGTGAGGGCAATACGATTATCCGATGAGGAAGATCATTTTAAGGTCATCCTCGGTTTCTGTTCTGTAGATGAAATCATTAAAATAGAACAGGAGATAGAGCTTCAAAGAGAGATTATCGATGGTCTTGGAAAAGAATATTTTTCTGTTCTGGCAGTAGAGCTGGACAAAGATCAGGTGTTTTTCTATCGTGAGTCCGGGGAGAACGGAAAGATTATTTCAGATTTCTGCAGAAAATGTGATAACAGATGGTCAAAAATAATTCCTTCTTATGCCAAGACGATGGTATCTGATAATACCAACGGAGAATTTGAAAAGCAGTTGGGTCTGGAAGCTCTGTGTTCACAGGAAGAGGATTATTCCATGACATACGAGTTTAAGTCGGAAACAGGGATCAGATATCATCAGGTAAGAGTGGCATATGTAAAGAAAAAAGACGGAACAAGGATGGCTGTAGTCGGAACAAGAAATATTGACAGTCTCATAAAAAAAGAGCGTATGCAGGAGGAAAAGCTGAAAAAAGCATATGCTGCCGCTGAAAAGGCAAATAAAGCAAAAACGGAATTTCTGAATAATATGTCCCATGACATCCGTACACCGATGAATGTGATCCTGGGATATAACCAGTTGATGAAAGTACAGCTGACAGAACCGAAGCAACTGGATTATCAGAAGAAAATTGAACAATCCGGGAAACTGTTATTGTCCATCATCAATAATGTGCTTGATATGGCCAGGATTGAAAGCGGAAAGATGAAAGTGGATGAGAATTATGAAATAGTTGGTGAGGTAGTAGACGAAATAATAAGTACCTTTTCATCTGAAGCGGAAGAAAGAGGAATTCATCTAAGTGGCAGCATGCAGGTTACACATAGAAATATCCTGTGTGATGGCACAAAAATCAGGGAAATATATGTAAATCTTGTCAGTAATGCTATCAAATATACTCCAAGAGGTGGAAATGTAACGATCACTGTAGAAGAACTGCCATGTGAAAAAGAAGGATATATAAAGATAAAAGCAGAGATAAAAGATACCGGTATCGGCATGAGTGAGGAATATCTTCCAATATTATTCGAACCGTTCAGTCGTGAATATAATACAACCACTGGAAAAGTCGGAGGAACCGGTCTTGGAATGCCAATCGTGAAGAAAATGGTCGATCTGATGGGCGGCAGCATTGAAGTGGAAAGTGAACTGGGAGAGGGAACCGTATTTACGTTTACACTGATGCATAAAATAGCTGACAGGAAATATTACAGCCAGAAGATAGAAACAGTAAAAGAATCTGATATGAGAGAAAATCTGCGTGGAAAGCATGTCCTGCTGGCGGAGGATAATGATCTGAATGCAGAAATAGCAATGGCAGTTCTGGAAGAAACAGGGCTTGTTATTGAGCGCGTGAAAGACGGAATCCAATGTGTGGACAAGGTAGAGCAGATGTCATCGGAAACGTATGATCTGATACTTATGGATATTCAGATGCCAAACATGGATGGCTATCAGGCAGCCCGGTGTATCCGGCATTTAAATGATAAAAAGAAGGCAGAGATCCCGATCATTGCCATGACAGCAAATGCTTTTGCGGAAGACAGAAAAAGGGCATTTGATGCCGGCATGAATGGACACATTGCAAAACCCATTGATATTGAGAAACTGGGAGCGGTCATTCTTTCTGTATTGAATAAACAGGAAAACTTACAGACGGGGAAGAACAACAGCATAAATGGATAAGAGGGAATGAATGAACAGAAAGATAAAAAAAGGTAAGAAAAAAAGATTCTATTTGAGTATTATAGCATTTGTCATGCTGTTTTTTGTACCGGTTTTTGTTTATGGGTCGGAGAGAAAAAGTGATGGGAAAACAACTCAGGCAATGGAGGAAAAAAATAAAACGGTGAGAGTTGGCTATTTCCCATATTCCAATTTTCAGGAAGGCGGTTATGGGGAACACAAGCAGGGAGCAGGCTATGAGTATCTACAGAAAATTTCTTATATAACCGGCTGGAAGTATAAATATGTCTATGGTTCATTTAAAAAGTGTCTGGATATGCTGGCAGATGGAGAAATAGATATACTTGGAAGTGTCAGCTATACACCGGAAAGAGCAGAATCTATTGATTTTTCAACCTATGCTGAGGGAACAGAAAGATATTGGATCTATACCAGAGAAGATCATGCGAATCTTGCGGATGGTGATCTGAAGCAGATGAATGGCTGTCGTATCGGCGCTGCAGATGGAAGCTATCAGAAAGAACTTCTGGAAAAATGGCTGGACAG
>CAKROW010000114.1 GCA_934373235.1 uncultured Blautia sp. | reverse complement strand
GGATACCTTATAGGAAAACTTCACAAAACAGATATCCGCCAGCATGGAAGCGGCAATGCGGGAACAACCAATGCTTTCCGTACTTTTGGCAAAAAGGCAGGGGCTCTTACGCTTTTGGGTGACTGCCTGAAGTGTATCGTGGCTGTTGTGATCGTGAGACTGATCTATCAGGGTTCGGAGGGGAACCTGCTTCCGCTTCTGACTCTGTATGCAGCGCTTGGATGTATACTTGGGCATAATTTTCCTGTTATGATGGAGTTCCGTGGAGGAAAGGGGATTGCAGCATCGGTTGGTATGATCATAGCTTTTGACTGGAGGATCTTTATTGTTTGTGCGGTGGTGTTTTTTACCTTGTTTTTTACCACCCATTATGTGTCTTTATGTTCTTTAAGTGCTTATGCGACAGCATTTATCCTTGTGCTGGTTTTGGGCAGCAGAGGCGTGTATGGGATGGACCAGGGACATACCATTGAACTTTATGTGGTAATGGGAATTCTTACGGCAATGGCTTTTTACAGACACCGCGCGAACATCAACCGCCTGATCCATGGAACAGAGGGCAAGGTATTTCTGAAGAAAAAAGAATAAATATAGCTGCAGGGATAGCTGGCAGTTAGGAACAAAGAGACATTGACAGACATAAATTGAAATGACAGGAGGAAAGATCAATGGCAAAAATCAGTATTCTGGGCGCCGGGAGCTGGGGAACAGCACTGGCAGTCCTTCTTTATAATAATGGCCACCAGGTGCTTCTGTGGTCGGCACTTACAGAGGAGGTGTCCATGCTTCGTGAAAAGAGAGAGCAGACATCCAAGCTTCCGGGAGTGAGACTGGCAGAGGAGATTGAGATCACCGCTGATCTGGAGCGCGCCTTAAGGGAGGCTGATGTGGCAGTTCTTGCCGTACCTTCTCCTTTTACCAGAAGTACCGCTTCACGGATGGCACCTTTTGTCCGGGAAGGGCAGAAGATCGTAAATGTAGCCAAGGGAGTGGAAGAAAAGACACTGATGACGCTCAGCGATATCGTTGAAGAGGAAATTCCCCAGGCAGATGTAGCTGTGCTTTCGGGTCCGAGCCATGCGGAAGAAGTCGGAAAGGGAATTCCCACAACCTGTGTGGTAAGCGCTGGTACAAGAGAAACTGCAGAGTATCTTCAGAGCATTTTCATGAGCCCTGTATTTCGGGTGTATACCACACCGGACATGCTTGGCGTGGAGCTTGGAGGTTCCCTCAAAAATGTTATCGCTCTTGCGGCCGGAATTGCAGACGGACTTGGATACGGTGACAATACAAAGGCAGCACTGATCACCAGGGGAATTGCGGAGATCGCCCGTCTTGGAGAAAAAATGGGAGCCAAAAGAGAGACGTTCTATGGGCTTTCCGGAATGGGAGACCTGATCGTCACCTGTGCCAGTATCCACAGCCGCAACCGTAAGGCCGGATATCTTATAGGCCAGGGCAAAACCATGGAAGAGGCCATGAAAGAGGTAAAGATGGTGGTGGAAGGTGTTTATTCTGCCAGGGCAGCCAGAGAACTGGCTGAGAAATATGAGGTGGAAATGCCGGTGGTCACAGAAGTGAACCATGTCCTTTTTGAGGGGAAATCTGCTGCAGAAGCAGTGATGGACCTGATGCTCCGGGACAAAAAGGTAGAAGCTTCCATGCTTCCGTGGGAATAAATGAAATGATATGTAAATAAAATATACGCCTTCGGCATCCGTGCCGAAGGCGTATATTTTATGCCATAGGAAATTGCTCCGTAATGTTCCAATGACATAAAAAAGCTCTCCGGGCAGGATAGCGCTGTGTCGGAGAGGGATTATGCCGCTGAAGCGATCCGCCGCAGGCGGAGAATCCTGCAAGCAGGATTCTTTCTTATTATGTAACAGGATTTAAAACTGTACATTCCGGAGATCTTCAGGCACATGGGAGGTGTGGAGATCCTGGTTCAGTGTGTCGATAATAGCCATGTCCTCCTCCTCGATCTCGAAACTCCATATATCGCCATTGCTTCGGATATGGGCGGGATCTGAGGACTTGGGAATTACGGAGATGCCCTTCTGTACTGCCCAACGGAGACCGATCTGCGCCGGGGTCTTTGCATACTTTGTGGCAAGAACACACATGATGTCGTTATCAAAGTATGCACCTCTGCCCAAAGGTGCATAGGCCTGAACCTGAATGCCCTCGTCTTTACAATATTCGATCAGCTCGGACGGATAGCATAACGGGTGACATTCAATCTGATTGACAGCAGGCACAATACCGGATACTTTCTTAAGCTCTTCAAGATGATGTATCTGAAAATTACTGACACCGATGCTGAGAGCCCGTCCTGTTTCCAAGATTTTTTCAAGTTCCTGCCAGGTGTTGAGATAACATCCGGGAACCGGCCAGTGTACAAGATAAAGATCAACATAATCTAACTTCAGGCGGTCAAGGCTTCGCATAAAAGCACCCTGCACATCACCCAGGCGCTGGGCTGTGTTCCAGATCTTGCTGGTGATAAAAAGTTCCTTGCGGGGAATTTTGCATCTGGCGATCCCTTTGCCTACACTTTCTTCATTTTTATATACAGATGCTGTGTCGATCATGCGGTATCCGGCAGAAACGGCGGCTGTCACAGCGCTCTCTGCTTCTGCATTGTCGGCAAGCTTATATACACCCAGACCCAGAAGGGGCATTTCTCTGTCGTTATTCAGAAAAACAGTCTCTCTCAAATTCATTCCTCCTTGCAATCATACTGTTTTACCGTACTTTGGAAATTATAGCATAAAAATATGAAAGATTCACCTCAAATATATTACAAAAGTGATAAAGCTTGCAGCTGAATTTGCAGAAAAATATCGTAACAATATACAAATTAGTTTGTTTGAAATTAGTCAATGCTGTTAAAAAACGGACAAATGGGTTAATTTACTGTCAAACTGTTTTAAAAAATATGCCAAAAACAATCCTGGATTTAGTGAATTTTTATAATAAATTCCTTGCTAACAGAACTGAAAAGATGTATAATGAGATTAATTGATAAATTCTTGTCATAAAGGTGCCCGGGATACGGGTACATGAAAGGAGCATTTATGCATTTGATCAAAGATGAGAATGGCAATCTTGTACAGCACGGACATGCTGACAGCCATGAACATACACATGAGCATACACATGATAACGGAGTGACACACAGCCATTCCCACAGCCATGCCGAGGGAGACAGCCACTGCCATACACATGGTTCCGACTGTGGCTCCTGTAACGGTGGAGACTGTAAGAATGAGACCGTAGCGCTTCTGACTTATATGCTTCAGCATAATGAGCATCATGCAGCAGAGCTTGACCAGATGGCAGATAATCTTCAGAAGCTTGGAATGGACACAGCAGCAAAGACCATCAAGGAGAGTGTTGCTGATTTCCAGAAAGGAAACATGCGTCTGGGTCTGGCACTTACTCTTGTGAAGGAAGAACTGAAATAACCGGATACAACAGGACATATGCCGGACAGCAGAAATGGAGGGACAGATATGTGTCTTGCAACTGTATATAAAGAGAATGATGATTCCGTGATCTTTAAGAATGTGAGCCGGATCGATGCAGAGGGGAATAAGATAATCCTTTGGGATATCATGGGTGATGAAAGAGTGGTAGAAGGAACCATCCTCATGGTTGACCTGGCCAACAGCATTGTGAAGCTGAGCTGTGAATAATACAGCAATCTGATTTACAAAATTTAATAGCTGACAGAAATTTCAGAGTTCTGATATCATACCGGAGCTTGATAATGAAATAGACGTGGAGGTATTATCAATGAAATTATCAGAGGCAATGAGAGAAAAGATGTTATTATCTTTCGAGGTTTTTCCGCCAAAGACTCAGAAGGGAATGGAGAACCTTCCGGGAACCATCGACCACCTTATGAAGTATAAACCGGAGTATATTTCCTGTACATACGGCGCAGGCGGCGGAAATGTTGGCGCCAACAGAGAAGTATGCCAGATGATCAAAAAAGCAGGAACTACTCCTGTAACACATTTTACAGTTATCAAAAATACAAAAGAAGGAATCAAGGAACAGCTCCGGCAGTATCTGGAAGAGGGCGTTGACCATATGCTGGCTCTTCGTGGAGATATTCCCCTTGGAGAGACAACCACATGCGGAGATTTTAACTATGCCACAGATCTTGTGAAATTTGTTCGCAACGAGTTTGGCGACAAATTCGAGATCGCGGTAGCCGGTTCCCCGGAGGGGCATATCGCATGCCGCAGCCTTGATGCTGATATCGCAGTCCTGAGGCAGAAACAGGACAACGGAGCAGACTATATCATGACTCAGCTCTGCTGGGATATGGAACAGTTCAAATACTGGCTGGATGCAATCCGTGAAGCCGGTGTTACGATGCCTGTAGATGTAGGTGTTATGCCGATCCTTGATCAGGCAGCAACCATCAACATGGCTCTTTCACGTAACGGCTGTGTGATGGACAGTGAGCTTTGCAGACTGATCTCCAGAAACTGGCTGTTCCCGAACCCGTTTGCAGCAAAAGATGCAGACGGCAAACCGTTTGATATGTTCTATGAGGACAAGGTAAAACGTTTCAAAGAAGAAGGAATCGAATATACTATCAGACAGATCGATGAGTATCGTGCTCTGGGTGTTGACGGAATCCATCTTTATGCACTGAACAAATGGAAAGATGTATCTGAGATCATTGACAGATCCGGTCTCAGAACTCTTATATAAATACCAATAATTAAATAACAGTTTCCGGCACATTGCGGAGGTGCCTGGACAAAGCAGATATGAACGTATCTTTATATACGGGCACCTCCTATATACGCCGGGCGTATAAGATTTTACAAAATCAGGAGGTGCCCGTTTTATGGCACATGTAATTGCAGTCGCAGGAAAAGGCGGCGTGGGAAAAACTACATTATGCGGGATGCTGGTCCAGTATCTCTGTGAGAAGAAAAAAGGACCTGTACTGGCTGTAGATGCAGATGCCAATTCAAACCTGAATGAGGTTCTTGGAGTGGAAGTTGATACTACTCTTGGAGATGTCCGTGAGGAGATCGCACATGCTGAGATGACAGAGAAAAGCCCGATCCCAAAGGGAATGTCCAAGGCGGATTATGCAGAGGTCCGTTTTGAGGATGCCCTTATAGAAGAAGATGACTATGATCTTCTTGTAATGGGCAGGACTCAGGGAAAAGGATGTTACTGCTTCGTAAATGGCCTGCTTCAGGCTCAGCTTGCAAAATATCAGAAAAATTATCCGTACTTTGTAGTGGATAATGAAGCCGGAATGGAGCATATCAGCAGAGGAATCCTTCCAAGCATGGAGACAGCGATTCTGGTAAGTGACTGCTCCAGAAGAGGCGTGCAGGCAGTAGGCAGGATCGCACAGCTTATCAGGGAATGCGAAATGAAGCCTTCTAAAGTCGGGCTTATCATCAACCGGGCGCCGAAAGCAGAACTGAATCCGGGAATTTTGGAGGAAATCCAGAAACAGGGCCTGGATCTGATCGGTGTGGTGCCGCAGGATGAATCCGTTTACGAATATGATTGTGACGGCAAGCCGACAGTTACCCTTCCCGAAGATAATGCGATGCGCAAAGCCGCTTTTGAAATTTTTGATAAATTAAATTTATAAGAAAAACCCCCTGCCGTATTTATGCGGCAAGGGGATGTTTGTCTGATTAAAACATTTGAACCATGTTTATAGGGACAGATGTTCATTTTTAAAACGAAAATAACC
>CAKROW010000113.1 GCA_934373235.1 uncultured Blautia sp. | reverse complement strand
CTCTTAGTATGTGACAAATGTCTTATTTAAATCTTGTATTTTTATACTGCTGTGCCAATTGTTTCATCTCACCCGCATTCTGAAGAACTGCCTGTGTGATCTCGGCCCCTCCAAGAAGTCTGGCAAGCTCCCGGATGGATTCACCACCTTCCAGCGGATGGATCTGTGTGATGGTCTCCGAATCTTCCACATGTTTTTCAATCTCAAAATGTGTATCTGCCATAGCCGCGATCTGAGGCAGATGGGTAATACATAAGATCTGTCTGTGTCTTCCGATATCTGCCATTTTTTCGGAGACTTTCTGGGCAGTACGGCCACTGATACCTGTGTCGATCTCATCAAAGATCAGGGTATCAATCTGATCTTTGTCAGCCAGAATCGCCTTAATTGCAAGCATGATCCTGGATAGCTCACCACCTGAGACGATCTGTCCCAGAGGTTTCCTGCTTTCTCCCGGATTTGTGGAAATTTCATATTCAATGGTATCAAATCCGTTTTCTGTATAATTTTTCCTCCGATCAAAGCGAATGGCAAAATCAACATCAGCAAAATTCAGTTCTTTTAAGCCTTCTGTGATCTTTTCACTGAGCTTATGACTGTATTCTTTCCTGACAGAAGATAATTCATCCGAAACTTTTTCCAGTTTTTCTTCTGATGTGGCAAGTTTCTTTTTAAGCTCCTGGAAATTTTCGTCATATTTTTGTAATTTATCCAGTTTTTCCTGCTGTGTCTTCTGATAAGAAAGGATCTCAGGAATCTGGCTTCCATACTTGGCTTTCAGACCATTGATCACATCCAGTCTTTTTTCTGTTTCATAAAAAGTTTCGTCATCAAATGTCAGACCGTCTATGTAGGAAGAAAGTTCCCTGTTAAAATCCCCCAGAAGTGCATCGATTTCTCCCAGTGATTCTGAAAGGGACTTCAGTTCCTCATCAAACTCCATCACACCGGAAAGTGTTCTCACACCTTCCCCTGTCATATCCCCAGCTCCGCCCTCAAAGCCAGTCATTTTGTGTACCGTCTGGACTGCTTCCAGGATCCTTCTGGCATTGACAAGCTTACGGTATCTCTGCTCCAGTTCCTCATCTTCTCCGGGAATAAGACCGGCATCCTGGATCTCGTTGATCTCAAATTCCAGAAATGCACTTTCCCGGTTTCTCTGTTCCTCATCCATATCAAGAGCCTGAAGTTCTGACAAAAGCTTCCTGTATTCTCTGTATGCGGAGTTTACTTTCTCTTTTGCAGGGATAACCTGCTCTTTTCCGTAAACGTCCAGAATGGACAACTGCCTGTCACTGTAAAGAAGTGACTGGTGCTCATGCTGCCCGTGAATATCAAGGAGACAGGCTGCTGCTGCCTTCATCTGGCTTACAGTGCTTGTCTCCCCGTTGATCTTGTTGATACTTCTGCCGTCCATGATCTTACGTGACATTAACACCTGTCCGTCCTCCGGATAAATGTCAAGTGCAGCAAGGGACTCCTTCGCTTTTGTGTTTTCTACCTGAAACAAAAGCTCGACCAGTGCATATGAAGCATTTTCCCTGATCATGCTCCTGGATGTTTTTCCGCCTAGTATAAGCTGTATGGAACCTAACAGAATGGATTTTCCGGCTCCGGTCTCACCTGTGAGAATGTTAAGCCCAGGTCCGAATTCCACCTCTGTTTCCTCTATCAGTGCAAGATTTTTTACATGCAGATGTACTAACATAATGTCCTTTCTTTTTGCTGTTTATTTTCCCCGTGACAAGATCCCGGCAAGCTTCTGGATCACACCCGGTGCCTGTTCAGAGGTTTTCACCACACACATGATGGTATCATCTCCTGCTATACATCCCAGGATCTCCGGCCACTTCATTGCATCAAGAGCTGCAGCCGCTGCCATTGCCATTCCTGATATGGTCTTTACCACTACGATATTTTGTCCGCTGTCCATGGACAGAACCGCATCCTTGAGAATCCTGGCATATTTGTCCCCAAGGATATCCGGTGAATGATTCTCCAGGATCGCATAACGGGACTTTCCGTTGCTTCCTGCCACCTTGGTCATTTTGAGAGCTCTGATATCTCTGGAAACTGTAGCCTGTGTCACCTTGAATCCGGCCTCGTTCAGTCTCACAGCAAGCTCCTCCTGTGTGTCAATCTCATACTGCCGGATCAGTTCGATGATCTTTTCATGTCTCGCTAATTTCAATTTGAAACCTCCTGGATCAGCTATTGCTCATTTTTTGTCTCAGAACCTCAACAAAGCTTAAATGGTTCAGCTTAAGTATTTTGGTCTTTACTGATGCTCTGCGTATTACAATGCGGTCCCCTGTGATCATGGGAATCTCCGTATCCCCGTCAAAAGATGCAAGACCCTTTTCCAGGGTGTTGTGGCGACCTTCTCCCATCTCAACAGTTATCTCATCCTCTGCAGAAAGGATAATGCTTCTGGTATTCATGGTATGAGGTGCGATCGGTGTCATGATAGACATGGATGCGCTTGGGGATACCACCGGTCCACCTGCTGACAGACTGTAACCTGTGGAACCTGTTGGTGTAGCTACAATGATACCATCTGCATTATAGGAATTCATATACTCTTTATTGACATAATTTTTAAACCGCACCACGCGGAGGTGTCCATCCCTGCTGATCACAATGTCATTAAGGGCAATATCTTTTCCCATTACCTGATCATCTCTGTATACAGTTCCCTCCAGCATCATCCGCTCTTCCAGTTCATAATCCCCTGCCAGAAGACGGTCAAGTGCCGGATACACTGACTGTCTGTCCACCTCGGCAAGAAAACCCAGGGTTCCCAGATTAATACCCAGAAGCGGGATATCTTTGTGTACCACATCTCTTGCCGCCTGGAGAAGAGTTCCGTCTCCTCCCAGGACAATAATACACTGAGTCCCCTCCGGAATCTTATCCGGATCTGTATAATGATATGCGCCTTCCATCTTCTGCTCTGCCTGCTGAACATGACAGGCCGCGCCTCTTTCCTCCAGGTAGGAAACGATCTTTCTGGAAAAAGTAAGTCCCGGATCTTTATCGCCGTTTGTTATAATATAAAATCTGTCCATAATCTTTCAGTCCCTTTAAGTATCAAGCTCACCGTGGGCTTCCTTTACCACATCCTCCACAGATACTTCAAGGCTCATGGGGACCTCTGCTCCTTCCGGATGTTTCTTAAGATGAAGAAGATACTCGATATTTCCCTCTGGTCCCTTGATCGGTGAGAAAGAAAGATGACATGGCTCCATGGAAATACTCATGGCATAGTCACGCACTTTTTCGATCACTTCCTGATGTACTGCCGGATCACGGACAACGCCTTTTTTGCCCACCTTTTCTCTTCCCGCCTCAAACTGAGGCTTGATAAGGCATACGATCTCTCCATCCTCAGTAAGAAGATTCCGTACAGGAAGAAGAACCTTGGTCAGAGATATAAAAGAAACGTCAATAGATGAAAAAGCCGCCGGTTCCTCAATATCTTCCGGAACCACATAGCGGATATTGGTCTTTTCCATACAGATCACCCTGGGGTCATTGCGAAGTTTCCAGTCAAGCTGTCCGTACCCTACATCAATGGCATATACCTTCACAGCTCCGTTCTGAAGCATACAGTCTGTAAAACCTCCGGTGGAAGCTCCCACATCCATACATACCTTATCTGTCAGTGTAACACCGAAATTATTCATGGCCTTTTCAAGCTTCAGTCCTCCACGGCTTACATAGGGAAGAGTATTTCCTCTTACCTCGATCTTCACAGTATCCACGAACATGGTTCCTGCTTTGTCTTCTTTCTGTCCGTTGACATACACATCACCAGACATGATATATGCTTTTGCCTTTTCCCTGGATGGGGCAAGTCCCTGCTCCATCATCAGGATATCCAGTCTTTTTTTCATTTTATTTTTATTTTCTCCTCTACTGCCTGCACAATACTATCAGGATCCAGTCCTGCCTTTGCCCGGAGACTCTTTATACTGCCCTGTTCCACAAACTGATCTCCCACAGCCAGATTAATAACCTGAACCTGCGGATGACAGGCCTCCATATAGGAAGAGACATGCTCTCCATAACCACCACTTTTTACATTTTCCTCCACTGTTACCACCAGGCTGTGATTTCCGGCAAGACTGTCCAGAAGCTGTGTGTCCAGAGGCTTTACAAAACGGGCATTTACAAGTGTGATCTCCATGCCTTTTTCTCTTAAATCCTCCCGGGCTTTATAACAGGCCTCCATCATGCTTCCCACACCGATCACCGCCACCTTGCTGCCCTGAAAGATCATCTCACTTCTGCCTTTTTCCACAGGAGGCAGATTTTCTTCAAGTCCTTTCCAGGCATTGCCCTTGGGATAACGGATGGCACAGGGGCCATCTGCATTTATTGCATATTCCAGCATCATCTCAAGCTCCCGGTCATTCTTTGGAGCCAGCACTGTCATATTTGGCATCATGGAAAGATAGGAAAGGTCAAAGCATCCGTGATGAGTCTCCCCATCTGCTCCCACAAATCCTGCTCTGTCAACAGCAAAGATCACATGAAGATTCTGCATACACACATCATGAAGGATCTGATCCATACCACGCTGCAAAAATGAAGAGTATACAGCTACCACCGGGATCATCCCACCCAGTGCCAGTCCTGCTCCAAAAGTTACTGCATGCTGTTCTGCGATCCCCACATCAAAAAAACGTTCCGGGAATTTGCGCCGGAACCGGTCAAGCCCTGTTCCCTCCGGCATAGCCGCTGTAATAGCTACTACCCTGCGGTTACACTCTCCTGCCTTACATAATGCTCTGGAAAACACATCCGTATAAGACGGATCTGTCTTTTTCACTGTAGATTTACCGGTACTGATCTCAAAAGGTCCTGTACCGTGAAATCTCTCCGGATGTGCACAGGCCGGTGCATAGCCCCGCCCTTTCTGTGTGAGGACATGAACGATCACAGGACCTTCCACCCGTTTGGCCTCATTAAAAAGCCGCATCATATGTCTCATGTTATGGCCGTTAACCGGCCCCAGATAAGTCAGTCCCATATTTTCAAACAGCATCCCCGGTATGATAAGCTGTTTGATGCTGCTCTTTGTCCTGCGGACCGTATCCACCACAGTAGTGCCAACATGTGGAATCTTTTTCAGGGATTTGGTCACACCGATCTTCATTCCCGTGTAAGCCTCCGCTGTACGCAAGGCACTCAGGTAGGTGGACATTCCTCCTACATTTTTGGAAATGGACATATTGTTATCGTTAAGGATAATAATAAAATTGGTCTTAAGCTCTGCCGCATTGTTCAGCGCCTCGTAGGCCATTCCTCCTGTCAGAGCTCCATCCCCGATAACAGAGACAACATGGTAATCCTCTCCCTTAAGGTCCCTGGCATGTACATAGCCAAGACCTGCAGATATGGAGTTGGAACTGTGTCCTGTATCAAACGCATCACAATCGCTCTCACTTCGCTTTGGGAATCCGCTCATGCCGCCCTCCTGGCGCAGATGGGCAAATCCCTCCTTACGGCCTGTCAATATCTTATGTGTATAAGCCTGATGTCCCACATCCCAGATCAGCTTGTCCTTGGGAAGATCAAGCACATTGTGCAAAGCAAGCGTCAGCTCTACCGCACCCAGATTGGAGGCCAGATGACCTCCTGTCTCACTTACTGTCTGGATCAAAAAGCTCCTGATTTCTTCCGCAAGTCTGGGGAAGTCCGCCAAAGCAACTTTGTGGATGTCATTTGGCTTTTTAATTTTTTCCAGAATCATTGGTATCCTTCCTTTGTTTCTATTTTCTGCGGCTTACAAGGCTCTCCACAAGAAGAACCAGAAACTCATCCTCCCTGTCAAGGCTTCGGATCATTTCCACCGCATGATCTGAAAGCTCTTTCACCTTACGGGAAGCTTTTTCTGCTCCCATAAGGCTTACATAGGTCACTTTATTGTTCTTCTCATCGCTGTGTACCGGCTTGCCCAGCTCCTCCTGGCTGCTGGTCACATCCAGGATATCGTCCTGGATCTGAAATGCAAGTCCTATATCAGAGGCTGCCTGCCTGATAAC
>CAKROW010000112.1 GCA_934373235.1 uncultured Blautia sp. | reverse complement strand
ATCGTAACAGCAGTTCCGTCCAACATCGGAACCGCATTCAGCAGCAACAACAGTATCCTTGCAGTTGTAGTAGTAGCTATCGTTCTCGGACTTTGCATGAACGCACTTGGCGATAAGATGAAACCGCTGAAAAGCGTACTTGAGAATTTAAGCGACATCATTAACCTGTACCTTACATTCCTGATCAACAAGGTTGGCCCTGTGGCAATCTTCTGCCTGATCTCCCGTACATTCGCGATCTACGGAGCTGAGTACCTTGCACCGGCAGCAGCTTACATTGTAGGTGCTATGCTGACACTGTTTGTACTTGTAGTAACTATTTACCCGATCGGTATCGGCCTCACAACAGGCTTAAGCCCGATGAAATTCCTTAAGAAGATCGCAAAGGTCGGTGTGTTCGGATTCTCCACAAACTCTTCAGCAGCATGCCTTCCGCTGAACACAAGAACATGCCTTGATGAGCTTGGTTGCTCCAAGGAGATCACAAGCTTTGTTCTTCCTACAGGTATGACCATCAACATGAACGGAACAACGGTTATGCATATGTTTGCAGTAACATTTATCGCAACAGCATCCGGAATCGACATCACACCTGCAAACCTGATCACAGTAGCTTTCCTTTCCATCTGCGCAGCAATGGGATGCCCGGCTATTCCGATCGCAGGTACAACACTGATCGTAACAATCCTTTCCGGTATGGGCTGGACATCTGACCTCTGCATGATCGCATATGCACTGGTTGTAGCCATCAACCGTCCGGTTGAGATGGCACTCCTTCCACTTAACGTAATCGGTGACGCAACTGTCAACGTTATCGTTAACAAGAAAGAGAATGAGCTTGATGTAAACAAATACAATGCGTAAGTAAATATAAAAAGTCTTAATATTATACATACAAATTATTAAATTGACTTAATATTACAACGATGATACCATTTAAGCGTATAGTTGAGACGTCAGCTATACGCTTAAATACTAAATGGACATGAATGGAGCTGTGCAGACGATTTGCCCATCTGCGCAGACGCAGTCCAGAATTTGCAGATTAAAACAGCGGGCCATCCGCAGAAAAATAAAAGGGTTCAGGAGGAAATGAATATGGAGTACAAGACAGCGAAAAGAATGGAATGCCTTCCGTTTTCCGGTATCCGTGCAGTAATGGAAAAAGCAAACAAAATGCAGCAGGCAGGAGAGAAGATCATCCATCTGGAGATCGGACGTCCGGATTTTGACACACCGGAGAAAATCAAAAAAGCAGCAAATGAAAGTCTTGCGGCAGGACATGTATTCTACACATCCAACTATGGTATCCCGAAACTGAGAGAAGCCATTGCAAAATGGGAGAACGAGAATCATGGTACAGATTATGAGGCATCTGAAGTTCTTGTAACTGTAGGTGTTGGTGAGGCAACTTTCGCATCTATGGATGCTTTCCTGGATCCCGGTGATGAGATCCTTGTTCCGAATCCGGTATGGCTGAACTACATCCATGTACCGTCAGCTCTTGGTGCAGTACCTGTAACATACAGCCTGAAAGAGGAGAACGATTATCAGATCGACTTTGAGGAGATGGAGTCCAAGATCACAGACAAGACAAAGATGATCGTAGTTGTTAACCCCAGCAACCCGACCGGTGGTGTATTCTCCAGAGAGACACTTGAGAAATTAAGTGAGATCGCCATCAGACATGATCTTCTTGTGATCGCAGATGAGATCTACAGCCAGCTTGTATACGATGGAACAGAGCATGTAAGTATCGCATCCCTTCCGGGAATGAAAGAGCGTACCATTACACTTGGAGGATTTTCCAAAGCTTACTCCATGACAGGATGGAGACTTGGATACATGTGTGCGCCGGTTGGAATCATCCAGGCATGTGTACGTGTTCATCAGTACACTGTTACCTGTGCATCTTCTTTTGTACAGGAAGCAGCTCTCACAGCATTAAGTGACTGTGCAGAGGATGTTGAGGCAATGAGAAAAGAGTATCAGAGAAGAAAAGATTATGTGGTAAAAGCACTGAACGAGATCGACGGGATCAGCTGCAACAATCCACATGGTGCTTTCTATATCTTCGTAAATATCAAGAGCCTTGGAATGACTTCCATGGAGGTTGCCGAGTATCTTCTTGACAATGCAAAGATCGCCCTGGTACCCGGATCTGCATTCGGTTCCGAGGGAGAGGGATACTTAAGAATTTCCTATGCATGCAGCTATGAGGATCTTCAGGAAGCATGTGAAAGAATCAAAAAAGCAGTTGCTGAGCTGAAAAATAAATAATCAGCAGACAGCATAAAAAAGGGCAGATCTGTGCCGTAAAGGTGAACCGCCCCTTCCGAAAGTTGAATTTTCAGGTTCGATTTTTGGAAGTCGGTTCAGTTTAAGACGCAGAGATGCCCTTTTTGTGTATAAAGAAAAATATATTACCGGACAGGAGAAGGACTGCGCCATACCCGGGCAATGGGAAAGGACGGTTTCGGCTCTGCCAGATACTGCTCCAGCTCCTGCTCAAAGAAATCCACGGCCCGCTTGCTGGTTGCTTTCGGGTAACGGTGCTTGATCTTATAACAAACTCTGTTGGGAGGTGTGTTTTTTACTTCGCTGATAAACAGAGGCCTGTAGTTGGACAGCTCCAGGATCACAGATTCAGGTGCGACCATCCAGTTTCCGGGTTTCTTCCACAGCCTGTCAAGAAGCGTGATGGTATCTGCTGCAATGTGAGGCCTTGATGCGGAGGAAAGCCAGCGGTCATGCCAGATCTGATAATTGTCATCCCAGCTTAAAAACAGTTCCAGAGCAGGATCCAGTTCATCTGTATGTATAACAGGAGCAGAGATGACAGGCTGGTCTGACTGTATAAGATAGAGCTTTTCTTCAAAGATCTTTTCTGTTATGATATTCTTGTAATGGAGTTTGTGGTATACAAATCCGATATCAATACTGTGCTCTCCCAGGAGCCCGTAAAGCTCTGAAGAATGATGAGATTCAATGCTCAGGTCCAGATGTGCTTCTTCATTGAGGATACGGTCGTATAATGAGGCAAAAACAGCTACATTCAGGCTGTCTGTACAGCCTATGGTGAGAAGAAGACTGTCCTGATTCCTCTGAAGCTCCATGGTTTCTTTCCACAGGGACATCCATCGTTCGGCAAGAATGATGAAATCTGTTCCTTTGGCAGTCAGCTCCACCTGTTTGTGCCCTTTTTTGCGGATTACAAGGGGGAAACCCAGCTCGTTTTCCAGGGAAGTGAGCCTGTGGCTGACAGTAGGCTGTGAGAGGAAGAGGAGATCTGCGGTGCGGGTAATGCTTTTTGTATTTACTATAGTTAAAAAGGTTTCGATTTCTGCAAGATTCATGATGTCAGCTCCTTTCTTTTGTCTGTAATAAAGCGTGCCAAAATTCGACAGATTAATATAAAAATTATTTATATTATACAGAGAAATTATTCGTTATTCAATGGCAAACTTGTGTGTTATCATAAAATCAGATTAAAAGAAAAGAGGTTTTCGCATGTCATTAGGATGTAGAATCAGACGAAATTTTGAAAGACCATCAAAAGAATTAGTGGAAGCGTTCCGCGGAATCCCGGTTGCAAATATTGACGATAACTGTGGAAGGATCGCTGCTGTAGACTCCAGCATTTTCCCACTGAACCCCAAGGCAAGGCTTCTGGGAACTGCATTTACTGTAAATGCGCCGGCAGGAGATAATCTCCTTTTTCATAAGGCTCTGGATATGGCTCAGCCTGGAGATGTTATCGTTCTTGCAAATAAAGGAAGTATGAGCAGAGCTCTCTGCGGAGAGATCATGAGCAATTATGCAAAATCCAGAGGGATCGCAGGAATCATCATCGACGGATGTGTTCGTGACAGCTTTACATTAAGCCAGATGGATTTCCCTGTATATGCAAAGGGAATCACACCTAACGGACCATACAAGAACGGTCCTGGAGAAATGAACTTCCCCGTATCTTTCGCCGGAATCGTGATCAATCCTGGAGATATCATTGTAGGAGATTCTGACGGACTTCTGGCTATCAGACCGGACGAGCACACAGCAGAGCTTGCAGAGATTGCAAGAAATTATCACGCAGGTGAGGAGAAACAGCTTGAGGGTATCCTTACACGTGGCGAGTGGCCACGCCCATGGGTTGACGAAGCTCTCAAAAAAGTCGGATTTGAATTTGTAGACTAACCGAATAAAAGATACATGCAGGAAGGTCTGTCACCATGTATGACGGGCCTTTTTGTCAAATTAAGAACGGAGGTATATCTGAATGGATGTGAAGTTCCTGATCGCAGGAGACAGAGCAGTTTCCGTTGAATTCGGCAGTGTGATCAGCCTTGAAGTCAATGCAAAGGTACGTGCGCTGGACGAAAAATTAAAAGAATCCCCCATTGAGGGCATGGTGGAGACTGTCCCTACATACTGTGCCCTGATCGTGCATTACCGCCCGGAAGTGATCCGTTACAGAAAACTTGTGGAGGAGCTGCAGAAGAGAATTGCAGACATGCGCGAAGTTTCCACAACAACCAAAAAAGTTGTAAAAGAGATCCCGGTTTATTACGGCGGTGAGACAGGACCGGATCTTGAGTACTGTGCGGAGCTTGAGAATACTACCACGGAGGAGATCATCCGCAAGCATTCCCAACATGAGTATTATGTATATATGCTGGGTTTTGCACCGGGACATCCGTATATGGCAAGATTTGATGAGTCGTTTAGTTTTAAGAGAAGAACTTCTCCCAGAGTGAAGATTCCTGCCAGATCCATTGTAGTTCAGCTTGCCCTGTCTGATTTTATCCCCTTTGAGCAGCCCTGCGGATGGAACATTATCGGAAGTACTCCTCTTGATATCTGTAATTTTGCAAAGGAAGATCCTTTCCTTGTACGTGCAGGCGACTGGGTAAAACATATTCCTGTTACAAAGACGGAATACGACCAGATCCGTAGAGATGTGGAAAACGGTACTTACAAAGTAAAAACCTACACACCACAGGAAAACGGTTGAGAACGGAGGGCATGATATGGGAATAACAGTTGAAAACGGAGGAATCCTGACTACTGTTCAGGATGAGGGAAGATTTGGAAACCAGGCATTTGGTGTATCTACCTCCGGAGCTATGGATCCTCATTCCTTCCACATTGCCAATCTGCTGGTTGGAAATGAGATGACAGAAGGTGCGTTGGAGATGACTTTTATCGGACCGACGCTTGCTTTTACCAGTGACAATATCATTGCAGTGACAGGTGGCGACCTGACACCTATGCTGGATGGACAGCCTTTTCCGATGTATAAGGCAGTCCTTGTAAAAAAAGGCCAGAAGCTGATGTTTGCAGGAGCAAAGAACGGCAGCCGTGGTTACATTGCTTTTGCAGGCGGACTGGATATCCCCCTTGTGATGGGAAGCAAATCCACACTGCTCCGTAACCACATTGGCGGTGTTGAGGGAAGAAAGCTGGATAAGGGTGATACAATTAAGTTTGCAGCACCAAAGACAGAGCTCCCCAATATGGAACTTCGTCATGTTCCGGCGGAAATCTTTCCCTCTGACGAGGTAGTCCTTCGAGTTGTTCTGGGACCTCAGGAGAATGAGTTTACAGAAGAAGGTGTCCGCAAATTCTTCTGGTACAGCGGTACGATCACCAACGAATTTGACCGTATGGGATGCCGTATTGAGAGAGAGCCTGTTGAGCATGCGGGAGATGGAAATATCAATACAGATGGTATTTCCATGGGATCGATCCAGATTCCGTTAAACGGACAGCCGATCATAATGCTGGCTGACCGCCAGAGCACAGGCGGCTACCCGAAGATCGGTACTGTGATCACAGCAGATTTTACAAAGATCGCCCAGGCGCGTCCCGGACAGAAGATCCGTTTTATTGAGGTAAGCCTGGATCTTGCGCAGGAGCTGTATATCCGTGAGCTTAATACCATGAAGGCTCTGGATGAAAAACTTAACGGAAATAAATAAATCATAAATACCACAAAAAATTTATAAGAAAGGTGAGTACGAATATGAAGATTGTTGTATTGGATGGCTACACAGAGAACCCTGGAGATTTAAGCTGGGACG
>CAKROW010000111.1 GCA_934373235.1 uncultured Blautia sp. | reverse complement strand
AGTGAACTGTAACAGCTTCTTGGATTTCTTAACAGCTTCACAAGCTTTAACCTTTACAGCTCTGAAATCTGACTTGCTGAAAGTATCGAAATCAACAAATTCCTCAAATAAAGGCTCTACCTTTACCTTGGAGAAGTCGATAACTTCTTCTTTCTCCGGTGCTGCTGTGGAAGTGCTGTTTTCTGACTTCTCAGATTTCTTATCAGCGTCTAATGACTTCATTGTCGGGAACAGAAGTACGTCACGAATTGCCTGGCTGTCTGTCAGAAGCATAACGAGACGGTCGATTCCGTATCCGATACCACCTGTTGGCGGCATACCGATCTCCAGTGCGTTCAGGAAGTCTTCATCTGTATGGTTGGCTTCCTCATCACCTGCGTCTGCAAGAGCATCCTGTGCTTTGAAACGCTCTCTCTGATCGATCGGGTCGTTAAGCTCGGAATATGCGTTACACATTTCCCATGTATTGATAAAGAGCTCGAAACGCTCTACCTTGTTCGGATCAGAAGGTTTCTTCTTGGTCAGCGGAGAGATCTCGATCGGGTGATCCATGATAAATGTCGGCTGGATCAGCTCTTTCTCACAGTACTCCTCAAAGAAAAGGTTAATGATATCACCCTTCTTGTGACGGTCCTCATACTCGATATGATGCTCGTCAGCAAGCTTCTTGGCTGCCTCATCATCTGCTACTTCGTCAAAATCGATTCCTGTATATTTCCTGATGGCATCGTTCATGGTCAGGCGTGCGAAGGGCTTTCCAAGATCGATCTCGATACCATTGTAGGAAATCTTTGTGGAGCCGCAGACTTTCTCTGCAAGATAACGGAACATGGACTCTGTCAGCTCCATCATTCCCTCATAATCGGTATATGCCTGATAAAGCTCCATCAGAGTGAACTCCGGATTGTGACGGGTGTCAACACCCTCGTTACGGAATACACGGCCGATCTCATAAACTCTCTCAAGTCCGCCCACGATCAGTCTCTTAAGGTAAAGCTCCAGGGAAATACGAAGCTTAACATCTTCGTTCAGCGCATTGTAATGTGTCTCAAATGGTCTTGCTGCTGCACCACCTGCGTTGGAAACCAGCATTGGTGTCTCAACTTCCATGAAGTCGCGTCCTGCAAGGAAGTTACGGATTTCCTTAAGGATCTGAGAACGTTTGATGAATACCTTCTTGCTGTCCTGGTTCATGATAAGATCCACATATCTCTGACGATAACGGGTATCTGTATCTGTCAGTCCGTGGAACTTCTCAGGAAGGATCTGTAAGCTCTTGGAAAGAAGAGTCATCTTCTCTGCATGAATGGAGATCTCACCTGTTCTTGTTCTGAAAGCAAATCCCTCCAGACCAAAGATATCACCGATATCAGATTTCTTGAAATCTGCGTAGGAATCTGCTCCAATTGCGTCTCTTGCCACATATACCTGGATATTACCCTGTAAATCCTGGATATTGCAGAAAGAAGCTTTTCCCATTACACGCTTGAACATCATACGGCCTGCGATCGATACGTGGATCGGGCTGGCATCCATGATGCTTCTTCTTTCTTCATAATCCTTTTTCTGGGCTTCCTTTGCCTGCTCCTCATCAAGACCTGTTACGTCAAGCTCTTTGCGGTCTTTGAGAAGCTCTGCCTCATGTGCCTCATAGAGGTTCTTCACCTCAAGTGAGTGATGTGTCTGATCAAACTTTGTGATCTGGAAAGGATCTCTGCCATTTGCCTGAAGTTCTGCCAGCTTGTCACGACGAACCTTAAGCAGCTGGTTCACATCCTGCTTCTTCTGCTCTGCCACCTTTTGGCCTCCTTATATCTAACCTTGTTTATTATACGTTTCTCTGGATCTCAAGAACCTTGTATTTCATGATTCCGGATGGCATTTCAACCTCAACGATATCGTTGGTGTGAGCACCGATCAGTGCCTTGCCTACCGGAGACTCGTTGGAAATCTTACCCTCAAGGCTGTTAGCCTCTGTGGAACCAACGATCTTCAGCTCCATATCTTCTTCAAACTCGAAATCATGCACCTTAACCTTACAGCCTACGCTGATCCTGTCAAGATCTACCTCGTCCTCTACTACAACCTCGGCATTCTTAAGGATCTTCTCGATCTCCTCAATACGTGCCTCGATATCTCTCTGCTCGTCTTTTGCTGCATCGTACTCAGCGTTCTCGGAAAGGTCTCCCTGCTCTCTGGCTTCTTTGATCTTACCTGCAACTTCTTTTCTCTTAACTACTTTAAGATCATGCAGCTCTTCCTCAAGTTTTTTAAGTCCTGCGTATGTGAGTAAGTTCTTCTTTGCTTCTTCCATCTGCCTTACTTCCTTTCAAAACCGGGCAGTCTGTATTCTTTGAAAAATATCTGCCCGAACATTCGTCTTGCTACATTCCTGAACCATTTCTCCCCGGATAAAAACCTGCTGTCACAGGGCCTTATCTGTAAAAAAGAGCGCAATAATCTCAGGATATTCACAATTTCTGTATTATACCCAAAAGCCCGTTCCTTGTCAAGCGTTCCCTGTCGAAAAAAGAACCGCCAAAATCATTGATTTCAGCGGTTCTCCCTGAGCGTGTTTGAAGAAGGCTCCAGCCTTGATATGAGCTGTTCCAGCTCCTCATAACTGGCAATATTATTGGATTCTCTGCGGATTCCTGCACTGTGCCGCATACCGGCTGTATACCATGCCACATGCTTACGCATTTCCCGGATTCCCACATATTCACCTTTACGGCTTATCTGCTCTCTGGCATGACGAAGGATCATCTCACAAACCTCCTCCATTGACGGAGCCGGAAGCTTTTCCCCTGTTGTAAAATAGTGGTTCAGCTCCCGGAATATCCACGGGTTTCCGCGGACTGCACGCCCGATCATCACAGCATCACAGCCGGTTTCCATGAACATGGCTTTTGCACTTTCCGGGGAAACGATATCTCCGTTTCCGATGACAGGAATACTCACTGCCTCTTTTACTCTGCGGATCGCATCCCAGTCTGCATGGCCTGCATAATACTGCTGCCTTGTCCTTCCATGGACAGCGATGGCAGCCGCCCCCGCAGCCTCTGCCCTCTTTGCGATATCCACAATATCCACCGGCACATTTTCAAAGCCAATACGCATCTTTACAGTAACCGGTTTCTTAATGGCAGAAGAAACACTTTTTACAATAGATCCAATAAGCTTCGGGTCTTTAAGAAGGGCCGAACCCTCCCCGTTGTTTACTACCTTTGGCACAGGGCAGCCCATGTTGATATCAAGGATATCAAAAGGCCTCTCCTCTATGCTTTTTGCCACCTCGCCCATCAGCTCCGGCTCACTGCCAAAAAGCTGCATTGCCACCGGATGCTCTGACGGATCGATCTCCATCAGCGCCTCTGTATTTTTGTTGTGAAAAGAAATTGCCTTTGCACTGACCATTTCCATGGAGATCAGTCCTGCTCCCTGTTCCTTGCAGAGTTTACGGAAAGCCAGATCTGTCACACCTGCCATAGGTGCCAGCACAAAAGGATTCTCCATTTCCACATTTCCGATCTTCCACTTCATCTCCATGGATCAATCCTTAATGGCGTCTGCTTTTTTCTGCAGTTCCTCGTCCGGGATATCTCCCAGGAAAAATACTTTGTAGTACATTTCCAGTGATTCCAGGAGTTCTTTCTTCTCACGCTGAAGCTCCTTGATCTTCAATGCACTTCCGATTTCATCAAAACGTGCGTCTGCCTCCAGTGCCTCTGTCCTGAACTGCAGGATTCCATCCTCATCAAATTCCAGTGTAAGGATTCCTCCCACGTCCTCAGTAAAAAGTACACACATGATCTGCAGCTCCTGCCTGATCGCCTCCGGAAGAGATGCAAAATCCTGGTTAAAATAATATTTCTGCTCGTAAGAGCTTGCTCCGCAGAGCACTATGTTATCCTGATACATAAATTCTCCTCTATCTGTAGCATCAAAAATATATCACGCCAAAGCCGGCATCACACATAACTGTAAAGTCCACGCACAGACACCTCGCCGGCATTTACCCTGACTACAGTTCCATCCTTTTTTTCCACAAGAAGTTCTCCGTCAGGCTCGATCCCTCTTGCAATGCCTTCGAACGGAGCGTTCTGGTCAAGTACACGCACCGGCTGGTCAAGATTCATAAGAAGCTTCTCATAATCTGCTTTCAGTCCGGAAAGATCTTCTGTCTGTACGAATTTTTCGTAATTGATCTCAAAGTATTTCATAACCTTTCCAAGGATTTCCTCTCTGTGAAAGGTATGTCCGCTTTCTATAAAAAGCGATGTGGCCTTGTCAGCCATCTCCTCCGGAAAAGAATCTATATTTACATTGATTCCCACGCCAATGACTGCACAGCCGATCCTGTCTCCTGCCATGGTCATCTCTGTAAGGATGCCGCAGATCTTCTTTTTTGATACAACCACATCATTGGGCCATTTGATCCCTGTATTGATCCCGACTTCCTCCACTGCCTGGGCCACTGAAAGTCCCATGACCAGTGTGAGCATCGGCGCTTTTACCGGAGAAAATTCCGGGCACAGAAGCAGAGACATGATCACCGAACTGTCAGCCGGTGCCTCCCATTTCCTTGCGAAGCGGCCTCTGCCTGCAGACTGGTATTCCGCAACAAATAATTCTCCATGGCCGGCTCTGCCTTCTTTCCATTCTCTCTTTGCCCAGAGATTGGTTGAATCGATCTCTTTTGCAAAATGGACGGTTTTGCCCGTCCATTTTGTGTGTACTGCCTGTGAAATTATCTCTTCATTATACATATCTGACATTATTTCTCCGGCTCTCCCAAAGTAGCAACGATCACAGCTTTGATGGTGTGCATACGGTTTTCAGCCTCATCAAATACCTTGGACTGTTCTGACTCAAATACCTCGTCAGTTACTTCCATGTCTGTCAGGCTGAAGCGCTCGCCCATCTCTTTGCCGATCTTTGTCTTAAGGTCGTGGAATGCAGGCAGGCAATGAAGGAAGATCGCTTTCTCTCCTGCGTTCTCCATAACATGTTTTGTAACCTTGTATGGTGTCAGGTCATGGATACGCTCTGTCCATACTTCATCCGGCTCACCCATGGATACCCATACATCTGTGTAGATGATATCTGCATCTTTGGTTCCTGCCTCAACATCCTCTGTGAGGGTAATGGTAGATCCTGCTTCTTTTGCCCACTGCTGACACTGAGCAACCAGCTCATCATTGGGGAAATATTTCTTATTGGTGCATGCCACAAAGTCAAGACCAAGCTTGGAGCATACAACCATCAGGGAGTTACCCATGTTGTAACGGGCATCGCCCATATATACCAGTTTCAGTCCTTTAAGCTTACCGAAATGCTCACGTACTGTCAGCATATCAGCCAGCATCTGTGTCGGATGATACTCATTTGTCAGGCCGTTCCATACAGGGACTCCTGCGTGTTTTGCAAGCTCCTCAACAATATCCTGGCCAAATCCACGGTACTCGATTCCCTCATACATTCTTCCCAGAACTCTTGCTGTATCTGCGATACTCTCTTTTTTACCGATCTGGGATCCTGTGGGATCAAGGTAAGTGGAACCCATTCCAAGATCATGTGCAGCCACCTCAAAAGAGCAGCGGGTTCTTGTACTTGTTTTCTCAAAGATCAGGGCAATGTTTTTGCCTCTGTAATATTCATGAAGTTCTCCTGCTTTTTTCTTTGCCTTCAGATCTGCTGCCAGGTCGATCATGTATGTGATCTCCTCCGGTGTAAAATCCTTAAGTGTCAGAAAGTTTCTTCCTTTAAGATTCATAATATATCCTCCTCACGGCCACAGAATCATTTCTGTCCTGCCGGTTTATCTGCAATGATCTCTTTCAGGGATGTTGCCAGTCCTGCAATCCCCTGGATATCTGATGGAACAATGATCTTGGTTGCCTTGCCGTCTGCCATCTTTGCCAAAGCTTCCAGGCTCTTCAGTGTAAGAACAGACTCATCTGCACCTGCATCTTTGATCATACGAAGACCCTCGGCTGTAGCCTGCTGCACTTTAAGCACTGCCTGTGCCTGGCCCTCTGCCTCTTTGATCATACGCTCTTTCTGTGCCTCTGCATGAAGGATTGCCGCCTGTTTCTCAGCCTCAGCATCAAGAATAGCGGACTGCTTCTTACCTTCTGCAACAAGAATAGTGGAACGCTTCTCTCCCTCTGCCTTCAGAATAGCCTCACGTCTCTCACGCTCTGCCTTCATCTGCTTCTCCATTGCATCCTGAATAG
>CAKROW010000110.1 GCA_934373235.1 uncultured Blautia sp. | reverse complement strand
CGGTTACATAGTCAACCGGCTCACCGAAACGGTTCACGGATTTACCGTTTGATTCCATGTCACACTGCTGAAGATGTGCAGGAAAACGGCTTAATGCCTGAGAGTAAGGCAGGACTGCTGTTGCAGGATAACCCTGTACATTACGCTCATATACACCGATCAGGGCGTCAAGCATATCCGGGTTTTTGCGGATGTCTCTGTTTGTTGCAAGGGTATCCTCTGCTGCGGCACCCTCAAGGATCTGTGCGAATACTTCCGGTCCGAAAGCAAGGGAAAGGATTGCTCCGCCTACACCGGATACGGAAGAATAACGTCCGCCGATGTAATCATCCATGAAGATTGCTGTAAGATATGCATCGCTCTTGGCAAGAGGAGAAGTCTCACTGGTAACTGCCAGCATATGTCTGGATGGATTCAGGCCTGCCTTTGTGAGGGCATCTTTGACAAATGCTTCGTTTGTAAGTGTCTCAAGTGTTGTACCGGATTTGGATACAACGATGAAAAGTGAATGTGCAAGATCCACAGATGCAAGAACTGCTGCTGCGTCATCCGGGTCAACATTGCTGATGAATTTAGCTTCCATTTTGAAAGTGTTGTTGGCCTTTGCCCAGTTCTCAAGTGCGATGTAGAGGGCGCGTGGACCAAGATCACTTCCACCGATACCGATCTGTACTACAGTTGTGAATTTCTCACCGTTCTCGTTGACGATCTCACCGGCATGTACCTTGTTTGCGAAGTCTGCAGCTTTCTTCTGCTGGGCAACATAAAACTCGCGCTTGTCAACACCGTCTGTCACAACCGGGTTTCCAAGCTGTTTACGTGCAAGATGATGAAGGACCATACGGTTCTCACCGGTGTTGATCACAGCTCCGTTATATAATTCCTCAAACTTGTCAATAAGCTGTGCCTCGTCAGCCAGCTCTGAAAGTGCGGATAAAACAGTCTCGTCCACTTCCTTGGCTGCATAGTTATAAGTTAATCCTGCTGCCATTGGAGTGCTGTATTCAGATACTCTCTTACCACCTTCTTCACCTGACATTGCGTCTGCGATATTTACGTGGTTTTTCAGTCCAACAAGCTTTCCGTAGGAAGCCAGGGTGTCAAGATTTTTCCATGTTGCCATAATAAACTCCTCCTTTAAATAGGTTGTTGTAATATAAACATACACTAAACAGATTATACTGAATATCCGCACTGATTTCAATGTATGTGAGTGTTATTTTTATGTAAAAAAAGATCCGGGAGAAAAATAAAGAGTTGACAAATACCCCTGTAGGGTATATAGTTACAAATATAAAGATACCCCATGAGGGTATTTAGTGCGAGACAGACCTGTGAAAGGAGAGACATATGACAGATAAAAAAGAGAAAGCCTGTCCCTGCTGTGGGAAGCATACAGACCGTTCAGAGGAAGAGCGCAGGAAGCTGATCAACCGTCTGAAGCGTATTGAAGGGCAGATAAGGGGAATCATAGGAATGTTGGAGAATGATGCGTACTGCAACGATATCCTGATCCAGTCTGCGGCAGTCAATGCAGCAGTCAATGCCTTTAACAAGGAATTACTTGCCAATCATATCCGTACCTGTGTTGCCAGGGATATCAGGGAAGGCAAGGATGAGACGATTGACGAGCTGGTAGCTACACTGCAGAAGCTTATGAAGTGATGTCCGCTTTACTTCAGACAGGAAGAGACATATATTGGAGAGGAGAGCTGAGACAAGAATATGGAACAGTATAATGTAACCGGAATGAGCTGCGCGGCATGCAGTGCACGTGTGGAGAAAGCTGTATCGAAGGTACCGGGAGTGACCTCCTGCTCGGTAAGCCTTCTTACCAATTCCATGGGTGTGGAGGGCAGTGCATCGTCCGGTGAGATCATCAAAGCCGTACAGGAGGCAGGATACGGAGCATCATTAAAGGGCGGAAATATCCGTAAGGTTTCCATATCCGAGGCAGAGGAGGCACTGGAGGATCATGAGACACCGGTGCTGAAAAGGAGACTGATCGCGTCCGTGGGATTTCTTATCGTACTGATGTATTTTTCCATGGGACATATGATGTGGGGATGGCCGCTGCCGGCCTGGTTTAATGATAACCATGTGGCAATGGGACTGGTGCAGCTTCTGCTTGCCGGAATCGTTATGGTTATAAACCAGAAATTTTTTATTAGTGGATTTAAGAGCCTGTGGCACCGTTCACCGAACATGGATACTCTGGTGGCAATGGGTTCCATGGCATCCTTTGTATGGAGTGTGTATGCACTCTTTGCCATGACAAGAGCACAGGTTGACGGAAATATGGAAGCAGTCATGAACTATATGATGGACTTTTATTTTGAGTCAGCAGCCATGATCCTGACCCTGATCACAGTGGGCAAAATGCTGGAGGCACGCTCCAAGGGAAAAACAACCGATGCTCTTAAGAGCCTTATGAAACTTGCACCGAAAACAGCCGTTGTCCTTCGGAAAGGACAGGAAGAAACAGTTCCCGTGGAACAGGTTCGGAAAGGTGATATTTTTGTAGTGCGCCCCGGAGAAAACATTCCGGTTGACGGTGTGATCGTGGAGGGTGACAGTGCAGTTAATGAGTCAGCCCTTACAGGAGAGAGTATACCGGCAGACAAGACAGTGGGAGATATGGTTTCTGCTGCCACCGTGAACCAGTCTGGTTTTATTAAATGTGAGGCTACCCGTGTAGGGGAGGATACCACACTGTCCCAGATCATTAAGATGGTAAGTGACGCGGCTGCAACTAAAGCCCCCATTGCCAAGATCGCAGATAAGGTTTCCGGAGTTTTTGTTCCGGCAGTTATCACCATTGCAGTTGTGACAACCATTATCTGGCTTCTTACAGGTCACCCGTTCGGCTATGCACTGGCAAGAGGAATTTCTGTTCTAGTGATCAGTTGTCCCTGTGCCCTGGGACTTGCCACCCCGGTTGCTATTATGGTAGGAAACGGAATGGGGGCAAAGAACGGTATCTTATTTAAGACCGCAGTATCCCTGGAGGAAGCAGGCAAGGTGCAGATCGTGGCACTGGATAAAACAGGAACCATCACCAGTGGACAGCCTCAGGTGACAGATATTCTTCCGGCACAGGGAATGACAGAGGAAAGTATCCTCAGGATGGCCTACAGCCTTGAGAAAAAAAGTGAGCATCCTCTTGCGAAAGCTATTGTGGACAGAGCGGAAGAGCTTGGGCTTACCGGATCTGAGGTGACAGATTTCCACGCACTTCCGGGAAACGGACTGGAGGCAGTTCTTGACGGCAGCAGACTTCTGGGAGGCAGCATGAAATTTATAAATTCCCAGGCAGAAGTTCCGGCAGAGATGATCCGCCAGGCAGAGCAGCTTGCAGAACAGGGAAAAACACCGCTGCTTTTTTCCAGGGACGGAAAGCTTGCGGGGATCATAGCAGTTGCGGACGTAATAAAAGAAGACAGTCCAAGGGCAGTAAAAGAGCTTCAGAACATGGGAATCCGTGTGGTGATGCTCACTGGTGATAATGAGCGTACTGCCAGGGCTATCGGAGCACAGGCAGGTGTGGATGAAGTGATCGCAGGCGTTCTTCCTGACGGAAAGGAGAGTGTGATCCGTGAGCTTAAGAAATATGGCAGGGTAGCGATGGTTGGTGACGGTATCAATGATGCACCGGCTCTTACAAGAGCTGACATCGGGATTGCCATAGGTGCGGGAACGGATATTGCCATTGATGCAGCGGATATAGTTCTTATGAAGAGCCGGTTAAGTGATGTTCCGGCAGCAGTCCGGTTAAGCCGTGCCACATTGAGGAATATCCACGAGAATCTTTTCTGGGCATTTTTCTATAATGTGATCGGTATTCCGCTGGCAGCAGGTGTATGGATCCCGATTTTCGGATGGACATTAAATCCTATGTTCGGAGCTGCGGCAATGAGCCTGTCAAGCTTCTGTGTTGTGTCCAATGCACTGCGTCTGAATCTGTTTAAGATCCATGACACAAAGAGGGACAGGAAGCTCCATCCGGTGGAGGAGCTGAAGCTTTCCACAACAGAAACAAAACATGATGATTCTATGGATCATGTAAATAAAGAAGAAAAGGAGAACAAAAAAATGACAGAGATTACAGTAAATGTAGAAGGAATGATGTGCGGACATTGTGAGGCACATGTAAACAAGGCGATCAGGGAGGCTTTCCAGGTCGAGGATGTTGTTTCCTCCCATGAGAAAGGAACAACTGTTATCAAAGCACAGGAGAAACTGGATGAGGAGAAGATCCGCCAGGTGATCAAAGATGCCGGCTATGAAGTTACCGGGATCATGCAGTAAAGAAGATATTTTCAGGCACACAAGAGTATGGACAAAAAAAGAATAATTTTATATAATTATTCAGAGAATAACCTTATGTGCTACAAACAAGTCGGAAATCTAAGCCCCGATACTCTGATGTCAGGTAGTGCGTTAGAGTGTCAGGGCTTTTTTATGTCATAGGAAATTACTCCGTAATGTTCCAATGACATAAAAAAGCCCTCCGGGCAGGATCGCACTGCGTCGGAGAGGAATTATGTCGCTGAAGCGACCCGCCACAGGCGGAGAATCCTGCAAGCAGGATTCTTTTTTATATGTACTGTCAAGCGCACATATAAAAATACGGGAAAGTCCGGATTTACCGAACATATTGCAAAACCTGTTGATATAAAAAATTGAATAAGGTATTGTACAGGCTGCCGGAAAAAGAGCAGCAGGTATGAGGAAAGAGAGGGAAAGGTCATGGATTTTACAGAGGAAGCAATACTTCTGGGATTTTCAGGTGCGGCTGTGATGGACACGGACAGACTGGTGTTCATGCCGGAATATCGTGTTTTTTGTGAGGAGAATATGTGCGGGAATTATAATCTCAATCCTGCCTGTCCGCCGGAGAGCGGAACTGTGGAGGAAATGAAAGCCCGTGCCCTGAAATACGAAAAAACACTGGTTCTTCAGACTACCCAGGACAGCCTTATGGATTACAAAAAAGCCAAGCTGCATCATAACCAACTGACTGAGAAACTGGCAGAAAAAATGAGAGCAGCCGGAAAAGAGGATATTCTTATTATGACAGCCGGTCCCTACAAACATAATTCCTGTATGTCAGCCTACTGTATCAATGCACAGATGATGGCTGATGAAGTGGGGATGATATGCTGGAGTGATGATAACCTGATAAGATATTTTTCCCAGATCCTGTTCCGGAAATAGACTCCAGGGGTGCAAAAATGAAAAGAAAAATATGGATTAAAAAGGTAAGCACCTGGGGGACGGTCCATACATATCTCACAGGAGATTGTTCGCAAATTAGAAAGATGCATGGCAATCCTGGTGATACTGATCGTTACGGTCAGTATTATGATCCGCAGGCTGATCGTATATCCTCTGATCAGTTACAATGAGAGTATCAGAAAAGATGAGATATTTCCGGTAATCGGAGCGGCAGAGCTTCCGAACCGCAGATATTTTGACAAGCTCCTGAAGATATATGAAGATGGACAAAGTTCTTTCGCGCTGATCCTGCTGGATGCGGATTTTATTAATATGAGTTTCAAGTGTTCAGATGGGCAGCATAAGTGCGATTGTGCTGCCTTTTTTACTGCTTTCAAGTACTTTGACCTGACCATTATGTTGCCTGACAATTTCATTAACAAGTGCAAGCCCCAGTCCGGAACCTCCCATAGCACGGCTTCTCGACTTGTCGATTCGAAAAAAAGGAGTAAAGATTTTTTCCTGATATTCAGGAGGAATGCCGATTCCGGTGTCAGAGACTACAAGAGTGGCATAATTGACAGAGGTGTTGGATACTCCTTTGGAAAACCGGATGTTAATGGTTACTTTTCCACCGGGATGGTTGTACTTGATTGCATTTTCCACGAGATTATACACAGCACGATAGAGTAAAAGATAACTTCCGGTAATGATGCAGTCTCCTTCCTGCTGGATCAATTCAATCTGCTTTTGTTCAGCGATGGAAGCCAGATCACAAAATACTTCATCAGCCAGTACAGCCAATGAAATCCTTTCGGAACGTTCAATAGTCTGAATACCGGTTATATCCAGGAGGATTTCTGCCAAATGGGAAAGTCGTCCGGTCTGTTCCTGAAGCATGGCAAAAATATCCTGATAATCTTTTAAAGATGGAGATTCCCTGCGGGCAAACACTTCCAGATTTGTCTGGATAACAGCAAGAGGGGTCCGCAGTTCATGGGCGGCGTTGGCAGAAAATTGCTTTTGGGCAGTAAATGCTTCATCCAGGCGTGCGAGCATTTTGTTAAATGAGCTTGTCAGGCGGGAAATCTCGTCATTGGTAGCAGGAACTTCAAGAGCCTCTGAAAGGTTCTGGACCTCTATTTTGTTT
>CAKROW010000109.1 GCA_934373235.1 uncultured Blautia sp. | reverse complement strand
AGGACCGACTGCAGGGAATCCCGAAAGGAAATGGAAATCTGTTCTGCTGCATTTTTAAGAAAAATATGGAATGCTTCTGTTATAACAGTACTCTGACGGATCGCTTCCTCTGTATCAGAAGGCGGAGTCCAGCCGTTGAACAATGCCACTATAACAAAAACTGTTGCTGTATAAAAGAAACGTTTCAGTAAACAGTTCTTCTGGCTGTTTTTTCTGCGTCTGCGGTGTGAGGGTGCTTTGCGAATATAAGATTTGGAATAGGATCTTCTGCTCATTGTGTCTGCCTTTATGTCTTTTTTTGATTCATCTATGATAACACGAAAATTTGTTCGTTTCAAGACAATATATAGGACTGAAAATCCTATCCAACGTTAGAAATAAATACCAGTGTATTTTTTTTATTCTTTCATATACTAGGATTGTAACACAAAACCAGACAACAAAGGAGGAAATAAATCATGGCGAGTAATACTTCATCTAACAAAGCAGTTGTTCCAGAGGCAAAAGGCGCACTTGACCGTTTCAAATACGAGGTAGCCAACGAATTAGGTGTTCCTCTTACTGACGGTTACAACGGAAACCTGACTTCCAAGCAGAATGGTTCTGTAGGTGGCTATATGGTTAAAAAAATGATCGAGGCCCAGGAAAGGCAGATGTCCGGCGGATCTCAGGGTGGTCAGCAGTATTAACGGAGAATTATGATCCGCTGATCTGAAAACTGATCCGAAAAACAGTACTGTTCTTCCGGCTGCTGCCGGAAGATTACAGTACTGTTTTTTTATGAACCGGACGGAATCCTCACAAGAAGTTTTTCTCCGCTTTTTTCCACTATTGTAAGTACCGGTACATGACGTTTTCTTAATGCATGGACAACCGGGTAGGCAAAAAACAGTGAATCTCCCACACAGACTGCTTCCGGTTTATATTTAAGGATATTATTTACCTGTTCTTTAATGCACGCTTTCCACTGGGGCTTTTCCATGGAAATTTCCCCATAGATCCCCTCTGTTTCCAGTTCCGGGAGTTCAGGAAACGGAAGAGTGATGATTTTGGCATCCTTGAGATCCGGAAGCTTTTTAAGAAGCTTTTCTGCCAAAAGGCCGGCTCCCAGATTTATCACTACCGGCTCCTCACAAAAGCTCTCAAGACTGATCTGACAGGCTTTTACAGCTTCCGCTACAGTCCCGACAGTCATAAGAAAACCGCTTTTGTGACAGAAACAAGCTTCATTTAGGCCGGTTGCCTGAATCAGTGATTCTCCCTCCAGTCCCAGCCAATGAGAAGGGAAACCGCATTTGTAATTCAGGGAATATTCCTTTTTCTGAGGTTGTATACAGTAACCGCCTCTGTTTGAAGGAAAAATTACAAAAGCAATGTCTGTCTCTGAGAGACGTTTCTGGCATGGAATAAATTCCGGAAGGATCAGGATTTTCTGTTCTTCCGCAGAAAGTTCTCCTGATGCTTTCTTCTGTTCATGAGCTTTCAAAACTTCATCCACCTGTTTGTCCGCACGTTCATTTCCCCTGTATCGTTCAAATTTATTTTCCAGGATCATTCCTGCTACCTGGACTGCCTGAAAGAAAGCAACGTCACCGCTGTTCTTTGAGTCCCAGGGCGGGTTAAAATTACCGATCAGGGAAGCAAGTTCATTTTTTTCTCCGGTATTATCGTTGATATCCAGAGGCTGTACAAAAGATTCATCAAATTTCTCTGCAATTTCATCTCCAAGGATCTCTTTTCCAAGTTCCTCCCAAAGAAGTCCAAATGCGGCGTATGGGACCTGATTTTTTCGGACTCTGCTGTCTTTCTGGTGATGGTCGTATTTTCCACGGCCAATATCAAATACGATCCCGTCAAAGTCTTCCGGTACCTGGTTCCCCCGGATAATGCTGATCTCCGGATTCAGATACAGAAGAAGTGCTGATGAGAACACATCATCCGCATGGAATTTTCCGCTGTGGGTAAAGGCTTTTGCATGTTCTTTTTTTATCTGGTGTATCAGATCACTCATGTGGTATATCCTCTCTGTGATAAATGTTTTTTGTAAAATCACCTCAGGATTATATCACACTTTCGGAAAATCAGGCAGTTTTTTTCAGTTTGGTATAAAGAACTTCTGCAAAAGCTCTGTGCCCCTCAGAATTGAGATGCTCCTGGTCTGCTTCGCAGCAGTGGACATAGGAAGCTGCTTTCAGGAAATTTATATTTCTCTGGTGTGCGATTTTTTCGTATACATTTTCCAGATCATGGGATACAGTTACCGATTCCTGTGAAAACTCCTGATCATAACCCTCCTGCCATACTTTGTCGCCCAGGTAGATTGGAGATATGAGAAGTACCTGAGATTGCGGTGCATATTTACTGATCTGATCCAGAAGTCGCCGGATACCCTTTCCGATCACATCCGCAGATGCACCAAAAACAGTTTTGCAGTCATTGGTTCCAAGCATCAGGATGATCACATCCGGAGTATGAGTCTCAAGGAGCGTAGGCAGAAGTGCAGTGCCTCTTCTTCCGTCCCGGAGGGGATCCTCAAAAACGGTAGTCCGTCCGCATAATCCCTCTTCTATGATCCTGTAATTTTCTGTTCCAAATTTTTTCTGAAGGAGACCTGTCCATCTTACATCCCAGGGAAGCCTTTTTCCGGTTTCGCCGTCATATCCCCAGGTATTGGAATCTCCAAAGCATAATATCTGTTTCATAATTAATCCTCTATTTCCTATCGAGTTAATATGGTTTGTGCTGATATCCTATCATATGGAGATTCTTTCGTCAAATATAAATGCAAAATAACCTGCTATATGTTTAATCTATAGCAACAAAAAAATGCCTGCTATTTGGAAATAACAGACATCCTTTGTTTATCTACCCGTTTCCTATAATCCGATAAAACCGGTCACATCGTTGTTGATCACATAATATGCGCCGTTGTCCTCAGGTTTGATGTAGATCTTAAGATCTTTCAGATCAGCAGCTTTCTTACCCATCTCATCGGTCCACAGCTTTTTGATCTTCTCAGCAATTTCTGCTGTATGTATTTCTTTTCCTAAAAACTGTACATATACTTCTGTTGAAACTTCAGCTTTCTTTCTGGTAGCTGTTTTTCTGGTAGCAGTTGTTTTGGCTGCGGCCGCCTTTCCGGCAGTGGTCTTTCTGGCTGCTGTCTTCTTTGCAGCCGGTTTCTTTGGCTTATCTTCAGTTTTTTCAGCAACTGGTGCCTCAGCCGGTTTGGTTTCTGCGGCTGCTTTCACAGTTTCTTTTGCAGCGTCTGTCTTGGCTGTCTCGGCCTTAACGGCTTTCTCTTCTGATGCGGTAACTACAGATTTTGCAGGAGTCTCGCTTTTAGCTGTATTTGCAGTTGTCATAGTTGCAGCTTTTTTTGTTCTAGCCATATAAATAGCCTCCTTACAAGGTGATTAAATCTTTTACGTGTCTTAGGATACTACTTTTCAGCTTTTTTTGCAAGTCTGATTATATCCCCAGATTCTCCAGATCCTCACTCATGTAGGATTTCAGGCGGGATTTCAGTGCGCTGTGCTGCGGAAGCTCCAGGTCATGATCCAGGCTTAATATTTCACCGGCCGCCTCACTTGCAGCCTTTAAAACAGAGGCATCATTATAGATATCGCCAATCTTAAATTCCATAAGTCCGCTCTGACGGATCCCGAAAAGATCTCCTGGTCCGCGAAGCTTTAGATCTTCCCCTGCAATATAAAATCCGTCATTGGATTTGTTCAGGATTTCAAGTCTTTTGGAGGTTTCGGTTTCGTTATTTCCCTGGATGAAAATACAATAGGACTGAAATTCACCACGGCCAACACGGCCCCGGAGCTGGTGAAGCTGAGCAAGTCCGAATCGTTCTGCGTTTTCAACCATCATGACTGTGGCATTCGGCACGTTGACGCCCACCTCCACAACTGTAGTGGAAACCAGAACCTGGGTATTCCCGCTGGAAAAGGCATCCATAACTGCGTTTTTTTCTTTGGGTTTCATTTTTCCGTGAAGAATTCCTACCTGAATATCCGATGGAAAGATATTTCGCAGCGTCACTGCATAGTCTGTAACATTTTCCGCATCCATGCCTTCGCTTTCCTCCACCATAGGGCATATCACATAGGCCTGATGTCCCTCACGGATCTGTTTTTCAATGAAAGAATAGGCTTTTGGTCTGTAGGAAGTATCTACAACGCAGTTTTTGATAGGGAGACGCCGGGCAGGAAGTTCATCAATAATGGAAATATCCAGATCTCCGTACAGGATAATAGCCAGAGTTCTGGGAATCGGTGTTGCACTCATTACCAGAACATGGGGAGCTTTCCCCCTTGTGGTAAGGGCCTCCCGCTGACGGACGCCAAAACGGTGCTGTTCATCCGTGATCACAAGTCCAAGGTTGTGGTAAACTACTTTTTCCTGAATCAGGGCATGGGTGCCTATGATCACGTTCGCCTCTCCTGATGCGATCTTCCGGTAAATTTCACGTTTTTCCCTGGCAGTTGTGGAACCTGTAAGAAGAACCGGCTTACAATCTGTAACCTTCTGCTCTTCGATAAGCTTATTGAAAGCTTCGTAATGTTGGTTTGCAAGGACTTCCGTGGGAACCATCAGTGCACTCTGGAAACCGTTTTTAGCAGATAACACCATGGAAAGAAAGGCTACTACAGTCTTTCCGCTTCCAACATCTCCCTGAACAAGGCGGGACATCAGTTTGTGGCTTCCAAGATCCCGCTCGATCTCATGCCATACGTTTTCCTGTGCTCCTGTGAGACTGTAGGGAAGATTCTCGATCAGCTCTTCCGTATCCCACACCGGCCGCATGGGAAAATTATTGGGAACTTCTTCTGTTTTACCTTTCAGAAGCTGAATGGCAAGGACAAACAGGAGAAATTCATCGAATACCAGCCTTTTTCTTGCTGTGAGGAGCTCCTGCATATTTTCCGGAAAATGTATGGTACGCACCGCATAGTTGGCATCAGCCAGATGATAACGTTCCCGGATATCGTCCGGCAAATATTCTGCCTGCAGCGGCCTGGTATCCAGCACCTGATGGATCAGTCTGGTAATGGTCTTATTGGAAAGCCCGGCTGTCAGGCCGTACACCGGCTGAAGGCTGTGAACGATCTCCTCGTAGGCTGCAGGTGTAAAAATTTCCGGGTGTTCCATCTGAAGTTTGCCCTTTTTTCGGGAAATTTTTCCGCGAAAAATAAACACGCTGCCTTTTTTCAGCGTGCTCCTGAGATAGGGAGCATTAAACCAGGTTACGGGAAGGCGTCCGCTTTCATCTGCTATTGTGGCAGAAAGGATCTGAAGGTTCCTGGCCTGGTTCATGTATATGCCGGTAACTATCGTTCCCCGCAGGGCAATGATCTTTTCTTCCGGTGCATTGTGAATGGCAACCGGTTCCTCATAGGCTTCATAATTACGTGGATAATAATGGAGAAGCTCTTCCGTTGTCGTAATTCCGATCTTCTGGAAAAGCTTCTCTGTCTTTTCACCCACGCCTTTTAAATCGCGTAAAGGTGTCATATTTATTCCTTATTCTACTGAAATCAGATAATAATAAATCGGCTGTCCGCCCTGATTCAGTTCAACCTCACAGTCCGGATACTTCTCTGTAAGGGAGTCGCTGAGAGCTTCCGCTTCTTCCTCTGTCACATCTGCACCATAGTAGATACTGATGATCTCGGACTCTTCATCCACCATGGCAGCTACCATCTCCTCAGACACCATTTCCTTCTCGCGGCCTACTGCCAGGATTCCGGAATCGCCGATGCCCATAATATCGCCTTCATGGATTTCCTTGTCATCAATATGTGTATCACGTACTGCATAAGTGATCTGTCCGGTCTTGACTCTGGAAATAGCTTCTGTCATTGCATCCAGATTCTCCTTGCCGTTCTTCTCCGGCACAAAACTGATTATAGCTGAGATTCCCTGTGGGATAGTCTTGGTAGGAACAACAATGATCTCCTTATCCTCTGTCAGGTCTCTTGCCTGGTTTGCTGCCAGGATAATATTCTTGTTATTAGGAAAGATGTAGATTGTTCTGGCATTTACCATGTCGATGGCATTGAGCATATCTTCTGTACTGGGGTTCATTGTCTGGCCCCCCTCGATCAGGTAATCTACACCAAGTTCACGGAAAATGTCAGAAAGCCCGCTTCCTGCTGACACGGAGATAAATCCGAAGTCTTTGGCTGGTTCCTTCTTGGCTTCTTCCTGTTCTTTCGCAAGCCTCTGGGCATCTTTGATAAGTTTCTCCTGATGCTCCTCTCTCATGTTATCGATCTTCATACGTGAAAGCTGGCCATATGTGAGAGCACGCTCAAATGCCTGGCCCGGATGGTTGGTGTGTACATGCACTTTGACGATCTCATCATCTGCTACCAGCACGATGGAATCTCCGATAGAATCCAGAAATTCACGGAATTTGTTGATCTCGTTCTGTGGAAGCGGGGTATCCAGCAGGATAATAAATTCTGTACAGTATCCAAATTTAATATCAGCCTCAGCCTGAGGAGAAATCTTAGTAACCTTCGGTGCCGGAGCTGTCTTGAACTGGGAGTAGTCGATCTCTTTACCCAGATATCCGTCAATGGCACCACGAAATACCTCCAGAAGTCCCTGTCCGCCGG
>CAKROW010000108.1 GCA_934373235.1 uncultured Blautia sp. | reverse complement strand
CCTTGAGGCAGACCCGGAGGAAGCCGTTTCCATAAAAGCGGATGAAAACAGCGGTGTAGCCTGGTTTTCACCAAAAGAAGCATTGGAGCGATCAGCAGAACCCTGGTTTGTGGAAAATATTTACAGCAAACTTCTGGAAAAAATAAATAAAGGAGAATCAAAAAACGGCGCAGCCCCATATCTGTGTTCAGGGAATGTCCGGCGGCTGCCGAGAAACATGGCAGCCGGTGTGACAGAGGAAAAATAATATTATAAAAGAATCGCTTGAAAAAGCATGGAAATTGTAGTAATGTTGTAAATACAATGCTTTTGGGAAAAAGAGGCTGTCCGATGGAACAGTCTTCTTTTTTTCGGAAACAAAGTGTGATTAATGGGGCCTGAACAGAAGTTTACGGGCAGAAAAGGGGGAAGAATAACATGGAGAGGACTAAGAGACAGAGGGTCCGACAGAAGTTTGTGGGAGACAAAAAGTTTTATCTGATGATCCTGGCGATCGCAGTGCCTATCATGGTCCAGAATGGAATCACGAATTTTGTAAGCCTTCTGGATAATATCATGATTGGAAGGATCGGTACGGAGCAGATGTCAGGGGCGGCTATTGTGAACCAACTGCTTTTTGTGTATAATCTGTGCATTTTTGGAGGTGTGTCCGGTGCGGGCATTTTTACAGCCCAGTATTTTGGACAGAAGGATCATGAGGGCGTACGTCAGACTTTGCGTTACAAGCTGTGGATGGCGGTGATACTGACAGCGGTTACAGTGATTCTGTTTCTCGTGGCAGGGGATTCTCTTATCAGCATGTATTTAAGAGGAGAGGGAACCAGTGAGCAGATCAGTGACACTCTTATATATGGAAGGCAGTATCTTCTTATTATGCTTCTTGGATTGCCGCCGTTTATGATGGTGCAGGTTTACGCAAGTACATTGAGGGAGTGTGGAGAAACCGTACTTCCCATGAAAGCCGGAGTTGTGGCAGTGCTTGTAAATCTGGTGTTTAACTATCTGCTTATTTACGGTAAATTCGGATTCCCGGAGCTTGGAGTACAGGGTGCGGCTGCGGCTACAGTATTTTCCAGATATGTGGAAGCACTGATCGTCCTTTCATGGACACACAGACATACGGAGAAGAATATTTTTGCAAAGGGACTTTATTCCACATTAAAGGTTCCTGCAGGGCTTACAAAGAAGATCCTGATAAAGGGAACGCCTCTTCTTCTCAATGAGACTCTCTGGGCGTCAGGCATGGCTATGCTGGCGCAGTGTTATTCTGTGAGAGGGCTGAATGTTGTGGCGGGACTTAATATTTCCAATACGATCAACAACGTATTTAATATTGTGTTCATTGCACTGGGCGATTCTGTTGCAATTGTAGTTGGCCAGCTTCTTGGTGCAGGAAAAATGAAGGAAGCCAGAGATACAGATAATAAGATGATCGCTTTTTCCGTATTCTGCTGTACCTGTGTGGCTGCGGTGATGTTTGTGATGGCGCCGTTTTTTCCAAGGCTTTACAATACCAATGGGGACGCAAGGGAGCTGGCGAAATATTTTATTATGATCACAGCATTTTTTATGCCTCAGAATGCGTTTCTCCATGCGGCATATTTTACCCTGCGTTCAGGAGGAAAGACGATCATCACCTTTTTGTTTGACAGCGTGTTTATCTGGTGTATGAGTGTTACGATCGCGTTTACCTTAAGCCGTTTTACAGATCTGCCGGTGCTTGTGATCTATGGAATGGTCCAGGCTGCGGATTTTGTGAAATGTATCATAGGATTTGTGCTTGTAAAAAAAGGTGTGTGGCTCCATAATATTGTGTCATAAGAGCCGGCGCACAGGAAACAGACGGAAATCTTCCGGGAGGGGTGCCTCCAGGGAGATTTCTTTTTGGGTGAAAGGCTGGATAAAGGTGAGCTTTTCGGCATGGAGGGCAGCTCTTGCGAAAGAATGGCCTCCGATGTCCTTTAAATTGTACAGAGAATCCCCAAGAAGCGGATGACCGATGCCGGCCATATGGACACGGATCTGATGGGTGCGGCCGGTTTTCAGCGTGAGCTGTACAAGGGAGGAGGAATGGTTACTCTGAAGAACCGTGTAAAAGGTTTCAGCCTGTTTGCTGCCTGGAAGTGACATATCCGGGGAGAGGACCATTTTCAGACGGCTGGTCGGATCCGGCGCCAGGGGGACGGAGATATAATGAACCTGTCCGTCGGGATCAGCAGGAAGAGAACCGGATACAAAAGCCAGATAGGTTTTCTTTAAGGTTCCCTGTTCCCTCTGTTTCTGAAGTCTGGCAGCGGCTGTCTGATTTTTGGCAAAAAGAAGTACGCCGGAGGTTTCACGGTCAAGCCGTCCGATGGAGCGGATCCTGGTGGCTTCGTTTTTTGAGCGGAAATAGCGGGCAATGGAGTTGGAAAGGCTGTCTTCGTAATGAATGCCTGACGGGTGGGTTACCATGCCGGCGGGCTTATTTACTGCAAGAAGATCCCTGTCCTCATAAAGGATTTCCGGCATAAAAAGAGAAGAAGAGTCTGTAAGCACGGAAGAGTCCACAGAGGCGGTTTCAAGACATACAGAGAGGATATCTCCGGGAAAAGCCGTTTCTGTCACCCGGCAGCGGTGACCGTTTCTTAATATTCCCTCCGGGCGGAATTTTGCCTGGCTGATCTGTTTTTTTGTAAGGCTGCCTTCTGTGCGAAGAAAATACATGACAGAAGCGGAAGCCGCGGTTTTGGGAACGGTAATTTCAAGATAACGTAACATGGATTCTGGTAACCTCCGAAAAATACAGTAAATCTTATAAGGTAACTGACAGCAGGACATATAAAAAAACACCCGAAAGCCGCCTGACGCTGACTCCCGAGTGCTTCTCTTAGCAGGGGATGAGAGAATCGAACTCCCACCAAAGGTTTTGGAGACCCCTATCATACCATTTGACCAATCCCCTAAATTTCTTACTGTTGAAATTATACATATAAAACATACAATTGTCAATAGAAAAAGTGGATTTTTTATTCATAATACTGGAAATGTGTCGGATAATCCATTCCAGGAATGTGGAATTTACGTTATACTGAAAATAACCTATTTTCTGAAAGATTTTTTCAGACAGATTAATGGCACCAGAGAGAAAGGGGATAATAAAATTATGGAGTTTCAGGCAAAATGGATCTGCGGGGCAGCGGATATGGGGGATGTGTGCCCGGTATTCAGAAAAGGATGGAGTACAGAAAAGAAGGTTTTACAGGCGAAGCTTTATATCACGGCATTGGGAGTATATGAGGCAGAGCTTAACGGAACCAGAGTAGGAGAATATGTGCTGGCACCTGGATGGACTGTATATGAAAAGAGAGTCCAGTATCAGGAGTATGATATCACATCCATGCTCAGGGAGGAAAACCAGCTTCAGGTTACAGTTGGAAAAGGCTGGTTTGCATCTCAGATGCCGGGCTGGGTTGAATCTGAGGACAGAAAAAGGCGTGCAGGACGAAGTACAGGTATTCTGGCAGAGATCCACGTAACCTATGAGGATGGCACAGAACAGGTTATTTCCACGGATCAGTCCTGGCAGTACGGAGAAAGTCCGGTCCGGTTCAGCGAGATTTACGACGGCGAGATCTATGATGCAGGCTTTAGAACAGAAATCTGGAAACAGGCAGAACTTCTTGACTGGACAAAAGATACGCTGATTCCACAGGAGGGTGAGGAGATCCGTGAAAAAGGAACCGTGGATGCCTGCAGGATCATTTACACCCCGGCCGGAGAGACTGTGGTAGATTTCGGACAGGAGATCACTGGATATGTGGAATTTACTGTGGATGCAAAAGGTGGTGAGGAGATCCGGATTCTTCACGGTGAGGTTCTGGATCAGCAGGGTAATTTTTATAATGCAAACTACAGAAGTGCAAAAGCAGAAATCCGTTATATCTGTAAACCGGGGCTTCAGACCTGGCATCCAGGACTTACTTTTTTCGGATTCCGCTATATAAAGCTGGATAAATTCCCGGGAGAGGTGGAAGCCGGACAGTTCCGTGCTGTATCTGTCTATTCAGATATCAAAAAAACAGGCTCCCTTAAATGTGGGGTGCCAAAGATCAATCAGTTGTTTTCCAATATTTTCTGGGGACAGAAGGATAATTTCCTGGATGTGCCAACAGACTGCCCGCAGAGAGATGAACGTCTGGGCTGGACCGGAGATGCCCAGGTATTTGTAAAAACAGCAAGCTATAATTATAATGTAGAAAAATTCTTTACAAAATGGCTTCATGATATGGCTGCAGATCAGAGACCGGACGGAGGAATCGGACAGGTGATCCCGGATTATATTCCTGAGGGAAATCCAAGCTCTGCATGGGGTGATGCGGCGGTAATATGTCCGTGGCAGATCTACCTTACCTATGGACATGATCAGATCCTGAAAGATCAGTTTGAAAGCATGAAGGGCTGGGTGGATTATATCACAGGAGCTACAGAAACACAGTATCTCTGGACCGGGGGAGAGCATTTCGGAGACTGGCTGGGATTGGACGCACCTTCCGGTAGTTACAAGGGATCCAGCAGGGAGGATTTTATTGCTACTGCATTTTATGCCTATTCAACAGAATTGCTTGTAAAGGCAGGAAAAGTCCTTAAAAAAGATATGGTAGAATATGAAGCTTTATATGAAAACATTGTAAAAACCTTCCGGAAGACCTACCCGGAATATAAGACACAGACAGAGTATGTTCTTGCTGTACAGTTTCATCTGGCAGAGGATCCGAAGTCGGCGGCAGATGCCCTTGCAGAGATGGTGGTAAGGGATGGAAAGCAGATTCGCACCGGATTTGTGGGAACTCCCTATATCCTCCATGTACTCAGTGAATACGGACATAGTGATCTTGCCTATACGTTATTTCTTCGTGAGGAATATCCGTCCTGGCTGTATTCTGTAAATAAGGGAGCTACTACTATCTGGGAACACTGGGATGGGATCATGGAAAACGGAGAATTCTGGAGTACAGATATGAACTCTTTCAACCATTATGCGTATGGTTCTGTTGCTGACTGGGTTTACGAAAAAGCAGCGGGAATTTGTCTCCAGGAAGAAAAACCCGGCTTTTCCGGTATAAAGATCGAGCCTCATACGGACAAACGTCTGGGCTGGCTGGAAGCTTCCATAGAAACTGCCTATGGAAAAATCCAGTCTTCCTGGACTTATGTGGGAGATCAGGTGCGGTATGATATCAAAGTACCGATTCCGGCATCTGTGATCATCAGTGGAACAGAAACAGAAGTGGAGGCAGGAGAATATACATTCTGGAGCTGACAGGATTTAATCGGATCAAAGAAGTCTCCTGTGGAAATGTGAACACCCGCTTTGTTAAAAAAGAATAAAAACAGATATAGAAAAGCCCCGGCTGGAAAAAGAAAAAAAGTGCCGGGGCTTTTCGCGGAAATTAGGAATTGTTTGAAACGGAGATGGAGAGATTTGAACTCTCGCACCGGTTGCCCGGCCTACCGCATTTCGAGTGCGGACCCTTCAGCCACTTGGGTACATCTCCATTATCATAAACAACATCTATTATATCTACAATTTTGGAAAAGGTCAAGGATAGTTGCAAACTTTTCTTGGATGCCTTTTCATGGAGGTTACTGTAAACTGGTCGCTGTTTACAGTGACATAAACTTTTTCTTTACATTATTGACGAAAGCGGCATACTATAATATGATAAAAAGCTATAAGGGTCATAGCAGATCCCAATAAATTGCAGCAGATTCATATTCTGGCAGGATATAGCAGATATGGATAGGGAAATGGAGGAAATTATGAGTGATAAAAAATCAGCACTTCTGGAAGCAGCCAAAAAGCTTACAGAGAATTATGCATCAGAAGAGCTTTTTATGCCAAAGGACGGAAGGCGGCTTCCCAACAGATCCGCAATCATTGATGTTGTGAGACAGTTGAAATCCATAGTTTTTCCCGGATACTTCAGTGCAGATACCAGTGCATATATCTTTCCGGAATACTATACGGGACACAGACTGAATGATATTTATGACACACTGAAAAATCAGATTGAGATCGCACTTCTTTACAGCGGTGAGGCTCCTGAGGAGGCAGCAGCTCATGCAGACAGGACTACCTGTGGATTTTTTGGGAAACTTCCGGAGATCCAGAGGCTGCTTCTGACAGATGTGCAGGCTGGCTTTGATGGTGACCCGGCAGCTAAGAGCAAGGAGGAGATCATCTTTTCCTATCCTGGACTTTTTGCAATCTATGTATATCGCCTGGCGCATATTCTTTATACGGAAAATATTCCGTTTATTCCCAGAGTGATGTCTGAGTATGCTCACGGACGTACAGGAATAGATATCAACCCGGGAGCTACTATCGGAGAATATTTCTTTATTGATCATGGCACAGGCGTTGTTATCGGTGAGACTACAGAAATCGGAAATAATGTAAAGCTTTATCAGGGAGTTACATTAGGTGCCCTTTCCACCAGAATGGGACAGCAGCTTGCCAATGTGAAACGTCATCCAACGATCTGCGATAATGTGACGATCTATTCCAATTCCACAGTTCTGGGGGGTGAGACAGTTGTGGGAGAGAACACCATCATTGGTGGAAATACCTTTATCACCGAGTCGATCCCTGCCAACACCAAGGTAAGTGCCAAGAGCCCTGAGCTTGTGATCAAGAAACCACGTACACAGGTTTCTGCCACAAATGTATGGGATTATTAAAAAAATCGAATTTTTTAAAAAAACCTGTTGACAAATAAAACAGGATATTATATACTAATCATCGTTGCAGCGGTAAACAATACCGAACAGGTAAGCGCAGCGATGCGCGGGTGTAGTTCAATGGTAGAACACCAGCCTTCCAAGCTGGATACGTGGGTTCGATTCCCATCACCCGCTTATGCGATAGTGGCGTAGTTGGTAACGCGCGACCTTGCCAAGGTCGAGACCGCGGGTTCGAGCCCCGTCTATCGCTC
>CAKROW010000107.1 GCA_934373235.1 uncultured Blautia sp. | reverse complement strand
AATAAAACATATTCTTCTCCTGCTAACATCTGCTGGTCACAGTATAACAGGCGGGGCGTATGGTTTCAACTAAATATGGAAAGTTTAAGAATTGTTAAGATTTGAGTTCAGTTTTTTTTTCTTTTTTGTTCATACTTTTTTCAGAATGACGTCACAGAATGACCACAAAATGTGAGTATATTATTAGATGTGCAAAGGGTACTACCTTTGATAACACTTTTTTCTTTTTCATACTGCCGGGGCTTTGCGAAAGTCCCGGCCTCCTTCCTTTTTATCCCCTTTTTTCAGAACAGTAAATGAGATCAGTTATGCCATGCAAGGCGTACACTTGCAGGATGAACCTCTCCTGTCATCCAGTCTACATCGTTGGTGATCCAGTCCATGATACCAAGCTGGCGTGTCTCCCATGCTACAGTGGCTTCATGTGCTTCCGGTGTCTCCTCCACTTCCATGGTGGTGTCGATCTCATCATAACCGAAAATATATCCACCGGCACTCCAGATACTGAAATTGCTGTCCGGGCCGGGATCTACTGTGTCACCTCTCTGTGCGATCAGTCCATCGTGACGGGCCTTGTACTCTTCCTCACATCCGTCCTTCAGTTTCGTCATAAACATCCTGTGGCGGATCAGCTCCTTATTCTCTCTGACAACGCCGAAATTATGATACATCAGACGCATATCCTTTCCAGGTGTGGAGATCCAGGTAAAGGTTTCCTCTATCCTTCCGGTAAGAACGGCTTTCACCTTTTCTTCCTCCGGAGAAAGTGCTGCTCCGTCTTTCTTCTCGTAATAACCGAAAATCAGATCTGACACATTCCAGATACTGAAATTGCTGATCTCATTCCTGTCAAGAAATCCTGTAAGCTCCGGCCAGATCTCTCCAAGCTTCCTGCGGTAGCTGTCCTTCTGTCCTTCTTTGATCTTCATTGCAAAAGCATGTCTTTCCATTTGTTTCTTCCTCCTGTTTTGTCATCCTTCTGCGTATTTTCATGATATCCCTTTATCTATGGATTTTATCACTTATCTGTGGATTTTACAATAACTGCAAATTTTACGCCAGATAAAACATTACCATCAACGGCATGGTCACAACACTTACAATAGTTGTCATCACATTGATGGTTCCCGCATACACAGGCTCCTGTTCATAAAGCTGTGCAAACTGTACCACTGTTGCTGCCGATGGCGTGATCACAGCCATCAGGCTGATAAGAAGAATGGTCTGTCCGTCCTCTGCCATTCCCGTCATAGGAGAATATTTCAGGATCAGAAGCACCACGAATGGCATGACGATCATCTTGAGAAAGGTGATCAGATAGATCCTGGAATTGGCAAAAATATCTTTCCATTTTACTTCTGTCATGGTCATTCCAAGCATGATCATGCACACAGGGCCAAGCGTGGCAGAAATTTGGCTCATGGTATTGCCAAGGATCACCGGAAGTTTGACATGGGTAAAAAACAGTATCATTCCTGTAATAATAGCAATAAGGTTAATGTTGCACAGGATCTTTTTCCAGTTGATGCCAGGTTTTCCCTCCATCACGGACTGTCCGTGGGTAAACATCAGGATCATCTGCACACTGAGAAAGGCACTTGCGTAGATCACCCATTTTTCTCCCAGGACCACAGTTACAAGGGGAATCACCAGATTTCCGGAATTGGAATAAATGATGGAGATCTTTTCCACAGGGCTCAAATGCATGGGTTTCTCAAGAAGCTTCGTCACTGCCAGCAGGATAATATGAATCAGAACCGCCGCTGCCAGTGCAAGAAAAAATCCGTTTCGGATACTGTCCGAATACTCAATCTGGAAAGAATTGATCATCACACAGGGCAGAATAAGGTAAATGCTCAGCACAGAAAGCACCCTGGTACTCTCCACGCCAATGAGACCGCATTTCACCACCAGAAATCCACCGGCCATCATAAGCATGAATACAATGATCTGCTGCAAAAGTAATAATGAGATCATTTCTTCTCTTCTCCCTTCAGTATTTTTATGGCTTCCTGAAGCTGGTTATCCTCCTCATGGGTAAGCTCTGCCTTATCTGCAAGGCCAGAGTCCAGTTCCACACTCACATCCGGCTCAATACCTTTTTTGTTGATGTTATTTCCCTTTGGTGTGTAATAATTGGAAATAGTCAGCTTCACCGCACTTCCGTCAGAAAGAGGCTGGATGGACTGCACCACACCTTTGCCATAGGTAGTGGTTCCTACAATGGTTCCGATGCCGTAATCCTTCACAGCTCCTGCAAAGATCTCTGACGCACTGGCACTGTTCTCATTCACCAGCACAGCCAGCGGCATATCAAGCTGATTTTTGCCGTCACATTTCTCTTCTTCCCGGTTGCCGTACTTGTCCTCCGTGTAAACGATCAGGCCTTCCGGAAGGATCTGCCGCAGGATTCCGCACACAGAAGTGAGAAGCCCTCCCGGATTTCCTCTTAAGTCTACCACCAGCTTCTCCATGTCCTGATCTTTCAGAGTTTGAAATGCTTCCCTGTACTGCTCCTCCGTCACTCCGATAAACTGTGAGATACGGATATAACCGATCTGATCATCCAGCATTTCGCAGGATACAGACTTGATCTCCACATTACGGACAGGTACTTTGATCTCAAGAGGTGTATTTTCTCCGCTCCTCTCAATGGTCAGGGTGACAGAATCTGCATCGCTGCCTTTGATCAGGGACGCAATATCGGAAATTTCCATCTGCGTCACATCTTTGCCATCTACGGCAGTGATCACATCATCCACTTTAAGTCCTGCCTGTTCTCCGGATGCACCTTCATAACACTGCACGATCCTTCCGCCTCCCTCAGTATCCTGCTGCATCACAACGCCGATTCCCGTGTATGAACCTTCTGAGGAAGTGCTTTCCTCCTCATACTGCTCTGCAGTGTAATATCTGGAATAGGGATCATTCAGGCCGCTGATCAGTCCTGCGTAAAGTCCCTCTGCCAGATCATCCTCATTTTTTTCGTCCAGATATTCTTCATCGATCAGCTTCTCCAGATACTGAAGCTTTTCCACATGAGATCTGTCTGACAATACGCTTCCCTGTGGAAAAAGCAGCTTCTGTACACCATAGCTTCCGGCCCCTGTGATCACAACCGCGGCAGCAGCTCCCACCGCCACACCTTTTATAAATTCTCTGTTCTTCATATTCTCTCCATACAGCAATAGCTGCCGGGATTCCCGACAGCCATTGGTTTTGTTTTATATACTATACTCTCAGATGTTTTCTTGTTGTCCAGAAGCTTCCGATAAGGCCGATCCCCACTCCAAGTCCCAGTCCCATTGGAACCAGCGTCTGATAGATCTGCCATACAGGTATAAAGTCCACCACGCCTGTGAGCACATTAAATTTGGTCAGTACATACTGTACAGTTGTATTGTACAGGAAAAACAGTCCGATCAGCGGGATCGCAGCTCCGATCACGCCCAGGATGATTCCCTCAAGCACAAAGGGAAACCGTACAAATGTATCTGTAGCTCCGATCAGCTTCATGATACCGATCTCCTCTTTACGGACGGCAATTCCCATAGATACGGTGTTGCTGATAAGGAAAATGGAAATTATAAGAAGAAGTGCGATAATGGCCATGGAAACATAAGACACCAGTTTATTGATGGAACCTAATGTCTTCGCAGCCTGTTCTGACTGATTGACTTCTCTTACATGATCCAGTCCCTGGATATAGCTTACAAGCTCTGTCTGCTTGGTGATATCATTGAGATATACATGATAATTGGAAGAGTTGGCCAGGGGGTTGTCATCCTTAAATCCGTCAGCCGCGTCGGAGCCCTGGAAATACTGTTCCTTGTATTTCTCCCACGCCTCATCTCCGGACTCAAACTCGATCTTGGCAACCTCCGGTCTTGCCTGAATGGTCTCACCCACCTGCTTCATATCGTCCTCACTGGTTCCCTCATCAAAAAATACCGTGATGGGAACTTCCTCTTCCACCTTATGTGCAATGTTATTCACATTATTCACTATAGAGTAAAATACACCTACCAGAAAAATACAGGCAGACATGGTGATGATACACGCAAGTGAAAACATCCAGTTTCTCTTTATGTTCTTAAAGCCCTGCTTCAGGGTATACCAGATCGTACTAGGCCTCATGGTATCCTCCTTCTTTCTCGTCGCTGATTATATTGCCATTGTGCATGGTCACTACACGCTTCTTCATGGCATTTACGATGTCCTTGTTATGGGTAACTACCACAACTGTGGTGCCTCTGTCATTGATCTGCTCCATCAGCTCCATGATCTCCTCGGAAGTCCTTGGATCAAGATTACCGGTCGGCTCATCTGCCAGAAGAATATCCGGGCGGTTGACAAGGGCACGGGCAAGTGCCACTCTCTGCTGCTCACCACCGGAAAGCTCGTCCGGAAATGCCTTGTATTTCCCTGCAAGGCCAACCTCCTGAAGTACTTCCGGGACACGGCGGCGGATCACTCTTGTGGGGCGGTTAACAACACGCTGGGCAAAGGCCACATTCTCATATACATTGCGGTCCTTGAGAAGACGGAAATCCTGAAAAACGACTCCCAGCTTCCTACGGTACTTGGCAACGCGTCTGTGTTTCATTCCCTCCAGACGTTCACCGCTTACTGTGATCTTACCTCCTGTGGAATCAAGTTCCTTCATAAGGAGCTTGATCAGGGTAGACTTACCGGAGCCACTGCTTCCTACTATAAAGACAAACTCACCTTTATCCACATGTAAGTTCACATGGTTAACTGCCGGAAGGCCCTGGCCATAGGATTTACTTACATCTACAAGATCGATCATAATATCCTCCTCTATATGTATTACAATTGTTTCTTAAATTTTATGTAACATTATTGTAATATATTTCTTACTCCATTGCAAGCGTTATTTATTTTAGCGTAAAATATGGGAAATTACAAGACAGGGACAGGGATTCCGGCAGAGATATCTGTGAAGTTCCTGTGAAAAAAAATCAGTCTGTCTCTTTTTGCAAAGGTGACAGACTGATCTGTTTTCTTATTATTTCTCAGGCCCCAGTCTAGTACTCCAGAGTCTCCATGTATTTCATATAGCGCACTACCATAAGTGCGATCTTGAAAGTGATGGCATCCTCAAATACCCGCAGGTCAAGACCTGTACTCTTCTGCAGCTTGTCCAGACGGTATACCAGGGTGTTTCTGTGAATGTACAACTGACGGGATGTCTCGGACACATTCAGGCTGTTCTCAAAGAATTTGTCAATAGTGACCAGAGTTTCCTCATCAAAATCATCCGGTGACTTGTTATCGAAGATTTCACGAATGAACATCTTGCACAGCGGAATCGGAAGCTGGTAGATCAGTCGTCCGATTCCCAGAGAACTGTATGCGATAACCTCCTTCTCACCGAAAAAGATCTTACCTACATCCAGCGCCATTCTGGCTTCCTTGTAGGAACGTGATACTTCCTTAAGCTCATTCACAATGGTACCGTATGCCATATGAATATTGCCTTCCTTATTAAGGTCAAGAGTATCCAGGATCGTATGGGCAAGCTTATCCATCTCAGGATAGCCCTCTCCATCCTCAAGTTCCTTCACGATGATAATACTCTTCTCATCCACGGCAGTAATAAAATCTCTGCTCTTGCCTCCAAAAAGACTCTTCACACTCTCCACTGAATTGTGATCCTTCTCCTGATTCATCTCCAGGATCATGACCACACGGCGTACATCTGCTTCGATATGAAGCTTCTTGGCTCTGTTATAAATATCCACAAGAAGAAGATTATCAAGAAGAAGATTCTTGATAAAGCTGTCCTTGTCAAAACGTTCCTTGTAGGCAACTATCAGACTCTGGATCTGAAATGCGGCAAGCTTGCCTACCATATAGGAATCCTCATCATCTCCATGTACAACAAGGATATACTCCAACTGATAGTCATCACTGACCTTGAAATACTGGAACCCCTTCACCAACTGGCTATCTGCCTGTGACTCAACAAAAGCCTGGATATCTGCTCTCTGAACATCGAAATCGGAAAAGGTAGACGCCAGTACCTTACCATCTGTATCAATCACACAGAATTCCGTCCTTGATATTTCCTTTAGCCCTTCGAGCGTGTTCTGTAGCACCTGATTCGATATCATTCTGTTCAATCCCTTCTCACATAGTGTAGCTTATATTCCGTTATACCCGTATTCTCTACGGCTATTTTAATACAAATTAACCAAAAATAAAAGAGGAAAACAGAAAAAACTTACAAATTTTTGTTGAAATCCTACTATTTTTTCTCTATAAATCCTTCCCCGTGAACCTCTCTTGCGTCGGAAACGATCACAAAAGCATCCGGATCTACATAATCTACCAGCTCTTTCAGCCGCACGATCTCCTTTTTGTTTACCACACAGAATATTACTGTCTTTTCCTGGCCGGAATACATTCCCCTGGCACAGATACCGGTTGCACCGCGATCCAGATCTTCCATGATCACCTTTGCCACTTCATCTGGCTTGTCTGTGATAATAAATGTCTGTTTGGAGAATTTGAGACCTTCGATCAGGCTGTCTGATACCTTTGTGACCAGATATACCGCAATGATCGCGTAAAGTGCTCTCTGGATACCAAACACATACATACCAATGATCACAACAAGTCCGTCAATAAACTGCATGATCTGTGCAATGGAATAATGGCTCAGATACTTCTGGATCAGGGCAGCCATCATATCTGTTCCACCTGTGGTTCCCTGTCCAAGGAAAACCATTCCGATGCCCATCCCCAGGATCACACCACCGTATACAGCAGCCAGAAGAAGATCGTCTCCCGCAATATTCCACACCGGCTGAATGGCAAGCCAGGTTGAGAGGGAGATCTCACCGACCAGAGCTTTTTTTACAAAGGAAAAGCCTTTGATCCGCCATCCCAGAAAAAATAACGGGATATTCAGCGTGATATTGGTGAGCCACAATGGAACCCCGCCATCTACGATCCCGCCAGTCCAGTACTTCACCAGGATCGAAATACCGGAAAAACCGCCGGTTACCAGCCCGGATGCATCAAATACTGAATTGATGGCAAGTGCCATCAGCCCGGTTCCGACTATGATCAGAAGATAATCCAGATACCAGTTCTTTTTTTTCACAAGACTCATAAAGTGCTCCTTTCATTT
>CAKROW010000106.1 GCA_934373235.1 uncultured Blautia sp. | reverse complement strand
ATCATACAGGGCATCAATGCTGTATAATACATAACTCCTACACTCACCACTTCCAGGGCAAATACCGCTGCAGCCATGGGTGTTCCAAACAAAGCAGAGAACGCTGCACTCATTCCGCACATAACGATCACATGACGGTCTGCTTCATCCAGATGTATCCATCGTCCAAGCTGGTTCGCAATGCTTCCCCCAAGCTGGATTGCTGCACCTTCTCTTCCCGCAGAACCGCCGGATAAATGTGTCAGTGCTGTTGTCACAAAAATCAGCGGTGCTGACAAAAGTGGTACATCATCCCTGGAACGGACCGTAGATAATACCTGATTGGTACCTCCATCTTCTTTTCCAAATTTATCATACAAAAACACAATAATCAGTCCCATAACCGGCAGCAGCAAAAAAATCCACGAATGGCTCTTCCGAAAACCGGTAACAGACTTTAATGTAAAAGAAAACAGCGTACTGGCAGCACCCACAATCCCCCCTGTAACAATAGCCAGAAACAGCCATTTGAAAAGATTGGTCACATCCCGGCTGATCTCTCCGCAATAATACTGAACGCTTCCTCTGAAACCTTCTTTTTTTTCTCTCTCCATGATTCCTGTACCTTTCCCCACTTTATCTCAAGTTTTCTCATTTCTAGATTATACTACGCATATTCCCTCCCGGAGCCTGTTTGAAAAAGCCCGGGCTATCGCTTACACAACAGACCGGGCTTAAAATATATTTTTATGTTTATTTCATTACAATATTAATAATCTTCTTCGGAACATAGATTTCCTTGATCACATTGCCTGTAAGTTTGTCTGCAATTGCTTCCTTACCTCTGGCAATGGCATCCTCTTTGGAGCTCTCAGCCGGGATGCTGATAACCGCTTTGGTCTTGCCGTTGATCTGAACCGGAACTTCAATTTCATCATCTTTCATAAGTTCCTCATCGTGAGCCGGCCACTGTGCATGGAAAATGGAATCGTCGTGTCCAAGTCTCTCCCAGATCTCCTCTGCAATATGAGGAACAAACGGTGCAAGAAGGATAGTTGCTGTCTCAATAGTCTCTTTATCAACAGCGCCGCCGTTCTGTTTTGCGATGGCGATCAGCTTGTTTGTATATTCCATAAATCCGGATACTACAGTATTCAGGCTGAAGGCCTCAAGTCTGCTGGTGATGTCGTATACCATCTTATGACGGGTCTTCTCCATCTCCTTGGTAGCCGGGATATCTTTCTCAATACTGTCAAGAGCCAGTGTCCAGAAACGCTTCAGGAATCTGGATACACCGTCGATTCCTCTGTCATCCCATTCTGCATCCAGTTCCGGCGGTCCTACGAACAGCTCATACATACGTAAGGAATCACATCCGTAATCATTTACAAGATCATCCGGTGAAATAACATTTCCTTTGGATTTACTCATCTTGATTCCGTTCTTACCTGTGATCATACCCTGGTTGAACAGTTTGACAAATGGCTCATCAAAATCAATTGCTCCGATGTCATACAGGAACTTGGTGTAGAATCTGGAGTACAGAAGGTGAAGAACCGCATGCTCTACACCACCGATATACATATCTACCGGCAGATACTTGTCTGCTTTCTCTTTGGAAACCAGTTCGTTGTTGTTCTTGTTATCTACATAACGGAGGAAGTACCAGGAAGATCCTGCCCACTGGGGCATTGTGTTAGTCTCACGTTTTGCAGGTGCACCACAGCATGGGCATGTAGTATTTACCCACTCGTCAATTGCGGCAAGCGGTGACTCTCCGGTTCCTGTAGGCTGATAGCTTTCTACCTCCGGAAGTCTTAATGGAAGCTGGTCTTCCGGTACCGGTACAGCACCGCATTTCGGGCAGTGTACGATCGGGATCGGCTCGCCCCAGTAACGCTGACGGGAAAATACCCAGTCTCTCAGTTTGTAGTTGACAGTTTTACGTCCAATACCCATCTTCTCGATGATGTGAGGAGCTTCTTTCTTCAGTACGGAAGACTCCATGCCGTTCCACTCACCGGAATTGATCATGGTTCCGGAAGCCTCTGTGTAAGCTTCTGTCATATTCTCGATCTCTTTGCCGTCTTTTGCGATAACCTGGATGATCGGAATATCAAATTTCTTTGCGAATTCAAAGTCACGGTCATCATGAGCAGGCACACACATGATAGCACCAGTACCATAATCTGCAAGTACATAATCAGAAAGCCAGATCGGAAGTTTTTCCCCATTCAGCGGATTGATCGCATAAGTACCTGTGAACACACCTGTTTTCTCTTTATCCTGAAGACGGTCTACGTTGGACTTCATGGAAGCATCAAAGATATATTTCTCTACTGCTTCTCTTGTCTCGTCTGTAGCAAGAGATTTCGCAAGAGCATGCTCCGGTGCAAGTACCATAAATGTTGCTCCGTGAAGAGTATCCGGTCTTGTTGTATAAACAGTGATCTTCTCATCTCTTCCCTCAACCGGGAACTCCACCTCTGCGCCGTAGGATTTACCGATCCAGTCTGTCTGCATCTTCTTAACTTTCTCCGGCCAATCCAGTTTGTCCAGGTCACTTAAAAGTCTGTCTGCATATTTTGTGATGCGGAGCATCCACTGACGGAGGTTCTTCTTGGTAACCGGTGTACCACAACGCTCGCAGCATCCGTTGACAACTTCTTCATTTGCAAGGCCTGTCTTACAGGAAGGACACCAGTTGATCGGGAATTCCTTCTCATATGCAAGACCCTCTTTGAACATTTTTACAAAGATCCACTGTGTCCATTTATAGAAATCAGGATCTGTTGTGTTTACTTCCATATCCCAGTCATAGATTGCTGCAATATCGTTGATCTGACGTTTGATGTTCTTGATGTTTGCTGCTGTGGATACTGCCGGATGAACCCCCATCTTGATGGCATAGTTCTCAGCCGGAAGACCAAAAGCATCCCAGCCCATCGGGTGGATCAGGTAATAACCCTGCAGCATTTTATAACGGCTCCATACATCGGAGATTACATAGCCTCTCCAGTGTCCTACGTGAAGACCGTTTCCGGACGGATATGGGAACATATCCAGACAATAATATTTCGGTTTCTTGCCGTCATTGACATTTACCGGTTTATTCTCCCAGTTTGTGCGCCATTTCGCTTCGATGGCTCTATGGTTATAAGGTGCAGCCATTTTTTATTCCTCCTGACAAATTACTCAGTATTAATACTTTAATGCTTTCACACACTGCTTTTAATTTTAACTACTTATGATGTATTTGTCAAACAGAAATCCAAAAACAGCACGTTTCTATCAAAACACCCCTGATCCGGCAGATTTGGCTCTGTTTTGTTGACGCTTCTTTTTCCGCATGGTATAATTTTTTTCATGTATTTTCCTATATTATACATACCACATATTTTAGGAGGGAACACTTAAATGAAATCTTTTTATTCCTGGTACCGAAAACATATTACCGGTGCAATCTTCACAGGACTGATCCTGGGTATTCTCACAGGACTTTTCCTGGCCGGACGGTTTGAACCTGTCCTCACTGTGACCAGCCTTATGGGAAGTATCTACATGAACGCCCTGAACATGATGATCTTTCCTATGGTTTTTTGCTCCATTGTCATTGGAATCTGCTCCATCGGAAATGCGCGTACTACCGGTAAGATCACTGCTGCATCCATGATCTATTTTCTCTGTACAACAGCTCTTGCCAGCCTGTGCGGACTGATCATCCCGAGACTTATCCACCTTGGCGAAGGCGTTAAATTCGAGATGGCAACCTCAGATATCCAGGCTACTGAGATGAGCAGCATCCTGGACACACTGAAAAACCTGATCCCGTCCAACCCCATCGCTGCATTTGCCAACGGAAACATGCTTCAGGTTCTTGTATTTGCCCTGATCATCGGTTTCACACTGATCGCAGTTGGCGAAAAAGGAACTCCGTTCCTGAATCTGATCGATTCAGTCAATGAAGTTTGTCTGAAGATCATCACGACTATTATGTACTTTACCCCGATCGGTGTTTTCTGTACCATCGTGCCGGTTGTGGAAGCCAACGGAACTGAGACTATTATTTCCCTTGCGACACAGCTTGTCATCCTGTATGCGGCCTTCTTCGGTTTCGCTATTGTGGTGTACGGTCTCTCTGTAAAACTGATCGGAAAACAAAGTCCGTTTAAATTCCTGAAGGCAATCCTGCCTGCAGCGTTGAACGCCTTCGGAACCTGCTCAAGCTCCGCTACTATTCCCCTCAGCAAACAGTGCATGGAAGAAGAAATGGGTGTATCCAACCAGATTACCAGTATCGCCATTCCTCTCGGTGCTACCGTTAATATGGATGCCGTATCCATCCTGATGTCCTTTATGATCATGTTCTTTGCAAATGCCTGTGAAATCCATGTAAGTATTTCCCTGATGATCATTATCCTTCTTGCAAATGTTCTGCTTTCCGTCGGTACTCCTGGTGTTCCTGGCGGAGCTATCGCATCCTTTGCAGCACTTGCAACCATGGCCGGACTTCCGGCTGGTGTTCTTGGTGTTTATATCAGTATCAATACACTCTGCGATATGGGTGCTACCTGTGTCAATGTTATCGGTGATATGGCATGCTGTACAGTACTGAAAAACGTTATCACGGTTGAGGAGGAATCATAAAATACAAACTCTTGATATGAAATAAATAAAAGCCGTAAGTTATATGTTTAAAGATTTTCACATATACTTACGGCTTTTTCTATTATCCGGATATTCCTGTTTCATTCTGCCATAGGATTTATTTTTTATCTGCAATAAAACGGACATTCACATTCGGCTCTGCCAGATACCTATCTACATTCAGCTTTTCTCTCAGAAATCATTTCATGGAATACTGCATCATTTCATAATGGATCAGACAGCCTTCATAAATATCTGCCGGAAGCAGTGCCCTCGCAACCAGTTTCAGCTCTTCCTCCGGTTTATCCATCCTCTCAAGATGGGCATAATCCCCGTCAATCTGTTTTACAATATAATCACATACCAGCATAATGTTCCTCCTCGTTTTTTATTCCTGTTTATAATATCACAGGATACAAGAACTAAAAAGAGTTTTCTTTATGCACAAAACAGGCTGCGGCAATAGTACCGCAGCCTGTAAATGCTATATCCCCATAAAATCTTATCTGTATCAATTACTCGTCAGCACTATCAACCTTGCTTGCACGTGCTGCGATCTCTTTCTCCTGGATATCATTCGGAGCCTGCTCATAGCGCGCAAACTCATAGGAGAAATCTCCGCTTCCACCGGTCATGGAACGAAGGACTGTGGAATAACCATAGATCTCAAGCAGTGGAACATCTGCCTCAATGATGGTATTTCCTTCATGATCCGGGTTCATTCCCAGAACACGGCCACGTCTCTTGTTCAGATCACCCATAACATCACCGGTATATTTATCCGGAACTGTAACCTTCATGGAGATGATCGGCTCAAGAAGTACAGGAGACGCTTCCATAAAGCCCTTCTTGAAGGCAAGGATAGTTGCCATCTTAAATGCCATCTCAGAAGAATCTACCGGATGATAGGATCCATCATAGAGAGTTGCTTTTACTCCAACTACCGGATATGCAGCCAGAGGTCCTTTAAGGACACATTCCTGAAGTCCCTTTTCAACAGCCGGGAAATAATTCTTCGGAACTGCACCACCTACAACAACCTGTTCAAATACATATGGCGTCTCCAGATCACCGGACGGCTCAAAGCGCATCTTAACATGACCATACTGTCCATGTCCGCCGGACTGTTTCTTATGCTTGCCTTCCACATCAGAATTCTTACGGATCGTCTCGCGGAACGGTACCTTCGGTTTGGACAGTTCCACATCTACTTTATAGCGCTCTTTCAGCTTGCTGAGAACAATATCCAGATGCTGGTCGCCCATACCGTAGAGAAGACTCTGACGGTTTGCACTGTCATTAACAACCCGAAGTGTCTTATCCTCTGTCATCATCTTAGCAAGAGACTGCGCGATCTTATCCTCGTCACCTTTCTTTACTGCTTTAAATCTCTTGTATGTATAAGGTGTGGAAATAACAGCCTTCGGATATAGGATCGGAGTGATCTTTGTAGCAAGGCTGTCACCGGTCTGAACACTGTTCAGCTTGGCAATAGCACCGATATCACCGGCAAAAAGCTCCGGAACCTCAATAGGCTTGGATCCTTCCAGCACATAGAGCTTGTTTACACGTTCCTCTGTTCCCTTCTCCACATTGAGAAGTGTGTCATCTGATTTAAGGACACCGGAGCAGACCTTGATAAGGGAATATTTGCCAAGAAACGGATCTGCAATAGTTTTCCAAACATAAGCAGATTTCGCTTTGGCAAAATCATAATTGGCTTCATAAATCTCATTGGTCTTCTGCGCGATACCATTGCAGGAACGTCCGCTTGGACTTGGGAAATATCCACAGATATCATCAAGAAGATTGGATACACCACGAAGGTTGATCGGTGAACCCATGCATACAGGAACAATGCTTCCATCCTGTACATTGGTTGCAATGGCTGCTGCCACCTCTGCTGTGGAGAATGTATCTCCCTCAAAATAACGATCCATAAACTCTTCACTTGTCTCTGCAACAGACTCCATAAGAGTTTCATGATATTTCTCAAGATATTCTTCCAGGTATTCAGGAACCGGGCACTCTTCCTTGCCTGCCTTGTCAATGTATCTTCTTCCGGCCTGTTTCACAACATTGACATAGCCTACAAATTTGCCATCCTCACGGATCGGGAAATGAAGAGGTGCGATCCTCTTGCCGTAAAGTTCAGTAAGTTCTTCCACAACCTGACGGTAGCTGACATCATCTACATCCATATCTGTGACAAAGACCATACGGGGCAGTTTGTACTTCTCACACAGCTTCCATGCCTTCTGTGTACCAACCTGTACACCGGCTTTACCGGAAACAACGATGATCGCAGCGTCTGCAGCACTGACCGCCTCCTCAACTTCACCTACAAAATCAAAATATCCGGGAGTATCCAGCACATTAACTTTCATCTTATCCCACGGTACAGGAATCAATGAAGTAGTGATGGAAAAATGTCTCTTTATTTCTTCCTTGTCATAATCGCTGACAGTATTGCCATCTTCAACACGTCCGAGACGGCTTGTCATACCTGCCAGATAAGCCATTGCCTCAGCCAGAGTTGTCT
>CAKROW010000105.1 GCA_934373235.1 uncultured Blautia sp. | reverse complement strand
CAGCAGAGTGCTATTTCAGTATTAAAACACAGAAAGAAGGAATTGATCATGGCATTAATACCGATCGGAGACAGAGTAATCTTAAAATATTATGAGACAGAGGACAGGACAGCATCCGGAATCGTACTTCCTGACAGCACCAAAGAAAAGACACAGGCCGGAGAGATCATCTCTGTAGGTTCAGGCAAGATCGTGGACGGAAAGACAGTTCCGGTTCCTCTGAATGTAGGGGATAAGGTAATTTACGGCAAATATACGGGAACAGAGATCAAGCACGACAATGAGAAATATCTTGTGATCAATGCAGATGACATCATCGCGGTTGTCAAAGACTGATTCCGGGAGAATGAAGAATTTTTACCGCAGTTTTTTAAAGCTGTGTTCCATGCTGGTACTTCAGAATGTGGTGACACTCAGTGTGAACCTTGCGGACAATATCATGCTCGGAGCATACAGTGAGACTGCCCTTTCAGGAGTTACCACAGTAAATCAGGTGCAGTTTGTATTTCAGCAGCTTCTGATGGCTCTGGGAGATGGCCTGGTGATTTTCGGGAGTCAGTACTGGGGCAGAAAGGAGACAGAACCGGTCAGGAAGATCAGTGCCTGGGCCATGAGGACAGGTCTTTTTACCGCTGTGCTTCTGTTTCTGGCTGCGAGTTTCTGGCCTGGAAAGCTTCTGGGACTTTTTACCACAGATCCGGATATCATAGAAGCAGGCGTATCCTATCTTGAGATCATTCGTTTCACCTACATATTCTTTGCAGTGACACAGATCCTTCTGGCAACTCTGCGATGTGTGGAAGTCGCAGGGATCGCATTTGGACTTTCCCTTATGACACTGGTGATCAACTGTTCCATTAACTGGATTCTGATCTACGGACACTTCGGGGCACCTTCCCTGGGAGCTGCAGGTGCAGCAGTGGGAACTCTTGTGGCAAGGATTATGGAAGTGCTGGTTTTGCTTGTATATATAAAACGCAGGCAAAGCTGGATTGGGCTTGGCTTTAAAGATTACCTTACAGCAGACAGGAACCTGGGACTCAAATATGGGCAGATCGTACTGCCACTGCTGGTGATCCAGGGGCTGTGGGGTGTGAATACTGCTTTGCAGACTGCCATTTTAGGACATATGACCGCTGCAGCCATTGCAGCCAACAGTGCAGCTTCCAATCTTTTTCTCATGGTAAAATCCGCAGCAGTAGGAGCGGCATCTGCAGCTTCAGTCATAATGGGAAAAACCATAGGAACCGGAAAGCTGGATATGGCAGTGGCCTACTCCAAAAAGCTCCAGAAATTCTTTGTTATAATGGGATTTACCTGTGGAATCCTTTTGTTTTTTATAAGGATCCCTGTACTGAGCCTTTACAGACTTTCCCCTGAGACAAGGCAGCTTGCAGATACATTTCTTATGATCTTAAGTGTAGTCATGGTGGGAATGTCATATCAGATGCCAACTAACAGCGGTATTATCAGAGGAAGTGGAAGTATTGCCTACTCCATGAAAGTAGATCTTATCAGCACCTGGCTTATTGTGATCCCTCTGTCTGCGGTTATGGCATTTGTTGTAAAGGCATCTCCGGCGGTGGTTGTCTGTTGCCTGAATGCGGATCAGATCTTTAAATGTATACCTGCGTTTCTGAAATGCAATTATGGACACTGGATCCGTAAGATGACAAACTGACAGATCAGGGAGTGATTCGTTTATGAGCATGTGGCAGGGGAAATAACTTGACAAAAGAATGACAATATAGTATTCTGCTTACTATATCATACTGAATTAGTGGGTATTTTGGAGTTACCCACGAAAGAGGAGGAAAAGAGATGAGAAAAAAACTGTTTATGGTACTTCTTGCTGCGGCAATGACAACTGCTACAGTGGCAGCAGGAGTGACCGTATCTGCAGCAGAAACTGAAGGTACAGCCAAGGCTGAGGGTGGGAACATTACCATTGCTTCATCCGCAGACCCTCAGAATATCAATCCCCTTTATGTTGTGGATCAGACAAGCTTTGACATGATGCAGGCACTTTACAGCCCGTTTTTTGAGATCGTCAATGGTGAGATGTTCTATGGCAACGGTCTTTGCGAGAGTGTGACTGCCAATGACGATGCAAGCGAATTTACTCTCAAATTAAAAGACGGACTGAAATGGCATGACGGTGAGCCCATCACAGCAGATGATGTGGTATTTACAATGCAGGTACTGGTAGACGAGAAGCAGAATGTGCCATATTCCTCATATGGATATGTAAATGACAAGGCTGTTGAGGCTGAGAAGGTAGATGACCTTACCGTGAAAATCTCACTTGGATCTTCAAGCGCAGGTTTTCTGGGAGGACTGAGCCAGGTTTACTGTATCCCGAAGCATATTTATGAAGGTGTTGAAAATATCGGAGAGAGCGACCTTAACAATAATCCGGTGGGAAGCGGTCCGTTTAAATTTGAGGAATACAAGTCCGGAGAGTACTTTAAAGTCACAAAGTTTGATGACTGGTTTGATGAGGTAAATCTTGACAGTATCACCTTTAAGATCGTCAAGGATTCCAGTTCTGCCAATGCCGCACTTGCAAGTGGAGATCTTGACGCACGCCTTATCAGCGCAGATGATTATGAAACAGTCAGTGCATATGATAATATCAATATTAACAGCTACAATTCCGGAAGAGTTAACGCCATGTTCATGAATGAACTTAACGAGGATCTTCAGGATGTAAAGGTTCGTCAGGCTATTGCTTATGCCCTGAACAAAGAGGAATTTTGCCAGTTTGCATTTGTTTCCCAGGACTATGCTGAGCCTGCATACTCCCTGTTTACACCGGATACTCTCTATTACACAGAGCCGGACAATGTTTATGATAATGACCAGGCAAAGGCACAACAGCTCCTTTCCGAAGCAGGAAAGACTTCCCTCTCCCTGAATCTTATGTACATCTCTACAGATAAGACAATGGAAAGTGAAGCGCTGTATGTACAGTCCGCACTTGCAAATGTGGGAATCACCATCAATCTTATCCCTACTGATGAATCAACATTTAAGAACAAGACCAAAGATCCGGAATGTACAGATTATGATCTGGTATTAAGCTTCTATACATTAGGTGAGGAGCCTAGCCTTTATGCAGATATGTGTTCTTCTGACAGCCGTTCCAACTACTCCAGGATCAAGGATACAGACCTTGATGCACTGTGGGAGGAAGGTAATAGCACAGCAGATGATACCAAGCGTGGTGAGATCTACAAAGAGATTCAGAATACCATCAATGATAATATGTACATTTATCCTATCGCATATTCCAATGGATTCTATGCGGTAAGCAAGGATTTCGGAGGCTTTGATGAATGTCTGTTAAAGACTATCTATTATGATTACTCCAAAATCTATGCAGTGGAGAAATAATCTTTTGGAAACATATCTCATACAGTAATCAGGAAAGAAGGCTGACGTATTTATTGCGGCAGCCAATTTCCTGTTATAGAGCAAAATTACAAGGAGGTACCCTGTGAAAAAAATAATAAACCGTCTGATTCAGTGTATACTGACGCTGTTTATTGTTTCTGTGCTGTGTTTCGCTCTTACCAAGGCGGCACCTGGTGATCCGGTGCTGACCTATGTGGAACCGAACATGAGTGAGGAATATATTCAGAATTTAAGAGAAAGCCTTGGCCTTACCAAGCCTTTATATGAACAGTATTTTCTGTGGCTTGGAAGGATTTTTCACGGAAATTTCGGTAATTCCCTGATGAATAACCGCCCTGTGCTTACCCAGATGCTGGAACGCCTTCCTGCTACGGTGATCCTTATGGGAACCAGTATGGTGCTGGGATTTCTTATTGCGGTTGTACTGGGACTTTATTCCGGAAAAAACAGAAACGGACTGCTGGATAAGATCACCAGTCTTTTCTGCTATGTAGGAATTTCCATCCCTACTTTCTGGTTCGGGATCATGCTGATCTATCTTTTCAGTGTGCATCTTCATATCCTGCCAAGTATTGGTATGCATTCAGATGGTGATCGCTCTTTTGGAGATCTGGTGCTCCACATGATCATGCCCTGCGCAGTGCTGACTTTTGCCAATGCATCCCAGTATATCCGCTATCTGCGCAGCAGTACCATCACGGAAATGTCATCAGATTATGTGATGGTGCAGACTGCCTACGGAATGAAAGATTCAGGGATCCTTTTCCGGCATGTGCTGAAAAATGCAATGCTGCCTATGATCACAGTTCTGGGAATGAGCCTTCAGTCTCTGGTATCCGGCGCCATTATTACAGAACAGGTATTTGCATGGCCGGGAATCGGACAGTTGGCGGTAACCGCTGTCATGCAGTATGATTATCCGCTGATCATGGGAATTACCATGCTTACCGCACTTCTTGTTGTGGCAGGAAATCTTCTTGCAGATGTGCTGTATGCAGTATTTGACCCGAGAATCCGCAAGGCAAGCTAGAGGAGGTGACACAAGATGAGAGAAAATATCTGGAAAAATATCAAGCGGGGATTTAAGGCCAACAAACTTGCCATTGCAGGAGCTGTGATGATCGTAGCTCTAGCACTGATTTCCATTTTTGCATTTTTGTATCCTGTGGATCCCAATGCCATCAGTGCCACGGAACGTCTTATGGGGCCTTCCCTTGCCCATCCTTTCGGGACGGACGATATGGGCCGTGATTACCTGGCAAGATGTATTTACGGAGGCAGGGCATCTCTTCTGGTAGGATTTCTTTCAATGATCCTTTCCACAGCGCTGGGAGTTCTTGTAGGTTCTGTCAGCGGATTTGTGGGAGGTGCTCCAGATGCGGTCCTAATGCGTCTGGTTGATGCTCTTATGAGCCTTCCCACATTTCTTATTATGATCGTTATGAATGCCTTCCTGAAACCTGGACTTCAGAATATTGTGCTGATCATCGGTTTCCTTACCTGGATGAACATTGCCAGGATCGTCCGTGGGGAAACGATCTCCCTGAATGAGAGAGAATATGTGATCTATGCAAGGATTTCCGGACAGAAAAAGAGAGCAACCATCCTTCATCATATTCTGCCGAATATCATGCCAACCATTATTGTAGCTGCAACCATGAATATTGCAAATGCCATCCTTATGGAATCTGCTTTAAGCTTTTTCGGACTTGGTATCCAGCCGCCTACCGCATCCTGGGGAAGTATGTTAAGCAATGCGCAGAGATATATCCAACAGGCTCCGTATCTGGCTGTTTTTCCCGGTTTACTGATCCTGGTGACTGTTATCAGCTTCAACTATCTGGGTGAAGTTCTGCGAAAAGTATTTGAACCGAAGTAAGGAGGACATACAATGGAAAAATTACTGGAAGTAAAGGATCTTAAAGTGTCTTTCTTTACAGATCTGGGAGAAACACAGGCGGTAAAGAATGCCGGCTTTGAGATTGAAAAAGGAGATTTTTTCGGCATTGTGGGAGAGTCAGGAAGTGGAAAGAGTGTTACAACAAAATCCATACTGAGGCTTGGCCCGTCCAACTGTAAGATCATGGGGGGTGAGATCCTTTTTAAGGGAGAAGATATCCTGAAAAAGGATCCCGCAAAACTTCGGGAGATCCGCGGAGGGGAGATCGCCATGATCTTCCAGGATTCTCTTTCTGCCCTGAATCCTGTATATACAGTGGGAAATAAGATGGTGGAGCTGATCCGGAGACATACAGGGATGACCAAGCAGGAAGCCAGAAACCGCGTGCTGGAACTTCTCACAGCAGTGGGGATCACAGATCCGGAAAAAGCAATGAAAAGCTATCCCCATGAGTTATCCGGTGGTATGCGTCAGCGTGTTATGATCGCCATGGCAATGAGCAGTAATCCGCAGATCCTGATCGCAGATGAACCAACTACTGCGCTGGATGTTACCATTCAGGCACAGATCCTCCATCTTCTTCTGGAACTTCAGAAAAAAAACGGTATGAGTATTATTCTTATCACCCATGATCTTGGTGTTGTGGCGCAGACCTGCAAGAGGGTGGCAGTAATGTGCGGCGGTTATGTGGTAGAGGAAGGTTCTGTGGAGGATATTTTCCTTAAGCCTGGCCATCCGTATACTCAGGCGCTGATCGCCAGTATGCCAAGGGTAGGTGGGACTTTTGAACAGTTTCTGGAAAGAGATCTTTCTGACAGCAGCGGAACTCTCTGTCCGTTTCTGAACCGCTGTAAATACGCAGCCGCAGCCTGTGAGAAATGTCTGCCTGATTTTTATGAGCCTGAGAAAGGACATAAGATCCGCTGTCACAGAAGGGAGGATAAAAAATGAGCAAAACACTGATCGAGGTAAAAGATCTCCAGGTATGTTTTCGCCAGAAATCCCCTAAGATCTTATCTTTTAAACCCGGAATCCTGAAAGCAGTTGACCAGGTAAGCTTTACCATCCAAAAGGGAAAAACCTTTGGCCTGGTAGGAGAGTCCGGAAGCGGTAAATCAACTATCGGAAAGGCGATCCTGCGTTACCATAAACCTGCAGGAGGGGAGATCTTTTATGAGGAAACCGAAATCGGTTCAATGGCAGAGAAGAATCTTCTTCCCTACAGAAAAAAGATGCAGTCTGTTTTTCAGGATCCGTATTCGTCCCTGGATCCCAGCCACACGGTTCAGGATATCATCTGCGAGCCTATGGAGATCCACAGGATGTATGATCCCAAGGAACGAAAAGAGCGGGCCAGGGAACTGATCCGGGTGGTAGGACTTAAGGAACAGGATCTTCTGAAGTATCCCCATGAGTTTTCCGGAGGACAGAGGCAGAGGATTTCCATTGCAAGAGCCCTTTCTGTGAAACCGGAATTTGTGGTATGTGATGAACCTATCTCCGCACTGGATGTGTCTCTTCAGGCCCAGATTGTTCAGATGCTTCAGGATCTTCAGGAAAAATATGGTCTTACCTATCTCTTTATCAGCCATCAGCTTCAGGTGGTCCAAAAAATCTGTGATGAGATCGGGGTTTTATATCTGGGAAGGCTTATGGAGGTTTCAGATGCTCAGAAGTTATATTCCAATCCTCTGCATCCTTACACCAGAATGTTGATCTCATCCATTCCGGTGCCGGATCCCAGGGTAAAAACTCTGGATCAGATCATTACTGATACAGGAGTTCAGTCCAGAGAGATTGGTGGCTGCTGTTTCCACAACCGGTGTCCGTGGTGCACAGAACAGTGCAGACA
>CAKROW010000104.1 GCA_934373235.1 uncultured Blautia sp. | reverse complement strand
GTATACATTGGTGCCCACTGGAATGGCGTAAAGGGTTTCGGCACAAAGAAGGAAGTGCTGACATTGATCTGTACTTTGCCCTTCCTCTGTTCTTTCGGAACCACTTCATAATAGGTCTCCGCAATCTTCTGGGCCAGATGTGCGATTCCCTTCATATCGTCTTCTGTTTCTGTGGGAAGACCAAGCATAAAGTAAAGTTTTACCTGATTCCAGCCGCCTTTGAATGCCTCGCCGGCACCATGGAGGATCACTTCCTCTGTCAGACCTTTGTTGATAACGTCACGAAGGCGCTGAGATCCTGCCTCCGGCGCAAAGGTCAGGCTGCTTTTCTTTACATCCTGCACTTTGCTCATAACATCCAGCGCAAAAGCATCGATTCTGAGAGATGGAAGAGAGATATTGATCGCTTTTCCATGGAACTCCTGGATCAGGAAATTCACCAGTTCTTTCAGTTGTGAATAGTCGCTGGAGCTTAAAGAGCTGAGGGAAATCTCTTCGTGTCCTGTATTTTTCAGCATGATCCGTGCGGATTCTTTCAGCGTTTCAACATCACGTTCACGGGTAGGACGGTAGATCATTCCGGCCTGGCAGAAACGACATCCACGGATGCATCCTCGTTGGATTTCAAGAGTAACACGGTCCTGTGTAGCTTTAATGTGTGGAACGACCGGTGCCTCCACTGCACGATATTCTTTTTCCATATCTACGATCAACTGTTTCTGTACTTTTTCCGGAACACCATCTTCAGTTGGTACAAAAGATGCGATCGTACCATCTTCTTTATAGGTAACTTCATAGAGAGAAGGAACATAAATTCCAGGGATCCCGGATGCTGCCAGAAGAAAATCTCTCCTGCTGCCGCCCGCCTTCTTATTAGCCTTGTACGCATCAAAAAGGGCATCGTAAACAGTCTCACCCTCTCCAATATAAAACAGGTCAAAAAACGGAGCCAGCGGTTCCGGATTATATGCACAGGCACCACCACCGATCACGATGGGGAAATCTTCGCCACGGTCCGTACTTTTCAGTGGAATACCACTGAGATCCAGTACCTGGAGGATATTGGTATAACACATTTCATAACCGAGTGTAATACCAAGAAAATCAAAATCACGGATCGGCTCCTGGGACTCCAGTGCAAATAACGGAATCTGCTGTTCCCTCATTACCTTATCCAGATCCGGCCAAGGAGAAAAAAGACGTTCACACCATACGTCCTCACGTTGGTTGAACATGTTGTAGAGGATCATCATGCCAAGGTTTGACATGCCGATCTCATAAACATCCGGGAAGCACATGGCAAATCGGATATCTACGTTGTTCTTATTTTTCATTACAGAGTTGACTTCGCCACCGATATAGCGGGCGGCTTTGTCAACTTGAAGTAAAATTTCATCACTTAGTGCTAAATTTCTCATTCTGTCCCTTTCCGAAATCAGTAATGTTTCACAAATAACTTGAAAGCGAGAAATTCAGTGAAACATTAAAAATGTTTATATTTGTAAGCCAATTCTTGTGTGAAAAGCTGCGAAAAATGGTATCAAAACTCTCGTTTTGTCAAACATGATCTTAATAGCATTTTGTACCTTTCAATACGATCCAATACCAAATACCATTAACAGCACAAGATTGACATACTATTTCCCTATTATAATCATCTATGGTGAGGATTTCAAGAAAATTGTGTGTTTTACTGTATACTAAACAGGCGCAAATCATTATTCGTGATCTGCGCCTGATATTTATCTGCTGGTATTATCAAGGTTCCCTGTCAGAAGAAAGGGTTAACGTTCCAGTATTCCTGCCTCTCTCAGATTGGCGAGCAGTGCATTAAAGTCTTCTACGATGTCGTTCAGGTTAGTGGCATCTCCCACTGCCGCTGCCGGTGTCACTGTCCCTGCAGGGCCAGTCGCTCCCTGTGCACCAGTTGCTCCAGTGGGCCCAGTCGGTCCGGCAGCACCAGTGGGTCCGGGTATCCCCTGCTCTCCTGCAGCCCCACGTTCGCCAGTAGCTCCGGTCGGCCCAGTTGGTCCGGTAGCACCAGTGGGTCCGGGTATCCCCTGCTCTCCAGTCGCTCCACGTTCGCCAGTAGCTCCGGTTGCACCAGTTGCACCGGTTGCGCCAGTTGCTCCGGTATATCCCTGAATTCCAGGCTCTCCCTGTGGACCCTGTGGTCCCATAGGCCCAGGTACGCCCGGGCAGCCTCTTGGACCGGTTGGCCCCACAGGACCTGGACAGCATCTGTCACATCCACAGTGATTATTATTTCCGAAGCAGGACGTACAGGATATATCATTACGACTGTCCTGCTGTATCTCCAACTCTTTCCGTTTCCGGCGTTTCAATAACATACTGCAATCACCTCATACTGCAAATGACTTTCCATACAGTATATGTCTGGGAGAATCCACCTGTGCACCCATGGCGCAGAGATCTGTTTTGATGTGTTGTTGTGCCTGAAACAGCAAAGTTCTGATGCACTTATATCATTCATTCAAATCCGTATTTCTCCCGGAAATAATCCGCATTATATTTCACCTTTGGATCATCCGGTTTCTCGGCTCTTGCCTTCTTATGAAAAAAGAACGCCTGCTTATGACACCCCATTCTGTCATAGCAGACGCAAAGCTGCATATATGGCACAAACCCATGACATTCTGCCATGAAAAATCCCCCATTTTTCTTTTGGGCAGGAGCAGTAAGTGCCTGACCATACCAGTAGGCAGCCTGCCTGTACCATTCTTTCTCCAGAAAGAGCCTTCCGATCTCACAGCAGAGCTCTGCCCTGGGAACATCCATTGTCAGACTGTACAAAAAAGCTGCCAGAGCAGCAGCTTTTTTCCCGATCTGTTCATAGCATTGTCCAAGAACCATGCAGGCATCTATACGATTCTCCGTCCATCCGTCCGGCTCTGACAGAAAATCTTCCAACACATCTGCAGCCTTCTGATATTTTTGATGATAAAACAGCTCCCGTCCGTAATATAGCTGATGCCTTGGCTCCAGTTTTTCATTTTCTGTCAGCATTTTTTCATAAATCCGAAGATTCCTGTTAAGATCACCCGGTCCGCATTTCTGATGCCTGATTTCTATATCGGAATAAAAAATATTTCCCGCTGGTGTTATCGCCTCATGAACCCTTCCGCTCCAACGGAAATTACCTGAAGTTTTGAGAATCCTTTCTCTGTAATAGGAGAATGTTACATTTCCGTCAGTATCAAAACCGGCAGCATAATCCATCATTACCACATCGTTTTTTTTATCCAGGGATGCTTTTAACAGCTTTAATTTCTTGAGATTATTCTCATCCAGAATATCGTCTGCATCCAGCCACATCCAGTAATCCGTCCGGACTTTTTCCACGAGAAAATTCCTTGCAGCAGAAAAATCATCACACCAGGGAAAATCAAATACCTGGCACGTATACTGTTTCGCAATTGCTTTTGTTCTGTCTGAAGAACCGGTATCCGCGATCAGAATCGTATCCATGATCTCTGCAACAGGTTTCAGTATCCTTTCCAGTACAGCCTCCTCATTTCTTACGATCATACAAAGTGTAAGAGAAATCATATCTGACAGCCATCCTTCATAACTTTGTATAATTTATGTAGCTTTCTTCCGGTGTATACCTTTATCAGAAGTCACATGGATTATTCTTACTGAGTCTTATATGTTTGCTGCTATGGTTGTCTTTCGGCAGATTTATATGAATCCTGTCAGAAACCAAGTGTATCATTTACCAGAATGACGTGGATCCTGTCCTTATGTCTGGAATATCTGGTGATCAGAAACTGACAGCAGATGGTATCCGGTGATTTGCAGTTAAAGCATTTCCCGGTTTCCTTACAGGGGGTCCTGACGTCAAATCTCTGTGCGTTAGCTGTGGCTGCTACGTTTCTGGCGCGCTTCATTGCACTGTCAGGATCCGGACAGACTTTGTTCATGCCAACTATAAAGAGCACTTTTTTGGGACCCTGGGCAATACAGGATACCCGGTTGGAATTGCCGTCAATATTGACGAGGATACCATCGTCTGTAAGCGCATTGGCACTGGATAAAAATACATCTGCGTTGTAGGCTGCCATAAGCCCGGCACGGGGATCCATTTTGTTCCGGTCAATATAGTTATATCCTCCATCCTGCAATGCTCTGATCAGACCGATCTCATGTGCGCTCATACAGCCGCCCATAGCAATGGTGCTGCCCTTTGGGATCAGTTCAAGAGCCAGTTTCAGTGCTGTTTCTTTATCTCTGGCGTAGTAACCGGACATATTACGGGATTCAAGTCCTTTGATTACGGTTTTGGCCAGCAGTTCATTTCTTTTCTGCATATTTGTATCCATTGTATATCCTCCGGTTCTTATCTGCAACTGTCGTTTCCGGACATTTTGCCCATTCCGGGGCTGCCATCCAGATGCTGCATATTTACAGTGCCACGTTTCATCCGCTCTTGTTCAGACTGTCTTAAAATATAGTCTTTGATATCCTTGGCGTGTCTGATGTGAAGCAGTTTAAGATCAGGATCTGTCACATCTCCGGTAAAACAGTGGATGGTTCCAAGTCCAAGGATCCGTTCCGGCAGGCTGCTTTCCAGGCGGACATCGATCACTTTGTACAGGTAGCAGTCATTTTCTTCTTTTTTTAATAAGCCGGAATTTACTGTTATGATCTCATCTGTCACAGTATAAGAGGTGAAGGTCCATGGCAGACCAAAAAACATGGAGCGTTTTTTTTCTTTGTAAGTCATAATCGTCCTCCCTTCATTTACCTCTATTTTACCATAGATGATATAAAAATCAATTCTGAGTAAGAAAAATCTCTGTTCTGGGAGGAGCGATCAAAAGGAATACACCAGGTACCACAGGAGTATCAGGAGATCCGTCCGTTTTTCATTTCAAAAACCCTGTCTGCCACATTCATGGTAGAGGTTCTGTGGGAAACCAGGACAACGGTTCTCTTCTCTGAGGATTCCTTCAGGGATTTCAGAATGATTCCTTCGTTAAGGGAATCCAGATTGGATGTAGGCTCGTCCATGAGAAGAAGAGGACTGTCATGAAGAAAAGCCCTTGCAATACCAATCCGTTGTCTTTCTCCGCCGGAAAGGGTATCGCCAAGCTCTCCCACTTCTGTATCATACCCCTTTGGAAGGGTCATAACAAAGTCATGAAGAGATGCTTTTCCGGCAGCAGCCATAATTTCTTCCCTGGATGCTCCCGGTTTTCCGATGGCAATGTTATCTGCGATGGAATCGTGGAACAGATGTGTTTCCTGGGTTACATAGCTTTCCATATCGCGGAGATGGGTGGTAGGAATCCTGGAAACCTCCTCGTTGTCTACTGTGATCCGGCCCTCATCTACATCCCAGAAACGCATGAGAAGTTTCAGAAGGGTGGATTTTCCGGAACCACTGGCACCATGGATGCCAAGGATCTCTCCTGGACGGATCCTGAGGGAGTAATCTTTAAGGATCACCTCATCTTCATAAGAGAAAGTAACACGGGAAACTTCTCCGCCGGAAAAGTCATCTGCTGTCACCGTGGCAGAAGTTCCCGGAATTTCTTTTACCTGAGGCTCCTCCTCAAGAAGGGATAATACTCTCTCACCACTTGCCAGGGTCTGGTTCAGGTTATTGGAAAGGCTGGAAAGAGCCACCACAGGGCCAAAAGAGCCCATCATGGCAATTGTGCAGGTGAGCACTCCGTCAAAACCCAACTGTCCGTTCTGATACAGCCATCCGGTAAGAGCAAGCATACTGAAAGAGGCAAGAAGGATACAGGCATCGGTCACAGAACGCTGGATACCTTCCATATGGTTCAGTTCTTTCTGCATATGGGAAAGTTCCCTGGAACGTCTGGTCATGGCTTCTTCTCTTTTCTCACCCTGACCGTACTGGAGAGTTTCGTCCAGTCCGCGCAGGGAATCCAGTACAAAGCTGTTCAGTTCCCCGAAGGAGGTACGAAATTCCATTCCCCTGTCACCGCCCTTTCTTCCATTCCATACAGGGATCACCACGCCTGCCACTATATAGGCGGCCAGCATCAGCGCGCCTGCAAGGATATGGTATCTGCCTGTAAAGATCACCATCACAAGTGAAGTAAGAACTGCAATGGCAATGGGGGAAATGGTATGTGCATAAAAAACTTCCAGAAGTTCAATATCCGTGGTGATAATGGAGATCAGGTTTCCCTTGTCACGGCCTTCCAGTTTGGCCGGGCAGAGAAGACGCAGCTTTGCAAAAACCTTATGACGGATAATTGCCAGAAGTTTAAATGCAATAAAATGGTTGCAGTACTGTTCTGCGTAGTGGAGGATACCGCGGAGAACTGCAATAAGGATCATAACGGTAATGATCTTTCCTGTAGAAACCTGGGTGAGCCAGGAAATGGACAGATTTTCCAAAGCTCCGGATGCAGACAGTCCGTGAAGGAGCACCTGTACAGCCAGGATGGTGAGAAAGATGGCACAGAGATATCCCAGTGTACCAAGGATAATGGCAGCAGCCATAATATGAAGAAGAGGCTTTACCAGCCCGATGAGATTTCCCATAATGGAAATGGCACTTCTTCGTTTTTTTGTCGTATTCATGCGCTTTCCCCCTTTCTGTAGCTTTCAAGAAGCTGCTGGCTTTTATAAAGCCTGTGATAAGCGCCTCTTTTTTCCATAAGTACGGTGTGGGTGCCGGATTCCTTGATCTGCCCGTTTTTTAGCAGATAGATGCAGTCAGAATCCACCACATTTGCAAGTCTGTGGGAAATCAGGAGCACAGTTTTTGTCCGGGAGATCTGGTGGATCACATCCATGATAAGTTCCTCACTTTCCATATCAATATTGCTGGTTGCCTCGTCGAAAATATATACAGGTGCATCCATAAGGAGCGCTCTGGCGATCACAAGGCGCTGGCACTGTCCGCCGGAAAGATTACCTGCTTTTTCCAGAAGCTTTGTGTGAAGCCCGTCCTGGGTATCCAGAAATCCCATAAGGTTCACCTGTTTTAATACAGCTTCCATCTCTTTTCTGGTTGCATCTGGTTTTGCCATGCGAAGATTCTCTTCTACGGTTCCTTTGAAAAGATAGCTGTTGTGGCGTACAAGAACAACATGTTTCATAAGATCTGCCTCCTGAATGGAGGAAATATTTTTTCCACCGATGGTGACAGCTCCCCGGAAATTCCGATTTCTGGCTGTTAGAAGCCCTGCAATAGTACTTTTTCCGCA
>CAKROW010000103.1 GCA_934373235.1 uncultured Blautia sp. | reverse complement strand
CATAAAGGAAAACTTCTGCTAGATAATTCCACAGAAACCAAAGGTGCCAAAGTTACTGTAAAGTTACCATTATAAGAGAACGGCTTATTTGTCGTTCTTTTTTCATATCTTTAAGAAATCTTCAAAATTAGGTTGTATTCTTTGTTTGAAGGTAATGGTTATATGCTATTATACGGGGGATTGTGTATGAAGTGTTTTAAGCAATTTACCAAAAACTCAAGAACAACTTAACAGCAATCCATGCGCTAATACAACTGAATATTTTAATATCTTAGCTCGTACAGACTATATGTTTTGTGCGGGCTTTTTTTGTACCCGAAAAAATTTTCTAACTTTTTTCGGCTTCAGCTTAGCAAATCACACCTTGCTGTACAGATATGGTGCGGAAAGAGGGATAAACACTTTTCAAGTCATAGCTGGAAAGAGGGTGAGATTATGAAGCCGTCTGATTTCCAGAAAACAATACAATGTCAATTTGAATGTAAGTTAAAGAAAGTTACAAAAGGCATTGTAAGAAATTATCAGAAAGAATTAAAACGGAGAAAAAATAAGGAAATTCCTTTTTGTGAACTTCCAGAACTAGTGATTGAAAAATTATCCGTTTTAGACGATTACGACAGCGACTATACATTATTCAATGTATGTGGCAACGATATTAGTATTCTTGATGATGAATTGGCAGAAGCCTTGAAAAAGCTGTCTGACCGTAACCGTGAGAACTTACTCATGTACTACTTCTTAGAAATGAGCGATACCGAGATTGCTAAATTGCAGAATATTTCCAGAAGTGGAGTATTTCAAAATCGGTATAACTCATTGGAACTTATGAAAAAAATACTAAAAGGAGAAAAGTAAGAAATGAAGCACATTTAAAAGGACGTATCAGAGAAGCCCTTATCAAAATGATTTTGGACTTTGATATACCTTTAGAAACCGAGGAAGAATGTGTCACTGTCTGTTGGAGAAAAGATCTACTTTGGGTCCCAAAATGAGGGTTTTGAAATTTCAAAATAAAATGTGTGTGCAGGATATAGAACTGAATCCGGGAGAAACGGAATATGTGGAGAATAGTGTTTAAAAAGAGAAATAAAAACAGGAAAAAATTGGATTTTCCGAATCCAAGCCCAGTTCCGGTACGGAAAAACAGAAAGGTAACACTTGGGCGTAAGGCAGAGGTAATATTGAGAGAAGAAGACGGGGTGGCTGATGTTCATATGGCCTTGTGGTATGACCAAGGGCGTTACTGGATTGAGAAGGAAGAGACAGAAAATATACTGAAATTTAATGGACGGGCACTGGAAAAAGGCGATGTAAGAGCACTCTATAACGGAGCTGTTCTGGAAATCGGAATGACAAAGTATCAGTTTATGGAAGAATAGAAGCAGTGGAAGGAGGGAGAAAATGAAGAAAAGAAGGATTTTTTCTATTGTGATTTTATTTGCTCTGTTGGATACGGTGATTGTTTCTGCCGCAGCAAATAACAGAATGATTCAGAAGTGCGTTGTGAGTAAAAATCTGATACAGCTCTACACCTGTGTAGAGGACAGCAAAAATGCAGAGTATTCGGCAAAGCTTTCGGACATTGAGCTTTCGCAGCCAGACACAGAATCAGCAGAGGCGGATGCCGTTACCTGGTATATTCTTCTGGATATCTCAGGTTCCATGCAGGGAACGCCTTTTGACTGTGCCAGAGAAGTTATCCGCACACTTTCGGAAAATATGGCGGGAGATGATAATATGGTCATTTCTACAATGGGTGATATTATCACACCTTCTCCTTATATGACAGATCCGGCAGAGATTGCTTCCTATATCGCAAAACTGGAGGTAACGAGTGAAGATACAAATCTGTATACAGGAATCGTAAAAAGTATGCAGGAGTTGCTCAGCAATACACGTGTGAATACGAAGAAATGTCTGGTTGTTCTCTCGGATGGGCATAACGATCAGGATAAAGGTTCAAATGATGGTTCTACAGAGGAGGAAGCGACCAGCATTATAAAAGAGCAGACGGTTCCGGTCTTTACGATTGCAACACTGTACGAGAATCCATCAAAAGAAGCAAATAAGTATGCAGAAATTCTCGGAAGTTTTGCGAGGAATTCGGTAGGCGGCAAACATTATGTTCCGGTTGTGGAGAACATTTCAGGATCGGATATTGGGTTGAGCATCGTAAAAAATATGCGTAAAACTCAGAAACTTACATTTGATCTGAATCAGCTCTCTGATGAAGTACTTCTTCAACTTGAGCAAAAGGATAGAAATATCCTTACCTTGCGTCTATCCTGTCTTGTGGATGGGGAAAAGAGATACGAAGACACCACTGATATTTATTGGGATGATTTGGACGTAAGAGAGGTAGCAGCGACGACAGTGGAACCGGAGACAGAAACGGAATCGATGGGACAGACAGAACAGGAAACGCAGGAGGAATCAGAAGTGCAGACTGATGCAGAGTCAGCATCAGGAGAAACTTCTGCTTTAAGCAGGAAAAATGTGATAGGGCTTGTGGTTGGAGCCGCTATACTGATAGTGATTCTTCTTGTTTGGATTCGGAAAAAGAAGAAGCCAGACGATGAAAATGATAACAAAGATGGCAACGAAAAAATCGACGGTAATATCACTGTTGACGAAAATGACAACAGTAACAATACTGGAGAAGATGAAGAGAACGACGGCAGTGCGTCAGATACCGCTGTTACTCCACCTGCCTATAAAATGCATATTTTTGTCATTGGTGACAGCAGTGTTCGATATCAGTATTTGTTTGATATAAATAAACCGTTTACTCTGGGAAGAGATGATCGGTCGGATATGAAGTTACTCCAGAACGACAGGAAACTGTCCGGACAGAACTGTCAGCTGCTTTACGACGGAAAACAAATGTATCTGAAGGATATTTCAATGAATGGTACAGTGGTTGATGGCGTAAAACTGGTAAAAAATCAGCCTGTGATTCTTAAAAATGACAGTAAGGTATGCATGGGCAGTTATGAGTATCGTTTGACCTGGACGAGGAATGAATGAAAATGACTGGAAGAGAGTTATATAATAAACTGTTGTCGCATCCGGAATCGGTAACATGGGCAGATTTTTTTTCGGATTTCTACAAAAAACATTCAAAGACAGAAATGGATTCTACTATTTCTGCCGGAAATCCACATAAACCCAAAAACAGAGGGTATCTTCTCAGTATCTGGCAAAAGCCCTGGCTGTTTTATCAGGTGCTGAAATATGGTCTGATCTGTTGTGCGATTCTGTATGTGATTTTATACCTGATCATTGATTATAACGATTATCTTGGTGCCCCTGCCATTAACCTGTTTGCAATTCTTACATTACCGCTACTGTTTCCAATCGTGGTACTGATCTTTTTCTGGGAACTGAATCTTCCGAGAAATATTACGCTGTTGAAACTGATTGGCATTTTTCTTGCAGGAGGCTTTTTGTCACTTGCAGCAGATATGATTCTGTTAGGGTCGGTTACGCTGACCGATAGTGCTTTTGCACCATTCATTGAAGAACCGGCAAAACTTGCAGCGACAATCAGTTTGCTTACGCTGTTGAGTAAAAAAACGGGATCTGAAATGTGGGGGTTAACGGGACTGGTTGTCGGTGCAGCGGTAGGTGCAGGATTCGGCGGGTTTGAAATAGTTCAATATGCGATTAAAGTAGGTAACGAATACCATATCGAATTTTTTGGCATCATAGATAAAAATATCTTGAGCTATTTATTTCAAAATGAATTGTTTCGTGGAATCTGGGCAGTAGCCGGACATACTCTGTTTTGTGCTCCCTATGCTGCCGCACTTGCCTTGCATACGGAAAACGGGAAAATCACAGGGAAATCATTCTGGAATAAGGATTTTGGACTTGCATTTGGAGTCAGTTTTATATCGCATTTTCTCTGGAACAGTATTTGTACGATTCCGGCGTTTGTCGTGATTACGATTGCACTCTGGATGAATACGCTTGGAGTTGTAAAAAAATGTTTTATTCAGTTTTTACAGGGACAGAACGCAGCCGTTGGTGTATATTTCCTGCGTGGAACAGCAGGGCCGTTTGCAGGACATGAATTGCTGATCAGAAAAACAACATTGATTGGACGAAAAGATGAATGTGACATTTGCCTGCCAGATCATACGCCAGGTATCAGCGGAATCCATTGTCGGATCGTGTATGAGGGAAAACAGTTATACATAGGTGATGCCGGGTCAACGTACGGCACTTATGTAAATAATGTAAAGATTCAGACCAGGGTTTACCAAAAACTGAAAAAAGGAGATCAGATTATGCTGGGTTCTCGATCGGTGGCGTTTGTTGTGGAGCAGAGATGATAGTGGAACAGGTAGTAGAAGTTTGTAATTTTATTCGTGATCTTATCTATAATGTGAAATATGAAAAATTGGTATTTTAAGTGATTTACATTTATTCAATAAAATCACAAATGTTGAGCGGGTACTTTTAAAACTGCAGGATTTGGATTTGCTCTTGATTGCCGGCTATGGTATAGATGATTTATAATCCCAAACCTATTGTGGAGGCAATGCTGCGCCATAAATTCGGAACATACTGGAATCAGACGGAGACCTATAAAGCACTGAACGTATATATTCAGATGAATATGGATGGACTGAAAGATGCAGTGGTCGAGGTGCTGGCAGAGGAATTTGTCGATGAAAATTTGTTGTTCTGTATAGAGCTTTATGTTACAATGAAATGAAAAAAGCTCAACGGAAGTAAGGTAAGGGATACGATCGTGAATATCATAAAAAAAATAAGAAAAAAATACAGAAAAAGTAAGATAGCACGTCACAAAGCACAGTATGCCAGAAGCCAGGCTGCTCTTGATGGGGGCGACAACAACGGATCAAAATCCAGGAGGAGCAGACATTTTCCGGCAAAGAAGACTGTGGCAGTAGTGGCAGTACTGGCGGTTGTGGGATTAAGTGTTCTCTACATGGAAAAAAGAACCTATCACAGTTATAAAGTGATCCAGACGAGTGAGCAGGAAGATGTTGTTTCCACAGGGTATGTGGAGATGGATGGAGATATACTGCGCTACAGTCCGGATGGGGTTTCTCTTGTGGACAAAAATATGGATACTGTGTGGAATGAGACTTATACCATGCAAAATCCTGTGGCGGATGTAAAGGGCAGCAACGCAGTGGTGGCAGACAGTGAGGGAACCACCATGCTGATCTGTAACAAAAAAGGGGTGACAGGTAATGTGACGACTCCTTATTCTATTGTAAAAGCAAGGGTTTCCGACAGCGGACTGGTGGCAGTGATCCTGGATAACGGAGATGAGACATGGATCGATTTTTATGGTTCAGATGGAAGCCTGATCGCGGAGAATCAGACAAAGATAGATGATCCGGGTTATCCTCTTGATGTAGCTGTCTCTGATGAGGGAGTTATGATGGTCACATATCAGTTTATAGATGGAAGTAATACTACAAGTTATGTGGCATTTTATAATTTTGGGGATGTAGGACAAAACGAGGACGACAGGATCGTAAGCGGATATACATATGAGGATGTAGTGATCCCACAGGCTGAAAGTGTTGCATCAGGGAAATATATTGCCCTTCGGGATGATGGCTTTACATTATATCAGGGAAGTCAGATCCCAAAGGAAAGCAAAACCATCAATGTAAAAAAAGAAATAGTGAGCACATTTTATGATGATAATATAATTGGCCTTGTATTTAAGAACAATGGAAAAGATAATCAGTATACAATGGAAGTATACACAATGGATGGAAAACTGAAATTCAAGAAGAGTTTCAATATTCCATATACTGCCATAAAAATGAGCGGAGGACAGATCCTGATGTACAACAGTTCTCAGATCTGCGTGGTGAACAGCAGAGGAGTACAGAAGTATATGGGAAATGTTGACGGCACTGTGAAAGATTTCTTCAAGATCGGCTGGAATCGTTATCTTCTGGTGATGGACAGCGGAGTAAGTGTGGTGAAACTCAGTTAGGAGGCTTGAAAATGGAATTTGGCTGGACATGGCTGGGAATCACGGCTGTCATAATTTTTGCGGGTGCACTGGCGAATGGATACAGGAGAGGATTGGTAAAAGAAGTTGTGTCTACGCTGTTCGTGTTGCTTTCTTTTGTGATCGTGTGGGTGATCAATCCCTATGTAAATGATTTTGTGAGAGAAAACACACATATATACGAAAGGATCCAGGAAAAAAGCCAGGAATTTGTGGCAGCAGCAGGAGAGAGTGGCAGTTCCCCGGATCAGAGTCAGCAGGATGAGCTGGTCAGGAATATGAACCTTCCCAGACTTCTTCAGGAGGGCATTACAGAAAACAATACAGGTGAAGCATACAAACATATGGCAGTATCTACTTTTGGGGATTATGTGTCCGGATATCTGGCGAATGTGGCTGTGAACAGCCTTTCTTTTGTAATATCCTATATTTTGGCTACATTACTGATCCGTATGATCACGTATGCTTTGAATATTCTTGCCAGGCTTCCGGTGATCCGTGGAATCAACAAACTGGCAGGTGCAGGAGTTGGAGGTATCAAATGTATTCTTTTCCTGTGGATCGCAATGCTGGTCCTGACAATTTTCTGCAATACAGAGATAGGGCGGCAGGGGCTTAAGCTGATCGATGATGATACCATATTAAGTTTCTTGTATGAACACAATATATTTATTAAAGTATTTACCGGGATTTTTTATTATTAACAGCGAAATCCCGAAGACAGCAGAAAAATTACCGGACAGGTAACAGGGGTGGAACGGATATCAGAAGCACACTGATATCCGTTTTGGCATTTTCTTAAAATTGGTGAGTTGCAAAGCTGAATTCCACTTTGCAAAGGTAACTTTGCAAGTGAGATTTTTAAAAAAAACTTCAAAAAAACTGTTGACACAAATTGGAAAGAGTGATATTCTATCAGAGTTGTCGAAAACGAGTGCTTCTCAAGCATAGATAAATTAAAGGCTTGAGAAAAACGAAAAAAAGATGTTGACAAATGACAAAAGATATGATAAAGTATCTAAGTCGCTGACAAAACGACAACAAAATCTTAACTCAAAAGAGTTTGAAAAAAAGTTGAAAAAAGTACTTGACAAACGATTTGAGATGAGATAAAATAAGCAAGCTGTCTGAGAGACAGACGAAACAAACCTTGATAACTAAACAGTGAAACACATACGATTCTCGAAAATTTCTTTACATTTTTAAGAACGGTTCTAAC
>CAKROW010000102.1 GCA_934373235.1 uncultured Blautia sp. | reverse complement strand
GGGAATAACCAACTGGGTATACCGTCAGGCATATCATGAGATTTTCACACCCATGGATAAATATTTTACTCCTTTTATCACAGCCAAGCCAAACAAAAGGCTGAGCTTCAAGGAAATCAATGAGGTATCGCCGGAAACAAACCAGGGACTCAAGGTGATCCCTCAGATCCTTACCAATAATGCAGAGGATTTTCTTAACACAGCCCGGATCTTTCAGGAAGAATACGGACACAGAGAAGTTAATCTGAATCTTGGCTGTCCGTCAGGGACTGTGACTTCCAAGAAAAAGGGAGCAGGATTTCTGGGTGAGCCTGAGGAACTTGATCGTTTTCTGGATCATATCTACGGACATACAGACCTGAAGATTTCCATAAAAACAAGAATCGGAACAGATTACGAGGAGGATTGGGACAGGCTTCTTGATATTTACAGAAAGTATCCCATTCATGAGCTGATCATCCATCCCAGGCTTCTGAAAGACCAGTATAAGGGAATTCCAAGGTATCATGCTTTTAAAAAGGCAGAAGATACCCTGAAGATTCCTCTTGGATACAATGGAAATCTGTTTTCGGCAGAGGAACAGAAAAGGGTTTCAGCCATGTTTCCGGAGGCAGACAGCATGATGTACGGACGGGGGATTATCGCCAGACCATGGCTTCTGGATGAAATCACAGAAAAAAATCCCGCAGCAGATCATAAAGAAAAGCTCCGCCTGTTCCATGACAAAATCTACCATCAGTATCAGGAACTTCTTTCCGGAGAACGGAATGTACTGTTCCGCATGAAAGAATTATGGAGTTATATGGCACCTGGTTTTACCTCATACAGTAAATATCTCAAAAAGATCCGAAAATCACAACATTTCGGAGAATATGAAGGGGCTGTCATAAGCCTTTTAAGAGACCAGGATCCAGTCTGAACACAAAAAAGGATGAGGAAAGATGAACAAAGATAAATTTGAGGAATTTATTGCACAGTACCCGATTTATGAGTATCGGATCCTGGATACAGCGGAAGTGTCCGTGGAGTCCAGGGTACGGACCATCTGCAAACAGGAATGTGTCCGATATGGAAGTACCTGGGCCTGTCCACCTGCAGTGGGAACACTTCCGGAGTGTGAAAAGCGGATCCACAGCTATCCGCAGGCAGTATTTTTTTCCAGTGTGGCAGAGGTGTCCGATATCATGAACATGGAGGAGATGCTCTCAACCAGAATGGCACATGAGGATCTCACCGAAAAGACAGCAGATTATCTGAAAGGTGAAGGGTACGAGACATTTATCCTCTCCACAGAATCCTGTGATTACTGCAGGCACTGTGCATACCTGGACGGAAAACCATGCCGTTTTCCGGAGCACATGCATCCATGTCTGGAAAGTTACGGGGTGGTGGTGCAGGATATTGTGGAACGGAAACAAATGGAATACAATCTGGGCGGAAATAGCATTTTGTGGTTTTCCATGATCCTTTTCCGTGAAAAACAGAATTCATAGAGAAGATCCCTCCGGCATATGCTGTACCGGAGGGATCTTCTGTTATGAAAAAAAGAGAGAAGTGGAAAGATCATCTGGTCAGTGCCCTGGAACTGCCTGATGACCTGGCATATAAGGAGCCCATTGTGACCCTTACAGGACAGAAACAGACATCTGTGGAAAATTATAAGGGTCTTCTTTTCTGCACAGAGGAGGAGATCACCATTCTGACAGCCCGGGGAAAGCTGTTCATAAGGGGCACCGGACTTGAGATCTGTTCCTATACAGAGCATGAAATGTGCATCCGGGGAAAAATCACACAGATCACCATAATGGGGTGAAACCATGAATAGGATCAGATACCTGGCAACAGGATATTTAAGGATTCAGGTCACAGGTGAGCAGCAGCTTCGTTTCTTTAACCTGTGCAAAAACAGGGGAATTGATTTCCGGAATATTCAAACAGGACAGGAGGGGATCATGACAGGTTCCCTTAAAGCGGCAGATTTTTTCAGGCTGAGAACGATTCGCCGAAAAACAGGTGTTCATATCCATATCCTTAATAAACGGGGCCTGCCCTTTGTTATAAAAAAGCTTGGAAAACATAAGCCAGCCTGTATAAGTATCCTGGCCGGTATATGCGTTTATATATTCCTGTCCACAAGGATCTGGAACATACATATCCAGGGAAATGTGATCCATCCCACCCCTTCTCTTCTCGCTTTTCTGAAGGAAGAAGGGGTAAAACACGGAATGGCAGCAGATTCACTGGACTGCCAGGAACTTGTGGAAGCTCTTCGGAAAAAATATCCGGTGATCAAATGGGCCTCTGCCGGAATCAGAGGCAGCAGTCTTGTGATAGAGATCCGTGAAGGAGAAAACCAGAATACAGAAACAGAAAACAGTGTTTCCTGCAGTCTTATGGCAGAGGAGGACGGAGTTATCACCAGGATCATTACCAGAGCAGGGGTTCCGCTTTTTCAGTAAGGGTATGAAGTTAAAAAAGGAGATATTCTGGTAGAAGGCAGGCTGGAAATAAAAAACGACAGCCAGGAGGTTACAGGATATGAATATGTCCACGCAGATGCGGATATATATGTGCGCTGCAAAATTCCCTATTATGAGCAATTTCCTGTAAGATACACAAAAGAAATTCCCGATGGAAAAAAGCAGCACAGGATATTTTTAAGGTTTGGAGATCTGCAGCTTAATCTTTACGGAAAAAAGCAGAAGCAGCAATGGAGAATCATAAAAGAATCCCCCTTTTACCTGACAGAGAGCCTGAAACTTCCGGTTGTTCTGGGAATCCTGACTTTTCAGAACTATAAAAACACAGAGAATTCCATGACTTCCGTGGAAGCAAAAACTCTGGCTTTGGAGCATTTGCAGCTTTATGAAGAAAATTTAATGGAAAAAGGGGTTCAAATATCTGAAAATAATGTTAAAATAGAAATAAATTATGAGGTCTGTGAAAGCAGAGGTACCCTGACCGTTATCACAAAAACCGGGAAGGAAGTGCCGGTAGAACAGCTTCCGCAGCCAAAAGAAAGGACACCAGAGGATGGCTAGCAGTATTATGGAATTACACGCGGAGATACCGGCAGACCGTCAGGCCAATGTCTTCGGTCAGTTTGACGAACATCTCAAACTGATCGAAAGAACCTTAAACGTCACCATGATCTTCCGCGACGGAACCCTTAAAATTCTGGGAAACCAGCAGAACGCAGCTCAGGCGAAGGAGATCGTGGAGGAGCTGAACACTCTTGCAGGAAGAGGGAATACCATTACACAGCAGAATGTGAATTATGCTCTTTCTCTTGCAATGGAGAAGATCGGAACCGTGCTTGAGGAGATGGATAAGGATTTTATCTGCAATACCATACAGGGACGGCCTATCAAGCCCAAGACACTGGGACAGAAAGATTATGTAGATCAGATCCGCAAGAAGATGATCGTTTTTGGTGTAGGCCCTGCGGGAACCGGCAAGACCTATCTTGCAATGGCTATGGCAGTCACTGCTTTTCGCAATGAGGAGGTATCCAGGATCATCCTTACCCGGCCGGCAATAGAGGCAGGAGAGAAGCTTGGCTTTCTTCCCGGGGATCTTCAGAGTAAGGTAGATCCTTATCTCCGTCCCCTTTACGATGCCCTGTATCAGATCATGGGGGCAGACAGCTTTGCAAAAAACATGGAGAAGGGACTGATCGAGGTGGCTCCTCTGGCCTATATGCGAGGCCGTACACTGGATAATGCCTTTATCATTCTTGATGAGGCTCAGAACACCACCCCTGCCCAGATGAAAATGTTCCTTACCCGTATCGGCTTCGGCTCAAAGGTTATTGTCACAGGAGATCAGTCCCAGAAGGATCTTCCAAAGGATGCTGTATCCGGTCTTGATGTGGCAATGAAGGTCCTTAAAAAGATCGATGACATCGCATTCTGTCAGCTTACCAGCAAGGATGTAGTACGTCATCCCCTTGTACAGCAGATCGTACAGGCATACGATGATTACGAAAAGAAGCAGAAGCCGCCCAGACAGGAGAGACGTTCCTATGGGCGAAATAAGGAGAAAAAATGACCATTAATATTGAGTATGAGACAGACCAGGAACTTGGGATCGACTATGCGTCCCTGGCATCCCTGGTGGCGGACAAGATCATGGAAATGGAGAAATGTCCCTACGACGGACAGGTGAATCTTGTTCTTACGGATAATGAGGCGATCAAGCAGGTGAACACAGAGTTCCGTGGTATCAAGTCACCTACGGATGTGCTTTCTTTTCCCATGATCCCTTTTGAACCTCCGGCTGATTACAGCATTGTTGAGGAGGACGAGTCCTATTTTGACCTGGACAGTGATGAATTGCTACTGGGGGATATCATGATATCCGTGCCAAGGGTTTTCGCCCAGGCAGAGGAATATGGACACAGTGTGAAAAGGGAGTTCTGCTTCCTAATAGCACACAGTATGCTCCACCTTCTGGGATATGACCATATGACAGAAGATGAAGCGAAGGTTATGGAGGGGAAACAATCCCTGGCACTTAAGGAGCTTGGAATCAACAGATAAAAAAGAATATGGGGCAAGCAAGGAGGATATGATATGAGGAAAAAAGGGTTTTTAGCTGGTATTGTAGCTGCATGTATCTGCATTGCGCAGGTGGTTCCTGCATTTGGTGCGTCACAGGATCTTGTAGGCTTTCAGCCTGCCGGAGATACACAGAATGAGACAATGGTAAAAAGCTATCTCACAGGGGAGGATGTGCCGGAGAGTATCGGAAGACGCAGGCCTGTGGCAGTGATGATGGGTAATAACAGTTCCGGTGCTCCTCAGAGCGGTATCGGAAATGCAGGGGTGGTATATGAGGCTCCTGTAGAGGGAAATATTACAAGACTTATGGGAATCCTTGAGGATTATGATTCTTTGGAGCGCATCGGTTCCGTAAGAAGCTGCCGTGACTATTATCTTTTCTATGCCAATGAGTTTGATGCCATCTATGCACATTACGGACAGGCTGCCTATGCGCTCCCTTATCTTGATCAGCATGTGATCGACAACCTGAACGGAATCAAAATGGGGAATAAAGCTTTCTTCCGAACTACAGACAGGAAGGCGCCCCATAATGCATATACCAATGCAGAATATCTTCAGAATGGTATCCAGGTAATGGGATACAGCCAGGAATACAAAGAGGATTATCAGGGACATTACGTTTTTGCTGATGAGGGAACAGAAACCACTCTGGATAACGGCATTCCTGCCACTACGGTAAAGCTTGATAATTTCACGGATAACCATCCCTGGTTTGAGTATGATACTGAGACAAAAAAATACAAAAGATACCAGTTTAATGAAGCACATATCGATGACCTGACAAAGGAGCAGCTTACCTGCACCAATATCATCCTTCAGTATTCTTCCTGCCCGCCATATGATGCCAACGGCTATCTGCATATTGATGCCATCTCAGGCGGAAAAGGTAAATTTATCACAAGAGGAAAGGCAGTGGATATCCGCTGGGAAAAGGATTCACCGTGGGGGATCACTCACTATTATGATGAAAATGAAGCTGAGATCCATCTGAATCCGGGAACTACCTGGGTGGAGATCGTGCAGGATGACAGGATCGATTCGGTTACATACGAATAAAAAGAAATACGGAGACAAAAAAATGAACACACTTTACAGGGAACGTCTGAAAGACAAGAAGCGTATCGTTATCAAGATCGGTTCTTCCTCACTGATCCACAGTGAGACCGGAAGGCTGAATTTAAGAAAACTTGAGGTACTTGTGCGTGAGGTCAGTGACCTTCACAACCAGGGAAAGGATGTGGTACTGGTATCCTCAGGAGCCATTGCCGTAGGAGCTGCAGCCCTTGGCATGAAGGGAAAGCCGGCAGAGCTTAAAAAGAAGCAGGCATGTGCGGCAGTCGGACAGGCAAGGCTTATGACCATTTACCAGAAGCTTTTCGGGGAGTACAATCAGACGGCAGCCCAGATCCTTATGACAAAAAATACCATGGTAAACAATACCAACCGGAAAAATGCGGAGAATACTTTCCACGAACTTCTTGCTCTGGGTGTGATCCCGATTGTAAATGAGAATGACTCGGTATCCTCCTATGAGTTCCAGAATCTTGAGAAATTCGGGGATAATGATACTCTTTCAGCAGTGGTTGCCGCACTTATAGGGGCAGATCTTCTGATCCTGATGTCCGATATAGACGGACTTTTCACAGACGACCCCAATTCCAATCCTGATGCTGAATTTATTGACATTGTGGAGAATATGGATGACAATATGCGCAGGCTTGGCAAGTCATCTTCAGGAAGTAATGTGGGAACCGGTGGTATGGCAACCAAGCTTACTGCGGCGATCATCGCCACTGCGGCAGGAACAGACATGGTCATTGCCAACGGAAGGGACTTCCACAATATCCACAGGATCGTGGAAGGAGAAAACTGCGGAACTTTATTTGTAGGCAATCCCAAAGAAGAATTTTTCCTCATTGATTACATCGAAAAACTGTTATAAGGAGTGTAAATTTATGGATAATATCAAGATCGACCGTATCAATACACTGGCCCACAAGGCCAAAAGCGTCGGCCTTACAGAGGCGGAAAAGCTGGAGCAGGCAAAACTTCGGAGAGAATACATCGAGGCAGTAAAGAAGAACTTCAAAGCTCAGCTTAACAATATCAGTGTGGTAGAGAAGGACGGATCTGTCACAGACCTTGGAGAAAAATATGGAAACAAAAAAGGAAATTAGAAAAAAGATCTTTTCACTCCGTAAAGCCCACACAGATCAGTGGGTGGATGAGAAGAGCAGGGAGATCACCAGACATATGGCAGAACTTCCGGAGTACAAAGCTGCCACAAAGATCATGGCTTATGCTGATTATAATCATGAAGTGATCACCAGATATATGATCGAGAAGGCATGGGAGGATGGAAAGGAAGTGTCCGTTCCTAAGGTTGTTGGCAAAGATATGATTTTTCACAGACTCACTGATTTTTCCCAGCTTGAATCCGGGTATTTCGGAATTCCGGAGCCGCGGGAGGACGGAGAAGTTACCCGCTGGGAAGACGCACTGATGATCATGCCGGGAGTTGCTTTTGACAAAAACTGTAACAGAGTGGGATACGGCGGTGGTTTTTATGATCGTTTTCTGGAAAAACATCCAAAGATCTGCAGGGTAGCAGTGAGCTTTTCTTTCCAGATCCTTGAAGAAGTTCCCACAGAGCCTACAGATATCTGTCCGGAGATCATTGTCACAGAAGACAGAACATACCGGAAATCATAACTGCAGAAAGGCAGGATAGTACACATGAACGAAATGCTGGAAAAAATGGGACAGAAAGCCAAAGATGCGGAAACTGTCCTCAGAAATCTTTCCACCGGAGAAAAAAACGCGGCTCTTGAAGCTGTTGCAGCAGCACTGGTC
>CAKROW010000101.1 GCA_934373235.1 uncultured Blautia sp. | reverse complement strand
GGCCCTCCTAATGATATTTATTGTATCATAGAAGAACCTTCTAAACATTATTTTACAGAAAAAGTTTCATACTCTCGTTTTTTCAGTTAATCCAGAAAGCTTTTTCTGGAATAAAAATTCATTTAGTGCATCCTGTAAAGTCATAGAGCAGACCCCATTTCCTGTTGTATCAATTGATTTTGATATTCTTTAATTCTTCCTGCACCATTAACCAATAATTTTGTTAAATACTCCATACTACCTCCATCTGCCATAACAACCATTGCAAGAGAGGGCGCGACCTGTCTGGCAAGCCATTCTTTTGTTGAATCTATGGTCTTCTCTTTTCCACGGTAATATAAAGAGATTTTATCAACACCATCTATAAAGCGTTCCCATTTTTCTGATGTACTACAACGAGTTTTTCTTTCATTATCCAAATTAATAATACGGAGATATCCACGTAAAGTGCATAATGTTAAAAGCTGTAAAGGCATACCTTGACTAAGTAACTCAGATGCAAACTCAGCACGCTCTTTTTTTAATTCAATCTCCCAACGTACCCAAGGCGTAGTAATTGGGGATTTGCCAGAGCTTATAAGTTTTCCATTTTGTTCCAATTGTTTATCATAGATACGAAGCATAATAGCACTTTTTCTACTCCCTAAATAAATCGTATTACCTGTAATCGTATCCTCTGTGTATTTTTTTATTTCATTTCGTGAACGAAAACGTGAACTAAACGCGCCGGAAGCAAAAATATCATTTAGTTCTGCCATGGTATAATAATTACATCCTATATCATCGATAGCCAAATCAAGACGTGTTATATGTCCATGTCCTTTTATTGCTATAAATAATTCACGGAATATTGTACTATCAAAATCACTTACTTCAAAACCATCACCAAAAACAGTAGGCTTCAATCTTATCTTATAAAAATGAGAAAGAAGATCTGTAATAGCAGAACCAGATACATCAACATGAATTCCCATATCTTCAGAACCATCATATTGAATAGAGATAGGATAAACTAAATGGCGAAGCTGTGAACGATATCCATTTAAGCCTGTAGGATGTTTACGAAAATCTTCAGGTGTATATCCCATAAATTGAATAACATCATTCACGGAGCATGGCTCTGTCACTGTCCATGATAACCAGTCTATGCAAAGATGTAAGCCATTGGTAAGGTTCAAATCATTCCCTGTGTTCATAATCATAAATTTCCTTTCATTGGTTTTACTACCCCCGTATTACTGTACGGGGGTTAACCGGATTATTGTTTCAACACTCCGGTTATGCTACTTTATCAAAAAAGCGTTTTACTATTTCTTCAATAAAAACGCTTTCCAACAGATCAAATAATTCATAATATAAACTGACATTATTTGAATCACAAAGAGCGAAAAAATCCTGCAATATGTAAAATGCAACTTTCAGTTCCTGATCAGACATAGAAAAAAGGATTCCTGAAAACCATTGAAGATTGATTGAATATAAATCTTCCACAATATTCCTTTCCCACGAAATAACAGTTTAAGACGGAACGCTAAGAGATGGGCGCCCAAGCCGAATGAACGGAACTCATAGCGTTAAATCGCCGCCGCTGTTCTGCCATGTCGAGAGTGTAACATTGAGTAATTGTAAATGTCGGATAAGCCGCCCTGCGGGACGGTATACCGACGGTTTCATGCGGACAGTTTACCTGTTCCCTGTTTGTTGCTCGTCTGTTTCGTGTTCGCTACGTATTTTTTTGTCTACATACATATCAATAAAGTCTATGTTCATAGAATAAAATAGCATGAACAAAGTAATATGTCAATAGAAAAGTTCACATACATAGATTTTTTTACTATTGACACATACTTTTTCATAAAATATACTGAAATAAAGAGGGGGAATATTATGATTCGATATTATAAATTATTTGATTTACTTAATAGAAAAGGTATGAAAAAAACTGATTTATTACAGGTTATTTCAAGAGGAACATTATCAAAACTCAGTAAAGGTGGAATAATTCAAACAGATATAATTGAAAAAATATGTGATTTTTTGAACTGCCAACCGGGAGATATAATGGAAAATGTTAAATTTGAAACTGAAACAGATAAAAACGGAACATTATGGTATGCCACAGACCAATATAATATAAATTATGATGAAAATGAAGAAGTTACCCGTTTGACAAAAGACCCGAACTATAAAAGCGAGTAAGGGAATAGAACACAGTACACATTGCAAAAAAGTTATCTTTATATATAAAACAAACGTCCGGGCACTACTCGGCGGGGTCCCCTGAGTCCCCATCCTGCGTGGTGTCCGGGCGTTTATTTTATGTATGTAAGAATGACTCTTAATCAGGGTGTCCAGGGTTCGAACCCCTGAAGACGCACTAAAAGCACTGTTTTTGCAGACATGGGAGCTGCGGGGACGGTGTTTTTTGTTGTGCGGAGAAATAAAAAAAGGAGGGCCGGACTCTTTAGAGCCCGGCAGGTATGAAAAGAAAAATTTGTAAATATCTATGAGATAAAAAAGCGTTTCGCTTTATTTGTTTAATAATATACCCCGAAATTGTGATTAAAATGTGTTTATCCCTTAAAAAATCTGTGAGAAAAATCTAAATAACTTCTAAAATGCTCGTCCGGGCAAAGTCTACCATAAATTGTGACGCACATTTTGCAGAAAGTCTTTTTAAAATATGCTGTAAATATTTTTTTACAGCAAAATATTTTCAGATAAAAATATCTATATAATGAAGTTTGTTCTTTTATAGGATATAATAATAGATATTATCAATTGCCATAAATGGAGGGACAAGATTATGGAGGGTGTATTTAAAGCGATAAACAGCGTGTTTGGCTTCATAGGTCCGCTTTCCGATTTTTTATGGGATTTTCCCACGAATTTCGGATGGTACAGCAGGATTCCTGTTCTGGGAAATATTTCATTTGCAATTATCCTGCTTCTGGGATCAGGAATTTATTTCAGCTTTAAGATCGGATTTATGCAGGTAACTTATTTCAAAAAAGGTATACATACCATGCTGGAGAAGAGAACTGTAAGAATCGGAATTTCTCCGCTTGCAGCGTTTTTCCTGAGTTCTGCCATGCGGGTGGGGCCTGGAAATATTCTGGGAGTAACGGGAGCTATTGCAGTGGGTGGCCCCGGAGCACTTTTCTGGATGTGGATCTCGGCCTTTTTTGGTATGGCAGTAGCTTATATGGAAGGTGTGCTGGCACAGATCTTCAAAGAGAAAAAAGATGATGAATTCGTGGGAGGACTTCCTTTTTACGGAAGAAAACTTCTGGGAAATAAAGCCTGGATCGGTGTTTTTCTTTCCATACTGTATATTCTTTATGCACTTTGCTGTCTGCCTGCACAGGGATTTAATGTAGTGTCATCTGTGGGAAGACTGGCAGAGATCGTTACCGGAGATGTGATCGCAAGTAATTCAGCGTTTTACTATATAGTAGGGGTACTGGTCATTGTTCTTACAGCAGCAGTTACTTTTGGTGGAATCAAAAAAGTCAGCAAATGGACAGATAAGATGGTTCCTGTAATGGCAGTTCTGTATATCGTGGTGGTATTATTTCTTATTATATTGAATTTTGACAGGATTCCATTTTTCTTTAAAAGCGTTTTCGGTGGAGCATTTAAGCAGGATGCTTTCTTTGGTGGTGTATTTGGAACTGTTCTGGCACAGGGCGTTAAACGTGGACTGATGTCCAATGAAGCAGGCCAGGGAACCATTACCATGTCTGCCGCGGCAGCAGATGCCAAACACCCATGTGAGCAGGGTGTGATCGCGTCCCTGGGAGTATTTCTGGATACGATGGTGATCTGTACACTGACCGGATTTGTAGTAGTTATGGCACATTGCTGGACCGGTGAGGATGGTGTTGTATGGATGGGACTGGATAAGCTTCCGAAGTATACAGATTCCATTGCAGAGCTTACTCCGGGGACTGCAATGAATGGAATAGTTACGTTTCTTGTAACACTTTGTTTTGGACTTTTTGCATATACATGTCTTCTGGGTATGATAAGTTTTTCAGAGATTGCAGCCAACCGTATCCGCAAAGACCGTATCTGTATCAATATTGTCCGCTGTATTGGACTTTTTGTGGCAGCATTTGGAATCCTGTGCAATATTGCAGGACTGGAGCTGGGAAATCTCTGGGCTTTTTCAGATTTGGGAAATATTCTGATCGTTTACTTTAACGTTCCTATCGTATACGTGGGAGCAAAATATGTTTTCCGGGCAACGAAACACTATAAGAGAAATGACGGAACACCGTTTACTTCTCAGATCATCGGAAGAAATGACTGTGAATACTGGGACAAACGAGCCAGAAGATCCGTGAAATAAATCTACATCAGATAACAGGCTTCCTGAGTGCATAAGACTGCACACAGGGGGCTTGTTTTGTAAAATATGATTATGCTATACTGAGGTGGCTGTGTGTTGAGGGAAAATAAACTGCATAAGGACAAACACGCAGTTATACTGGTTGTGAATAATGAAGAACGGTTACTGCAGGAAGAACTTGTACAGGAAGGAGAGCCCACTCAGAGAGCAAATATACAAAAACGTAAGCGGGATTCGTGAGAAGCCGCATTATCTCGATGTAAGTATGTTTAATCACATTTCGAGTGGCAGAAAACTGAAATGAATACAGCAGCCATTGCATTGGATATAGATGGAACACTGACAGACCATGAAAAAAAGATCCTGCCTGAGACGAAGCAGGCGCTTATGAAGGCACAGGCAGCAGGAATCCGCCTGATTCTGGCTTCCGGCCGTCCCACCAGCGGACTTCTGGAATATGCCCGGGAACTGGAAATGGAGAAAAATCACGGTCTGCTGGTATCCTTTAACGGGGCCAGAGTGACAGACTGTCAGAGCGGAGAAATACTTTTTGATCAGGCAATGAGCGTGGAAGATGGGAAGGCTGTGTTGGAACACATGAAAAATTTCCAGGTAAAACCCATGCTTTACAGAGATAACTATATGTATGTCCATGATGTTTATGACTGTACGGTCATGCATAAAGGTAAGCCCATGAACATTATCAGGTACGAGGCAAGAAACTGTAATTTTCTGATCTGTGAAAAAGAAGATCTGGTGGAATTTGCGGATTTTCCTCAGAATAAAATTCTGACTGCCGGAGATGATACCTATCTTCAGGAGCATTACAAAGAAATGATGGAGCCGTTTAAAGACAAGCTTAGCTGCATGTTTACAGCAGATTTTTATTTTGAGTTTACAGCAAAGGGAATTGACAAGGCAAAAGCACTGGAAACTGCTCTGCCAAGGATTGGATGCAGTCCGGCAAAAATCATGGCCTTTGGGGATGGACAAAATGATGAGTCCATGATCCGTCTGGCAGGAATCGGTGTTGCCATGGGAAATGCGGTGCAGAGTCTGAAAGACTGTGCGGATGCGATCACAGAGTCCAATGAAAATAACGGAATTGCGGAAGAAATATATCGAAGAATTCCGGAACTTGTAAATTAAAGATTGTAAAAGTCAGTTTACTCGCTTATAATGAATGTCAGAATTAAAGGAAAAGAAAACAGGAGGAAAGCCTTGAAAAGAGAATTAGTTATTGTCATTGATTTTGGTGGTCAGTACAATCAGTTGGTTGCAAGACGTGTCAGAGAATGTAACGTATATTGCGAAATCTATTCCTACAAGACAGATCTTGAAAAGATCAAAGCGATGAATCCTAAGGGAATCATCCTTACCGGTGGACCAAACAGTTGTTATGAGGCTGATTCACCGACTTACCAGAAAGAATTATTTGAGCTTGGTATTCCGGTACTCGGACTTTGCTACGGAGCACAGCTTATGATGCATGTTCTTGGCGGAAAAGTTGAGAAGGCAGATGTCAGTGAGTACGGCAAGACAGAGCTTCTCATCGACAAGAAAGATTCCAGGATATTCAAAAACGTATCCGACAAAACAATCTGCTGGATGAGCCATACAGATTATATTTCCCAGGCTGCGCCGGGATTTGAGATTGCTGCACACACTGCAGACTGTCCGGTAGCAACTGCACAGAATGAGGAGAAGAAGCTGTATGCGATCCAGTTCCATCCGGAAGTACTGCACACAGTTGAGGGAAAGACAATGCTTTCCAACTTCGTACTTGATGTCTGTGAATGTGCCGGAGACTGGAAGATGGATGCCTTTGTTGAGCACACGATCAAAGAGATCCGCGAGAAAGTCGGCGACGGAAAAGTTCTTCTTGCTTTGTCCGGTGGTGTAGATTCCTCTGTAGCAGCAGGTCTTCTTTCCAGAGCAATCGGCAAGCAGCTTACCTGTGTATTTGTAGATCATGGCCTTCTTCGTAAAGATGAGGGCGATGAGGTTGAAGGTGTATTTGGACCAAATGGCCAGTTTGACCTGAACTTTATCCGTGTAAATGCACAGCAGAGATATTACGACAAGCTTGCAGGTGTTACAGAGCCTGAGGCAAAACGTAAGATTATCGGTGAAGAATTTATCCGTATCTTCGAGGAAGAAGCCAAGAAGATCGGTGCAGTAGATTTCCTTGCACAGGGAACCATTTATCCGGACGTTGTAGAGAGCGGTCTCGGCGGTGAATCCGCAGTGATCAAATCCCACCACAACGTAGGTGGACTTCCTGATTTCGTAGATTTCAAAGAAATCATCGAGCCGCTCCGCGACCTCTTTAAAGATGAGGTTCGTAAAGCCGGTCTCGAGCTCGGAATTCCGGAAAGACTGGTATTCCGTCAGCCATTCCCGGGCCCGGGACTTGGAATCCGAATCATAGGAGAAGTCACCGAGGAGAAGGTACGTATCGTACAGGATGCAGACTACATTTACCGTGAAGAAGTCGACAAAGCAGCCGCCGACTACAAAAAAGAACACGGAGAAGATCCGTCCTGGATGCCGAACCAGTACTTCGCAGCCCTGACAAATATGCGAAGCGTAGGTGTAATGGGAGACTTCAGAACATACGATTATGCAGTGGCGCTCCGCGCCGTTAAGACCATTGACTTCATGACTGCCGAATCTGCTGAGATTCCTTATGCAGTGCTTAATAAGGTGATGAACCGTATTATTAATGAGGTTAAGGGTGTGAACCGCGTATTCTATGATCTTACCAGTAAGCCGCCTGGTACGATTGAGTTCGAATAATCCACACAATCACGAGAAACCAGTATTTATGCGGGTTGCAAACAAATTTGCTTAGTGATTGGCAACAAAATGGCAACATTTTGTGATTATTCAAGAGATAAAAATTTTATTTCATAACGTATATAAAGAAACCTTACTGATTTTCAGAAGTAAAAAACTGAATATCGGTAAGGTTTTTTTTTCTTAATTTTCTTTTTTAGTCAATTCTTTTACGAGGTAATCACTTAGTTCCTGAGATGGTACCTTGGCACGTTTCTGGTAAGTATCCAGTTCCGGGTACTTATATCTCCATTCATCATATTCTT
>CAKROW010000100.1 GCA_934373235.1 uncultured Blautia sp. | reverse complement strand
CGAGGTAGATAGGGCAGGGGTGGAAGTGTGGCAACACATGGAGCTGACTGTTACTAATCGGGTGAGGGCTTGACCAAACGCAGGTTTCAATTGATTCAAAAAAACGATTAACGATCATCAATACAATCATGCATGCAGTTTTGAAGGTGCAAACTTTCAACTAAATAATCCTCCTTAGCTCAGTCGGTAGAGCATGCGGCTGTTAACCGCAGTGTCGTTGGTTCGAGTCCAACAGGGGGAGTAATAAAAAGCCTGTAGATAATTTCTACAGGCTTTTTATACATTATATTCAGAAAATCAGTTAAGTACCCAAAAATTCAGTTTATCTTCCGCATACATAAGTGTAAACCCTTTTTTGGCAAAGTATTCTTCAAGGACAGTATACATTTCATCGTAATGTCCTTCACATGCGCAGTTTCCAAGTGGTTCGATCCAGCAGGATTGTTTTCCGCAGGCATCTCTTAAATGTATTTTAAAATTTAATCCCTTTGTCAGAAAAATTCCATTCATTTCAATAATGTCATTATAGGAAATATAATTCATAAGCCGTTCTCCCTTCTAATAGTTAACAATGACCAACTGATATCATATCAGATAATATTTCAGGAATCAATAGCGCTACAGAAATTTCAGTGGTAAAATAGAATTGAAAATTACCAGTGGGTGCATGAAAACCCATCTGTGCAAATTGTAACACATATCTTGCAGAAAGCCTTATTAAATATGCATTAGGGCATTAAAATGAAAATAACAGATAAGGAACAGAAAAAATGGAATTTATAGATATTGTAGACAAGAACGGACTTCCTACAGGAAAAATTACAGAAAGAAAAATTGCCCATACAGAAGGATTACGCCACCGTACAGCACATATTTGGATCATCAGGGAACACAGGGGAAGGATTCAGGTTCTACTTCAGAAAAGATCTGTAAATAAGGACTCTTTTCCGGGAAAATATGATACCTCATCGGCAGGACACATTCAGGCAGGAGATGAACCGCAGGAATCTGCTTTGAGAGAATTAAGTGAAGAACTGGGAATTTTTGCAGCGGCGGATGAGCTTGCATATGCAGGAAAGTTTCCTATATTATATAAGAAGGAATTTCACGGAAAAATGTTTCATGATAATGAAATTGCTTTTGTTTATATATACACTGAGCCTGTTAATATTAAAAACCTTACCCTGCAGAAAGAGGAAGTAGAAGAAGTCAGGTGGTTTGATCTGGAAGAAACTTATCATGCCTGTGTACAAAATGACCCTGCTTTTTGTGTACCACTTGGAGGATTTAAACTGATCGCAGAATATGTGAATCAGAATACAGAAAAAAATAAAATTATTTTGTAAAGATAAAATACTTGACACCAACCGAAAAATAGGGTATTATAGCCAAGGTGATTACAGATGGAGAAGTTTGTAGAACAGACATTATTATTTGATTTTTATGGTGAGCTTTTGACAGAGAGACAGCGTCAGGTGTATACCAGCGTTATACTTGAGGATTACTCCTTAAGTGAGGTTGCTGAGGATCTAGGAATCAGTCGGCAGGGCGTACATGATATGATCAGACGGTGCAATCACACGTTAGAAGAATATGAGAAAAAACTCCATCTGGTGGAGAAATTCCTGAACATCCGAAGCCAGGTCAAGAAGATCCATAAACTGGCCGGAGAGTACCACGCCGAGGATATTGCGGCGATTTCCAATGTGATATTAGAGGAGTTATGATCGATGGCATTTGAAAGCTTGACAGAGAAACTGCAGAATGTATTTAAAAAGTTAAAAGGTAAAGGCCTGCTCACAGAGGCAGACGTTAAGGTAGCACTTAAAGAGGTTAAGATGGCTCTTCTGGAGGCAGATGTTAACTTTAAGGTCGTTAAGCAGTTTACGAAATCTGTGCAGGAGCGGGCAGTTGGACAGGATGTCATGAATGGTCTGAATCCGGGACAGATGGTTATCAAGATTGTAAATGACGAGCTGGTTAATCTGATGGGAAGTGAGACAACAGAGCTTCCGATTAAGCAGGGAAATGAGATAACCGTACTTATGATGGCAGGTCTTCAGGGTGCAGGTAAAACAACCACAGTTGCCAAACTGGCAGGTAAACTGAAATCAAAGGGAAAGAGACCACTGCTTGTAGCATGTGATGTCTATCGACCCGCAGCGATCACACAGTTGCAGGTGAACGGAGAGAAGCAGGGTGTTGAGGTCTTTTCCATGGGAGATAAGCAGAATCCTGTGGATATTGCGAAAGCAGCAATTGAGCATGCCAAGGCACATCAGCAGAATGTTGTTCTTATTGATACAGCAGGTCGTCTTCATATTGATGAAAGTATGATGCAGGAACTTGCCGATATCAAGGCAAATGTGAATGTGGATGCCACAGTGCTTGTTGTAGATGCCATGACCGGACAGGATGCAGTCAATGTAGCGCAGACTTTTTCCGAAAAAGTTGGAATTGACGGTGTAATTCTGACAAAGATGGATGGTGATACACGAGGTGGAGCTGCCCTTTCCATTAAAGCAGTAACCGGAAAACCGATCCTCTATGTAGGTATGGGTGAGAAACTTTCTGATCTGGAACAGTTTTACCCGGAGCGTATGGCTTCCAGAATCCTGGGAATGGGAGATGTTATGAGCCTTATTGAGAAGGTTGAAGCATCTGTGGATCAGGAACAGGCACAGGAGATGCAGAAGAAGCTGAAGAAAATGGACTTTGACTTCAATGATTATCTCACCAGCATGGAGCAGATGAATAAAATGGGTGGAATTTCCAGTATCCTGAATATGCTTCCGGGTATGGGCAGTAAGATGAAGGATATCGAGGGTATGATCGATGAGAAAGCAATGGACAGGACCAAGTCCATTATCCTTTCCATGACACCTCAGGAACGAACCAACCCGAATATTCTGAATATATCCCGTAAGAACCGTATTGCAAAAGGTGCGGGAGTTGATATTTCAGAGGTTAACCGTCTTGTTAAGCAGTTTGAGCAAAGTAAGAAAATGATGAAACAAATGCCCGGACTTGCAGGCGGTAAGATGAATATGGGAAAAAGAGGCGGCTTTAAGCTTCCCTTTTAAATAAAAACAATAAATTTTTAGAAAGATAATTGGAGGAAACAAAAATGGCAGTAAAGATCAGATTAAGAAGAATGGGACAGAAGAAAGCACCTTTCTATAGAATCGTAGTTGCAGATTCCCGCAGCAAACGTGATGGAAGATGTATCGAGGAGATCGGAACATATGATCCAAACCTTGACCCAAGCGTATACAAAATCGATGAAGAGGCAGCTAAGAAATGGCTTGCAGCCGGAGCTCAGCCTACAGAGGTAGTTGCTAAACTTCTCAAACTTGCCGGAATCGAGAAATAATTTACCTGTAAGAGGATATTTCTGTGTTGCCCGTAAGGGACAGAGCAAGGAGGTATGTAATGAAACAACTTGTAGAAGTAATTGCAAAATCTCTTGTTGAAAATCCGGATGAAGTAGTCGTTACCGAGACTGAGAAGGACGATGCTATTGTCGTTGAGCTTAAAGTAGGACAGGCTGATATGGGTAAAGTGATCGGCCGGCAGGGCAGGATTGCCAAGGCAATCCGCACCGTGGTAAAAGCGGCTTCTTCGAAAAGCAGCAAAAAAGTGATTGTAGATATTCTGCAATGAAAAAAGAGACAGGAGCTGTGGAATCCATAGCTCCTGTTTTCACTCTTTTACAAGATATAATAAAGGAGCGAAAAATGGAAGATTTATTAAAAGTAGGTGTTATCACTACAACCCACGGTGTTCGTGGAGAAGTTAAGGTTTATCCCACAACAGACAATGCGGAACGTTTTCTCGATATAGAATATGTGATGCTTGATACCGGAAGAGAGCTGCGCAGGCTGAATATTCAGAATGTAAGATTTTTCAAAAATCTGGCTATTCTGAAATTCGAGGGAATAGATAATATCAATGATATTGAAATGTACAAAGGACGTGATCTCTGGATTCCCAGAGAGGAAGCACAGGAGCTGGGTGAGGATGAATATTATGTAGCAGACCTTATAGGCATGGATGTTTTTCTTGAAAATGGAGAAAAATTCGGCGTGCTCCGTGATGTTATGGAAACCGGAGCCAATGATGTGTATGTGGTAGACGGTGTGGATGGTAAAGAGATACTTCTCCCGGCAATCCATGAGTGTATCCTTGACGTGGATCTGGAAAAAAATGCAATGACTGTACATTTGATGAAAGGGCTTGTTTAAATGAATTATCATGTACTTACCCTGTTTCCGGAAATGATCGAAAATGGAATGAACACCAGTATTACAGGTCGTGCCATAGCAAAGGGACTTCTTACCCTGGAAGCTGTGAATATCCGTGATTTCGCATTTAATAAGCACCAGAAGGTAGATGATTATCCATATGGTGGAGGTGCCGGAATGTTAATGCAGGCAGAGCCTGTATATCTTTCCTACGAATCTATTGTGAATAGTATTGGAAGAAAACCCAGAGTGATTTTTCTGACACCTCAGGGAAAAACCTTTAACCAGGATATGGCAAGGAAATTTGCACTGGAAGAGGATTTGGTTTTTCTCTGTGGCCATTATGAGGGGATCGATGAGCGTGTTCTGGAAGAAATCGTTACAGATTACGTATCTATCGGTGATTATGTACTTACTGGTGGAGAACTGCCTGCTATGGTAATGATGGATTCGATTTCCAGAATGGTACCAGGTGTTCTGAATAATCAGGAGTCAGGAGAAACGGAATCTTTTTCCGGAAGTCTTCTGGAGTATCCTCAGTACAGCCGGCCGGAGGTGTGGCATGGCAAAAGAGTACCGGAAGTGCTGCTTTCCGGACATCACGGGAATGTAGATAAATGGCGCAGGGAACAGTCTGTCATCCGCACTGCGAAGTGGAGACCTGACCTTTTGCCGAAGGCAGATCTTACAAACAAAGAATGGAACGAAATCCGCAGACTTCGTAAAGAATGGAAAGAGGAAGTGGAAAAATAATTATGAAAACATCAGATTTTTATTATGATCTGCCACAGGAGCTGATCGCACAGGATCCATTGGAGGACAGAAGTTCATCAAGACTTATGCATCTGTCTTTGAAAGACGGAAGCATTGAACATCGTCATTTTACAGATATCCTTGATTATCTTCATAAAGGGGACTGTCTTGTGATCAATGATACTAAGGTTATCCCTGCACGCCTTTACGGACATAAGGAGGAGACAGGAGCTCTTATTGAGATACTTCTTCTGAAACGTAGGGAAAATGATATTTGGGAGTGCCTTGTAAAACCTGGCAAAAAAGCCCGTCCGGGTGCGGAGATCACTTTTGGCGATGGTATTCTCAAAGGTGAGATCATTGATATTGTAGATGAAGGTAACCGGCTGATCCAATTCCACTATGGGGGTATTTTTGAAGAAATCCTGGATCAGCTTGGTGAAATGCCGTTGCCACCTTACATTACCCATAAACTTAAAGATAAAAACCGTTATCAGACTGTATATGCCAAGAACGAAGGCTCTGCGGCTGCACCTACAGCAGGACTCCATTTTACACCGGAGCTTCTTGAAAAAGTGAAGGAGATGGGGGTAAATATTGCTCATGTAACCCTTCATGTAGGCCTTGGTACTTTTCGCCCTGTAAAAGTTGATGATGTGGAAAAACATCATATGCACTCTGAATTCTATATTGTAGAAGAGGATCAGGCAAAGCTTATTAACGATACAAAAAAGAATGGCGGACGTGTGATTTCTGTTGGAACAACAAGCTGCCGTACTCTGGAATCAGCAACTGGTGAGGACGGAATCGTAAAAGCAGGAAGTGGCTGGACAGAGATTTTTATTTATCCAGGTTATAGATTTAAAGCAATTGACGGACTGATCACTAATTTCCATCTGCCGGAATCCACACTTTTGATGTTGGTTTCTGCACTTGCGGGAAAAGAGCATATCATGTCTGCTTATGAAGAAGCTGTGAAAGAACGATATCGCTTCTTCAGTTTCGGGGATGCCATGATGATCGAATAAATCAGAATAGAAGAATACCCTGTGCATGGTCACATACAGAAGAAATATGTGATCATGCCAGGGTATTTTTATTATGTCGCTGAAGCGACCCGCCGCAGGCGGAGAATCCTGCTTGCAGGATTCTTTCTTATACTTTATTCTTCAGTGTATTCGTCATTGTCATAGTAATCAAAATCATCATAGGAAGAATCATCATAGGAAGAGTCATCATAGGAAGAGTCATCATAGGAATCTTCGCCATAAGAATCTTCATCATAAGAAGAATCCTCCCCGGAAATATCTTCAGATTCTTCTGTGTAACTGGAGTCCTCTTCACTGGAATCTGTATTTTCGGAGGAGTCAGAGGATGTGGTAGAAGCTGTCCCCGGAATGGAGATGGCTGATTGTATATTTGGAATCTGATCGCTTCGTTCCTGGATTTTTTGAAGGATTCTGGAAGCCTCATCGCCAGATGCGGGGGTGGGTTGATAATTATTATAGCCATCACCGGAAGCAGAAGAGATGGAGCAGGGGATAATATTGGTCACATTATCATTCTGGACTCCATCTGAGGTAATGGTAAAGGTCTGCTGAAAGATCATGGTATCCATATCACTTGGAGAACTGTTTCCGCCAAAACAGAAATTACCCAGACTATACACGATATTTTTGCCATTGTAAGTTTCAATGCCCTGGAGGACATGGGGATGATGACCACATACAAGATCCGCACCTTCATCAACGGCAAGCCGTCCAAGAGTCATCTGGTTAGTGTCAGGGACTGTCTCACTTTCGTTTCCCCAGTGGAAGATCACGATAATGAGCTGTGCTCCATTTTGTTTTACTTTGGAAATGTTGTCTTTTAACTGCTGTGCACAGTCCAGATGGTCATTTAGTTCATAAATACCGATAAGGCCGACTTTAACATTCTTAACATCTATAACTGCTGTATCATCATAGCCGAAATGGGTGATGCCTGCGCTGTCAAGAGCTGTAAGGGTATCCGAATAGCTCTGGTCTCCATAATCGTGACTGTGGTTATTAGCTGTGTTAACGGCCTCCACAGAGCCGGAGGTAAGGATCTGGGCATACTGGGCCGGAGCTTTAAATGCGAACAATTTATCTTCCCGTGTATCTGAATCTGTAAGGGTTCCCTCAAAGTTGGCGACAGTAAGATCATCAGCCTGGAAAACGCTTTTTACATTCTGGAAAAAATAATCTTTGCCATAATTGTCATAATAAGCAGTGAAGCCGCTATCATAATCAAAAGTTTCATCAGTTCCAAGAGTGCAGTCGCCTACAATACTGAGGGTGATGGAAACCGGTTCCTGTACAGTGGGATCTGTCTGGGAATCATCAGGCTCAGCATTGTCTGCAATGGAAGAGGAATTATTACTCTGACTGTCTGCTGTTACATCCTGAGAGGAAACCTGAGCAGTTTTCCGGGAAACGCAGGTTCTTACGGACAAGATGATACCGAGA
>CAKROW010000099.1 GCA_934373235.1 uncultured Blautia sp. | reverse complement strand
TCTGCCTGGATGAAAGATGAGATGACAAAAATGGGATATAAGGTTTTTGCGTCCCAGGCAAACTATATTTTTTTTAAAGGACCGGAGGAATTATATGACCTTTGCCTGAGAAAACGGATCCTGATCCGTGACTGCAGCAATTATCCGGGACTTTCCAGAGGGTATTACCGTGTTGCAGTAAAAAAACATGAAGAGAACATAAAACTTATGGAAGCACTGGAGGGAGGCAGATTATGGCAAAAGCAATAATGGTACAGGGAACCATGTCAAATGCAGGAAAGAGTCTTCTTGCGGCAGGTCTTTGCAGGATCTTCAGGCAGGATGGATACAAGGTGGCTCCCTTTAAATCCCAGAATATGGCTTTGAATTCCTTTATTACAGAGGACGGGCTTGAGATGGGACGGGCGCAGGTAATGCAGGCAGAGGCGGCAGGCATTGCTCCGTCTGTTCTTATGAATCCTATTCTCTTAAAGCCCACCAATGATGTGGGATCCCAGGTGATCGTAAACGGTGAGGTACTGGGAACCATGAGTGCGAGAGATTACTTCCGCTACAAGAAAAAGCTGGTGCCGGATATTATGAAGGCATATAATGCCCTGGCAGCGGAGAATGATATTATTGTGATCGAAGGTGCGGGAAGTCCTGCGGAGATCAACCTGAAGGAAGAAGATATCGTCAATATGGGAATGGCCAAAATGGCAAAGGCCCCGGTGCTTCTTGTAGGAGATATTGACCGCGGAGGTGTATTTGCACAGCTTATCGGAACTGTAGAACTTCTGGAGGAAGATGAGAGGTCAATGGTCAAAGGCCTTATCATCAACAAATTTCGCGGGGATAAGACGATCCTGGATCCCGGAGTTACCATGCTTGAGGAAAAAAGCGGGATTCCGGTGGTGGGTGTGGCACCTTATCTGGATATCCAGGTGGAGGATGAGGACAGCCTGACGGAACGCTTTGACAGAAAGCAGGAAGCAGGAGTGATCGATATTGCGGTGATCCGCACACCGAGGATCTCCAATTTTACAGATTTTAATCCTTTTGAGAGTATTCCGGGAGTATCACTCCGCTATGTGAAACATCCGGGGGACCTTCATTCACCTGATATGATCATTCTTCCGGGTACAAAGAATACCATGGGTGATCTAATCTGGATGCGGGAGAGCGGTATGGAGGCTGCAGTTCTCAAGCAGGCTTCCAGAGGAAAACTGATTTTCGGTGTATGTGGCGGCTATCAGATGCTGGGCGAAACTTTAAGTGATCCTTATGGAGTGGAAAACGGCGGAACCATAAAGGGTATGGGACTTCTACCTATGGATACGGTATTTGCCAGGGAGAAAACAAGGACACGGGTAAGCGGAACTTTTCAGGAGCTTGACGGAGCTCTGAAGCCCTTGTCCGGGGCAGAGATCGAGGGCTACGAGATCCATATGGGTGAGAGCGTTCTGAAAGAGGGCAGCAGAAATGCGACCACCATTATAGACCATGTAAAAGGAGAAACCAAACAGGAAGGTGCCTGGAAGGAAAATGTGTGCGGTACTTATGTCCACGGAGTCTTTGACAGGGAAGAGGCAGCGGAGGCAATGATCCGTGTTCTTGGAAAAATGAAGGGGATCGATGTGGAAGAAATGACAGGTGTGGATTTTGCGGCTTTTAAGGAGCAGCAGTATGATATTCTGGCAGCAGAACTTCGGAAACATCTGGACATGAAAAAAATATACCAGATCCTGGAAAATGGAATTACGGAAGGTGAATAAAATGAAGGTTGAACTTGAAAATGTCAGACCCATGGATATAGAAAAAAGAAGTTTTGAGATCATCACAGAAGAGCTTGGGGACAAAAAACTGATTCCCGGAACAGAGCTGGTAGTAAAACGCTGTATCCATACAAGTGCGGATTTTGACTATGCAGAGAATCTCTGCTTTTCGGAGAACGCAGTGCAGAAAGCCATGGAGGCCATTAAAGAGGGTGCCTGTATTGTGACAGATACCCAGATGGCAAAAGCCGGGATCAACAAAAAAGCACTTGCCCGTTACGGAGGCGAGGTTTTCTGCTTTATGTCTGATGAAGATGTGGCAAAGATCGCAAAGGAAAATGGAACTACAAGGGCAACTGCAAGCATGGACAAGGCGGCAAAAATGGACAGGAAGCTGATCTTTGCCGTGGGAAATGCTCCTACAGCCCTGGTGCGCCTGTATGAACTTATTGAAAATGGAGAACTTTCACCAGAGTTGATCATCGGGGTTCCGGTAGGGTTTGTTAATGTGGTGCAGTCCAAGGAGCTTATTATGGATGCAGGGGTTCCCTATATTGTGGCGAGAGGACGAAAAGGCGGAAGCAATATTGCTGCATGTATTGTCAATGCTCTTCTTTACATGATCGATAATAACCGGGGATACTGAAAACTCAGGATATCAGTTCCTTTAAAAGCGCACATGCAGGTGCGAAGTCTTTTACCGGCATGGAGGAACAGGAGAGGATCAAAGTGATCTCTCCGGGGTCTTCTTTAAGTAGCTGAAGGCGCAGACCGTTGGTCTGTGCCTTTTTTTTCAGTTCTTCCCAGGTAAGGGAAGAGGGCAGGGTAAGAGCAAGGCTGGTTCCGGCGGCTCCAAGTTTTACAGGGGCTGATTTTCCAAAAGTATCCTGAACTGTTCTTTTGAGGCTTTTCAGTTTCTGGGCATAAAGACGTTTCAGACGCCGTGCCTGAGATGAAAGGTGGCCGTCCCGGATAAACTGGCAGAGAGCAATCTGTTCTGCCCTGGAAGCGGTCTGGTTATAGTATCCCGCTTTTGTCAGATATTTTTCCCGAAGAGCAGGGGGAAGAACCATAAAGCTGATTCGGATAGAAGGCAGGAGCAGTCTGGAAAAGGAACCTATATACACCACATTTTCCCCGCCGGAAAGACCGAACAGAGAAGGCGTAGGCTTCTGCATGTATACAAATTCATTTTCAAAATCATCCTCAATAATGAGACGTCCTGTGTCGGCTGCGTGATGTACCAGTTCCAGGCGGCGGTTCACAGGCATGATCTCGCCCCATTTTGTCATATGTGCAGGAGAGACATAGATCACATCACAGCTTTTGTCACGGTAGTGGATATCAAAACCGAAATCTGAAAATATGGTACTGCCCTGAACAAAGGAAGGGGTAGGGAACGAGACAGTTCTGTGTTCACAGATCAGGGGACAGAGGATCTGCAGAAGGCTTTGCATACCTGCACCTATCACAATATCATCCGGAGAACAGATCACATTTCGCCTTTCACGGATGTAGTCGGAAAGGGTTTCCCTTAAATCCAGTTCTCCCTGGGGCTCACCGTAGGAGAGGAGCCGGTCTTCCTGGCGGAGTGCGCTTTTGATATAACGCTGCCACAGATCAAAACGGAAACTCTCCCTGTCCACACCGGAAGATGCAAAGTCATAGAGGCAGATAAGGGTATCCTGGTGTTTCGGTGGGACAGGGGTGTGAAGCCTGGTGGCAATATCAGTCACATAATAGCCGCTTTGTGCTCTGGCAATAATATAACCGTCAGCTGCCAGCTGAAGGTAGGCGTTTTCTATGGTGGTGCGGCTCAGCTTAAGTTCCTGGGAGCATTTTCTCAGGGAGGGCATCTTGCTTCCGGGTGCCATCTTCTGTTCTGTGATAAGCTTCCTGTAGTGGTGGTATACCTCCATATATAAATGTTCTTTCCTGTGTCCGGCAGATATATTCAGCATGATAATCCTTCCTCTTTCGTTGACTTGTATCCGACATTAGTGCTATTCTATATCATGAATGAAAAAAACACAAGTGAAACAAAAACAAAAGACTGGAGTAAACAGCATGAAAAAAATAGCAGTGATCAATGATCTGTCCGGACTTGGCAAATGTTCTCTTACAGCGGCGATCCCGGTGATCTCCGTTATGGGAGTTCAGGCATGCCCTCTCCCAACTGCGGTATTAAGCAATCAGACCGGATATGAGTCCTACTACTGTGATGATTTTACATATCATATGGATGCATATATGAAAGAATGGAAAAAGAGAGGGTTTCATCCGGACGGGATCTATACAGGTTTTCTTTCAGATGAGAGACAGGCAGACCAGATACTTTCTTTCCTGAGGGAATTTGCAGATAATGACACCCTGATCCTGGTGGACACGGTAATGGGAGACCAGGGGGAGGTCTATCCTGTGTACTCAGAAGGAATGAGAAAACGTCTTATGGATCTTGCCGGATATGCCCAGGTGATCACCCCCAACCTTACAGAAGCCCTTTTGCTTCTGGGAAATAAAGACAAGATGGAGAGACAGTGGAAGGAATTTAAGACCTTGCCTGTGGAAGTGTTTATGGGTGAGATCGAAAAGATCGGAAAGACCCTGGAGGAAACCTATGACCTTCGTGCGGCTGTGATCACAGGGATCGATCTTCCGGGCAGTGACGGAACGCTCCGGATGGGAAATCTGATTCGGGAAAATAAAGAGACAGACTGGGTTATAGGTATCAAAACCGGAGGCAGCTATTCCGGAACCGGAGATCTTTTTGCCTCTGTATTAAGTGCCGGCCTGGTAAAAGGTTTTTCCATGAAAGAATGTGCCGGAAAGGCAGTGGATTTCATCTCAGCAGCTATTTCCGATGCGGTAAAAGAGGGAACAGACCGAAATGACGGTGTATGCTTTGAGAGGTATTTAGGAAGACTTCTGTAAAATATAAAATATAATACTGGAGGAACATTATGATCAGCAGAGAAGAACAGGCAAAGATCACAGATCTGGTAAGAGAAACCAAAGAACTGATCTTTCAGGAAATGAAAAATGAAAAGGTGACAGAAAAGGGGGCTGCGGACTATGTGACCAATGTGGATCTTGCAGTGCAGAATTTTCTGAAAGAGAAGCTGGAGAGGGTAACACCGGATATTCCTCTGATCGCAGAGGAAAAAGAAAACAAAAATCTGGATCCGGAAGGCATTTACTGGATCCTGGATCCTATTGACGGGACAACAAACCTGATCCATGACTATCATTTAAGTGCAGTTGCCCTCGGTCTTTACGAAAAGGGAGAGATCATTTTTGGAATCGTCTATAATCCTTTTACAGAGGAGCTGTTTTCGGGAACAAAAGGACAGGGTGCATATCTGAACGGAAAGCAGATCCACGTATCCGGGCTGAAAGATTTTAAGGATGCGGTGATCTCCTACGGTTCCTCACCCTATGAGAAAAACAGGGCGAAAGCTCTTTTTCCTGTTTTCTATGATATCTTTATGAAATGTGCGGATTTCAGAAGAACAGGTTCCGCAGAACTTGATATGTGTTATGTTGCCTGCGGAAGACAGCATGGATATATAGAAGTGAATTTAAAGCCCTGGGATTATTCCGCAGGAACCATTATCTTAAGAGAGGCAGGCGGCACTGTGAACACCTGGAAGGGCCAGGAGCCTCCCTACCTTAAAAATGCCAACATTCTTGCCTGTGCTCCCCAGTTTGCAGAGATTCTTCTGGAGGAGACCGGGAAATATCCGGACTGAAAATATATGGGTACCAGAGAGGAGCTGACCATCAGGCCAGCTCCTCCCAACGTTCATAAAGTGTTTCAAGTTCAGCGGCGATATCTGCTTTTTCGCGGCTTAATTTAGTACATTCTGCCACATTGGTGCATACATCCGGCAGAACCATGGTTTCATCGATTTCCCTGTCACGGGTTTCAAGTTCATCAATGCGGGATTCAACTTTTTTGAGTTCCGCTTCTTTTTTTCGTTTTCTGGCCTGCTCTTCTTTCATCTGCTGCCAGGTAAGTTTATTTTCGGAAACCTGCTTTTCCTCTTTGAGAACTTCGGTTTCCTGGGAAGGAGCGTAAGCTTTTGTCAGTTCTTCTTTTTTATTAAGATAGTAGTCATAATCACCGATATAGTTTACAACTGCCTGGTTGGTCAGCTCCATGATCCTGGTAGCTGTCTGATTGATAAAGTAACGGTCATGGGAAACATAGAATACAGTTCCCGTATAACTTACCAGTGCATCCTCAAGGATTTCCTTGGAAGTAATATCCAGATGGTTGGTAGGCTCATCCAGGATCAGGAAATTGGCCTCGGAAAGCATAAGCTTGGCAAGGGAAACGCGGCCACGTTCTCCACCGGAAAGAGAAGAGATCTCTTTGAATACATCATCTCCTGTAAAGAGAAACGCAGCCAGCATATTGCGGATCTCAGTTTCTGTAAGTGTAGGGTAGGTGTCGGAAATTTCCTGAAAAATTGTTTTGTCCATATGGAGCACATGGTGTTCCTGGTCATAATAACCGATCTGAACCTTGGAACCCAGGCAGAAGCTTCCGGAGTCCGCATTTATGATGCCGTTAATGATCTTCAGCATGGTGGTCTTTCCTGTTCCGTTGTTGCCGATAAGAGCAACTCGCTCTCCTCTCTTAATATCAAAGGAGATATTGGAAAACAGTGTCTGTCCGGGAAAAGCCTTGGAGAGCTCCTCCACATGGAGTACATCGTTTCCGCTTACGAAACGGGGCTCCAGGGAAATCCGCATCTGGTCCTGGATCTCAACCGGCTTGTCGATCCGCTGGACGCGATCCAGCATTTTCTCACGGCTCTCTGCACGCTTGATGGATTTTTCACGGTTAAAGGATTTGAGCTTTGCGATAACTGCCTCCTGGTGTTTGATATCCCGTTGCTGGTTCAGGTAGGCTTTGTACTGGGCATCACGAAGCTGGGCTTTTTTTACTGCAAAGGCAGAATAATTGCCTGTATAGACACGGGTGTGGCCGGCCTCGATCTCAATAACCTTGGTAACCACTTTGTCAAGAAAATAGCGGTCATGGGATACGATGAAGACAGCACCCGGATAATTGAGAAGATAGGTCTCAAGCCAGGCGATACTTTCCATATCCAGGTGGTTGGTAGGCTCATCCAGCATCAGGATATCCGGCTTGGAAACAAGAAGTTTGCCAAGGGCAATACGGGTCTTCTGTCCTCCGGAAAGAGTTTCGATGGGCTTGTCGTAATCTTCCTCTGCAAAACCAAGGCCCTTTAATACACCGGTGATCTCGCTTTTGTAAGCATATCCATTCTCCAGTTCAAACTGGTGGTTCAGTCTTGTGTAGGAGTCCATCAGCTTGTTTAAGGCATCACCGGAGGCTGTTTTCATATCCTGTTCCAGGGAGCGGATACGGCGTTCCATATCCAGGATATGCTGCTTGGTGGTAAGAAGCTCCTCATAAATGGTATGATGTCCGTGGATATCCTGGTACTGGGCAAGATAACCGATATTCTTGTCCCGTGCAAGAACTATGGAACCGGAATCAGCGGGAAGTTCCTGCATGATAATGCGTAAAAGGGTGGTTTTTCCGGCACCGTTGCAGCCGATGAGAGCTGCTTTTTCCCGGTCCTCAATATGAAAAGATGCGTTATCGATGATCACCTTTTCTCCAAAAGATTTACATATATTCTGACATGATAAGATCATAATATCCTCCTGATCAAAAAAGAACTGCGTATGTGACTATGCACATACAGGGTTTATTATAACGGAATCCCTGGGAAATTCAAAGAAAAAAACACTTCTT
>CAKROW010000098.1 GCA_934373235.1 uncultured Blautia sp. | reverse complement strand
GTTCTTCATTGGTAAAAATCAGCTTTCTGGAATCTTTATCCCGCATCTCCTCACAGGTGATTCCAATCTTTTCAAACATATCAAGTGTTTTGTTGGCAAGACGCCCCTTTGTAAGGGCAAATGTGAGATATCTCATCAGTCAAGCTCCTCCTTTGCCGGGCGTAAAGCCACGTTTTCTCCCTGTGCGCGAAGCTTCATGGCTTCCTTCACAGCTTTTTCAAGCTTATCTCTCTGATAAGTGAGGATGATTGTTTCTTTACGGGCAGGTACTTCAATTTTCTGTCTGGAAAGAGCAAGCATCAGGTTATCCACAACAATGGCAAAACCTATGGATGCTGCCGGTTTGCCGAAATGTTTCATAAGATCATTATAACGGCCTCCCTTGATCAGAGGTTCACCTGTCCCATATGTATAAGCCTGAAAAATAATTCCTGTATAATAACGGTATTTGCTGAGCATACCAAAATCAAAGGCAATATACTTTTCACAGCCGTACAGCTTCAGGATCTCATAAATCTCTTCCAGGCGCTTCACAGCAGAAAGTGCTGCAGGACTGGAAGTAAGGCTTCGTGCCTTTTCAAGGACTTCAAAAGATCCAAACATCTGGGGAAGCTCTGTCAGTGCCTGTGTAAGCTGGGAATCCAGATTCTGTTCCTTAAGAAGCTCCTCTACACCAAAATAGTTTTTTTGTGAGATCAGCTCACGGAGCTGTTCTTCCAGCTCACTGTCAAGTGCTGCCTCGCGGATCAGGGATTTATAGTAATCTACCTGTCCTACACTGACCTGAAATTCTGTAAGTCCTGCTGCCTTCAGACATTCTACGGTCATTGCGAGAATCTCTGCATCTGCTGCAGCAGAATCATCTCCCATATGTTCCACACCCATCTGGGTGTTTTCTTTCAGCCTTCCCCTTAAACTGGAATTATTGATAAATGTATTTCCTGTGTAACAAAGTCTTGCCGGAGTCTGGTCAGGGTCAAAATACGTAGCACAGGCTCTGGACACAGAAGGTGTAAAGTCCGGTCTTAAGACAAGGGTATTTCCCTCTCTGTCAAAAAATTTATAAAGATCTTTGGAAGGGATGGTTCCGACTTCATTACTGAATACTTCAAAATATTCAAATCCCGGTGTTTCGATATCCTCATATCCATATTTTGAAAACACCTGATGGAGTTTCTTCTGGAGCCATTTCTTGCGGCTGCACTCCTCTCCATAAATATCCCGCACACCTTCAGGTGTATGAAAAATCCGCTGCATGATAATCTCTCCTTCATATTGATTCCTAGCATCCGTTACCCCGGGTATTTTCGGATACGTATGCTTCGTCTCTTATAGCTTGCTTTAGTTCGCTACCATGCTACTACAAAAAACTATATAAGATTATATAGGAAACCTTTTCAAAAGTCAATCCCGTAATTTGAGGTCATACTGGATTCCTTCCAGATAGGGAACAAGATAGCCGCTTCTGGAAGGCAGATAGAAACTGTCATCCAGCTCATCTCTGCGGAAACTTTTTCTTCCACCCTTCTCCATCCGCTTCCAGAATGTAAGAAGCTTTCGCAGTGGAAGATAATAGAATCTCTGATCTGCACTGAAGTAGATAAGAAAAAAAGCGATTCCCTTCTGCCGTTCAAATTCCTCCATAAAAGCCACCTGATGGGGATGGATATTGGCAAGGGGAAAGGTGGATACACTACATTCCTTGGCATCGAAGCAAACCGGGATCCCCTGGACAGCTCCAATATAATCCACAGTACTCTTCTGCTCAAAATAAGCCAGGGTGATATGATGGCTTTCCTTGTCCATCCGTACAGGGGTGATGGGAGTGGGGATTTTCTGGATCAAAGCCAGTCCCTTCTCCCTGTACTGCTCATTGGTACGGTTTACCAGTTCCTCAAGAGTGGAACCGCGTAAACCTCTGCTGTTCCATGTTGCCATGGCAGATCAGCCCAGGAGTTTGATAGACGGGAAATATCGGATTTCCGCCTTCCCCACGATCTGGTCAAAACGCACATAGGTGTTTTCCCAGAAACGGGAATCCTTGGAATTATTGCGGTTGTCACCCATCATAAAGTAACAGTCCTCCGGGACTTCATAAGGTCCGTAACTACCGAGAGGAGTTTCAGGAACAAAGGAATCATCCAGAGGAGTTTTGGAATCATTGATGTAAACTTTACCGTCTCTGATCTCTACCTTGTCTCCCGGGAGACCGATGACTCTTTTGATAAAAAGCTGTGACTCATCATCAGGATACTTGAATATCACAATATCAAAACGCTGTGGATCTTTCCATTTCTTGGAAATCTCATTTCCAAAAATATTCATATTAAGGCCATATGCAAGGCGGAAACCGAAGATACGGTCACCGGTCATAATTGTTTCTTCCATGGATTCTGACGGAATCTTGGCGTTGATGAGAACCACATTATTGACTACCAGCACTACGGCTACCACAATAATGATCATTTTTACATAATCCCAAATTTCATTCCAGATTTTCATAATAACTCTCCTCTAAATGCTCCTCTTTTAATTTTTTAAGAAAGAATTCCGGTACCGGTGCAGAAAAACTTCTGCCGGATAAGCCCTTCAGTGCCCCTTCTCCCCGGGGAAATTCCATCCGGAAAGAATGAAGAAGCTGTCCCTTCCGGTAAGCTTTTGTGCCATATTTGGGATCTCCAAGAATTGGATGGCCCACAGATGCCAGATGGGCACGGATCTGATGGGTCCGCCCGGTGATCAGCTCAACCTCAAGAAGTGTACAGGTTCCGTTATCTCCAAGAGGACGGTACTTCGTCTCTATGGGAAGTGCCTCTTCTTTCTTATCTTTGTATATTGTTACTTTGTTGGTACTGGTATTTTTGTACAGATATCCTCGGATGTGTGCAGGAGCTTGGATTACTCCCTGCACCATACAGAGATAAAATTTATGAAGATTTCTTGTTTTAAAAAGTGCGGACATCTCCTGAAGCCCTGAAAGACTTTTGCCGGCTGCCACCAGACCGCTGGTGTTACGGTCAAGACGGTTGCACACTCCCGGATGGAATGTATGCAGGAGTTCTTCTGTCACAGCCCCCTTTTCAAGAAGATATCCTGTGAGATACTCCACCAGGCTGGGGGTATTATCTCCGGCTGGTTGAGAAAGCATACCGGATGGTTTGTTTATAAGAAGGATATCGCTGTCCTCATAAATGATATCGAGAGCTGTATACGCTCTGGGAGCTTCTTCTGTACCATGAAATTTCTCAAAGGTGTCGTCGCTTAAAAAAAGTTTCACACTGTCCCCGCAGGCAAGCTTCTCATTTCCGGTTGCCTTTTTGCCATTGAGGGTGATGTTCTTTTTCCGCATCATTTTATAAAAGAAGCTTTTGGGTGCTTCACGCAAAAGCTTGGCAAGGTACTTGTCAAAACGTTGTCCTGCCTCGTTTTCGTTGATGACAAATTCTTTCATAATATATGCTCCTACAGACAGATCGCCAGAAGTGTATGCTTGATCAGTTCCTCTCTGGAAAGGTCAGGATAACGTTCATCCGGCGTAAATTTAATACCACTTCTTAAGGAATCCATATGTACATTCATGGAATCCAGCCTTTCAAGAAAAGGTTTCAGCTCTTTTAAGATCTTTACATCTGCCTTGTAGCCGTTCTTGCGTATGATCTTCTGGGCATTTTCTGCCAGATAGGCTGTATCTGCTTTTGGATCACTGGTAAAGCATGCCACTGTATTTCCGCAGATTGCCGCGGCATCGATGTAACCGGTTTTGTCATAGAAAGTCATATACATCTCGTAGGACATGGTAAGATCGCCTGCATGTGCCCGGATCTCCTGGTAAAGGGCTTCATCCATAGGTTTGCGCATAAGGATCATAATAAGTCCCACCATGGACCTGCATCCCGGGAGACATCCTACCACAGCCAGCACAGTCCATACCGTCATTCTGGTCTTATAATACAGAAGTGCACCGAAAAAAACAGCCAGCGGAATGGCAAACAATCCGGCTGTTATAATAAGACGGCGTTTCTTTTCGCTGTTAAAATAGCCGAAATCACCTTTTTTTATTTTTCTTTTTTTTGTTTTGTTCATGAGATGAACTCCTTAACTTTGTATTTCTTTTCTGTGTGTTCTTTCCGCGGATCTCTCTTGGTCTGATCAGACATTCCGGCCCAAAACCTACCAGATCCATTCTGCCGGCCATCTTCAGTCCTTCAAGAACCAGTTCCCTGCTCTCAGGGCGTTTGTACTGCATCAGAGCACGCTGGATAGCCTTTTCGTGAGGATTTCTGGGAATATAGACCTTCTCACCTGTAAGGGGATGTATCCCTGTGTAATACATACAGGTGGATAAGGTAGAAGGTGTGGGATAAAAATCCTGTACCTGTTCCGGCGTAAATCCAAGATCACGGACATATTCCGCAAGTCTGACTGCTTCTTTTATGGTACATCCCGGATGGGAAGACATAAAATAAGGAACTGCATACTGCTGTTTGCCTGTGCGGGCGTTTGCTTTTTCATATTCCCTGAGGAAGCTTTCGTATACGGAATGGGACGGTTTTCCCATGAATTTCAGAACTTCATCGGAAACATGTTCCGGTGCCACGCGAAGCTGACCGCTGACATGATGTTTCACCAGCTCATTGAGAAACGTCTTGTCCGGATCTGCCATCAGATAATCAAACCGGATACCGGAACGGACAAAAACTTTCTTGACTTTTGGAAGACTTCGTACACTTTTCAGAAGCTCCAGATAGTCTTTGTGATCTACGGTAAGATTTTTGCAGGGTGTGGGGAAAAGGCACTGTTTCTCCCTGCACACGCCTTTGGTAAGCTGTTTTTTGCAGGAGGTGTGTCGAAACTCTGCGGTAGGTCCTCCTACATCGTGAATATATCCTTTAAAATCTGGATCTTCCGTCATTTTTCTGGCTTCTTTCAGAATGGATTCATGGCTCCGTGTCTGAAGGATCCTTCCCTGATGAAAGGTAAGTGCACAGAAATTACAGCCTCCAAAGCAGCCACGGTTGCTGGTGAGACTGAATTTGATCTCATTCAGTGCCGGAATACCGCCTGCCTGCCTGTACATTGGATGATACTGACCTGTATAGGGAAGATCATATACATCGTCCATCTCTGTCTGGGTCAGAGGCATAGCCGGGGGATTCTGGATCACATAGCCTCTGTTTCCGTAGGACTCGGCAAGTGCCTGTGCTGTAAAAGGATCGGTATTTTTGTACTGGATGGCAAAACTCCTGGCATAGATAAGCTTGTCTTTCTCTACTTCCTCAAAGGAAGGAAGGATCACAGGTTCATAAACTCTGGAAATATCTTTGGTCTTAAAGACAGTTCCGGCTATATAGGTGATCTCTTCCACCGGAATACCACTCTGAAGCGCTTCTGCGATCTCAATAATAGAGTGTTCGCCCATTCCATAGGAAATGATATCGGCTCCTGAATCAATAAGAACACTGTGTTTTACTTTGTTGTCCCAGTAATCGTAATGCGCCATACGCCGCAGGCTGGCTTCAATCCCTCCCAAAATGATGGGGATATGCTTATAGCTCTGACGGATCAGATTGCTGTATACAATAGCTGCGCGGTCAGGACGCAGCCCCATTTTGCCGCCTGGAGAATAGGCATCCGTACTTCGATGCTTCTTTGATACAGTGTAATGGTTCACCATGGAATCCATATTTCCGGCAGTAACAAGAAAACCCAGGCGCGGCTCCCCGAACACCTGGATACTTTCTTTTTTACGCCAGTCCGGCTGGGGAATCATGCCTACACGGTAGCCTCTGCTCTCCAGAAGCCTTCCGATAATGGCTGACCCGAAAGAGGGATGATCTACATAGGCATCTCCTGTCACATAAACAAAATCAACCTTATCCCAGCCACGCTCTTTCATATCTTTTTCTGTAACCGGTAAAAAATCCTGCATTTATACTTCCTCGTATGTAATATTATTTAAAAGCTGTGGTGAACAGCCTGAGCGCGGTAGCCTTCCGCGATAATATCCAGTTCCCTGTGGAACCGTTCCAGTTGCCTTAGATCCTTGGTTTTAAATACCCGTAGGAATTCATCCTGGATCTTGCTGACTTCTCTCTCACTGGAAACCCGGTACAGATTTTCAATATTGTTAAGGATATCCTTTACAAGATTGGACTGGATCTGGGAAGAGTTCTGAGCATCCATGATTTCATTCCGCACGGAACTCATTTCATGATCCAGGGAAATGATGGCATCGGATGCCTTGCTGAGCCTCTCTGCAACGTGAGGCGGCATATCACCCTTATATTTATACTGAAGGGAATGTTCGATAGTGGCCCAGAAATTCATTGCCATAGTACGTATCTGGATCTCTACCTGAAGTTTTTTGGGTCCGTTAATGGTTTCTACTGTATAATAAAGGATCATGTGATAGCTTCTGTACCCGCTCTGCTTGATATGGGTGAGATAATTCTTCTCACTTTTTACTTCCATATCTGTTCTTTTGCGGATAATAGCCGCAACAGTATCAATATCTTCTTCAAACTGACAGATGATCCGGACACCGGCCAGGTCTTCCACCTCAGCCTCCATATGTTCAATAGGGATGTGTTTGCGCTGCATCTTCTCCAGAATACTGGAAACGCTCTTAACGCGTCCGCTTACCTGTTCAATAGGTGAATAACGGTCATTTTCCCTGTATTCTTCTATCATATGTTCAAACTTTACGATCAGTTCCCGGACCGCCAGCTCATAGGGGCAAAGAATTGTCCGCCATAACTGTATTTCCATTTTTCTCGCTCCTTGCTTCAACTCTAGTCACCTGTACAGCAATTTCAACCTGCACTTTATGGCAACATACTTTATTATTATAACATATGTGATGAGAAATTGCTGTATTAAAGTGCATAGTTTATAATATTTTTATGAAAGGCACGTAAAATTCTATAGGGATTCACGCTGATATCACCGGAATCCGAAACCGGAATATAAATACCCAGATGCAGATGTACCGGAAATTTTCCTGTGGTTCCCTCCTTTCCGTATCCGGTATTTCCCATATATCCAAGGATATCTCCTGCGCGAAGTGTTTCTCCGGTAACAAATTCTTTTTCATATCCGGAAAGATGGGCGTAATAATAATAGCCGCCATGGGGTGCACGGATTCCTATGCGGTATCCACCCAACGGAAGCCAGCCTGTTTTTTCCACAGTCCCGTCTGTCATGGATATGACCGGATAATACCCGGAAATCTGTTTTTTTCCAAAAATATCAGTCCCCTCATGGATACGATTTCCTCCATAGTTTCGTGAAGAACCGAAAGTATCTTCAAAAAAGTTTTCTCTGGCTGCAACCGGAAAATACTGTACGTCACTCCACACTGCCTCGTAGGCCTTTTTGAGGATTCGGAATTTTTCCGGTTTATATCTGAGATACACAGAAGGATCGCATAATATTTTGCCGGGAGAAAAATTTCCCTGAAGCATGGATACGGTAAGGATCTCTCCGAAATTTCCACCTGCGCGCTCCTGTGCCCGGATATCCTGAAAAAGAATTTCATCAAGCTCCTGGGCGCGGAAAGGCAGGCTTACCAGAAGATCTTTTTCCAGAATGGAAGCCTGGCTGCGTTCTTTTATCACCTGCTGTAAGG
>CAKROW010000097.1 GCA_934373235.1 uncultured Blautia sp. | reverse complement strand
ACGTAGCACTGCCGGTGTTGTTGATACATTCGCAATCCGCTTCGCTCCATGCTCATAAATGCGATTGCTCTGCTTATTTGCGTTCAAACTGACTGTTATAAAGCTCTGCGTAAAATCCCTTTCTGGCGAGAAGCTCCTCATGATTTCCCTGCTCAATGATATCTCCGTCCTTCATAACAAGGATCAGATCAGCATCTTTGATCGTGGAGAGCCTGTGAGCGATAACAAAACTTGTTCTTCCTTTCATCAGGTTATCCATAGCTTTCTGGATCTGCATTTCGGTTCTGGTATCAACAGAAGAAGTAGCTTCATCCAGGATCAGGATCTTATTATCCGCAAGAATAGCCCTTGCAATGGTGAGAAGCTGTTTCTGTCCCTGTGAAACATTACTGGTCTCCTCATCCAGAACCATCTGGTAACCACCTGGCTGCTGCATGATAAAATTGTGGATGTGTGCCGCCTTGGCTGCTGCGATCACCTCTTCATCTGTGGCGTCCAGCCTTCCATAACGGATGTTTTCCATGATCGTTCCGGAAAACAGCCAGGTATCCTGAAGCACCATTCCGAACAATTCACGTAGCTGGCTTCTGTTGAAATTGCGGATATCATGGCCATCAACCCTGATACTTCCTCCGTTTACATCGTAGAAACGCATAAGCAGTTTGACCATGGTAGTCTTTCCTGCTCCTGTAGGGCCTACAATAGCGATCTTCTGTCCATCATGAATATCAGCGGAAAAATCATTGACAATGATCTTATCCGGGCTGTAACCAAATTTTGCATGCTCAAACTGAACATTTCCATTCAGCCCGTCAATGGAATCCTGTTTTTCCGGCTGCTGCTCCTCCGGTTCTTCCAGAAATTCAAAAACTCTCTCAGAAGCCGCAGCAGAGGACTGAAGAAGGTTTGTAACCTGGGCGATCTGCTGAATCGGCTGTGTAAAGTTACGGATATACTGGAAAAATGACTGAATATCACCAACTTCTATAGTTCCCCTGATGGCAAAGATGCCGCCAAGAAGTGCCACCATAACATATCCCAGATTTCCCACAAACTGCATGATCGGCATCATCATCCCGGAAAAGAACTGTGATTTCCATGCAGAATCATAAAGCCTTTTATTATCCTGCTCAAATTCTTTCAGAACATCATTTTCTTTGTTGAATACTCTTACCACATCATGGCCGCCAAAATTCTCCTCAACCTGGCCGTTTACTTTTCCCAGATATTCCTGCTGTGCCTGGAAATATTTCTGGGAATGTTTCATCACCGTATTAATGATAACCATGGAAACCGGCAGGATCACAAGAGCTGCCAGTGTCATCCATACATTGATGGAAAGCATCATGATAAATACTCCCACCAGTGTTGTCACAGATGTTATAAGCTGGGTCAGACTCTGGTTGATACTCATCTGAAGTGTATCAATATCATTGGTCACTCTGGAAAGGATCTCTCCGTTGGTACGGCTCTCAAAATAATTCATTGGAAGCCGGTTGATCTTCTTTGAGATCTCTTTTCTCAGACTATAGGTCACATCATTGGAAATTCCTGTCATGACAAAACCCTGTATCAGGGAAAAGCATGCACTTGCCAGGTACAGGCCCAGCGTCCACAAAAGGATCATTCCAATTTTTTCAAAATCTATACCGCCTGTCCCGTTCACCTTTGCAACCAGGCCGGTATACAGCTCTGTGGTAGCTTTTCCCAGGATCTTCGGACCTGCAATATTAAAAGCAGTACCTGCCACTGCAAAGATAAACATCAGGATAAAGCGGAATTTATATTTTCCCATATAGCGGAACAATTTAACCATGGAACCTTTGAAGTCCTTGGCTTTTTCTGTGGGACCCATTCCCCGGCCGCCCATAGGGCCTCTTCGTCTCTGCTGACTCATGCCAATTCCTCCTCTGATAACTGACTCATAGCGATCTGACGGTATACCTCGCAGGATTTCAGCAGTCCTCTGTGAGTTCCGATTCCTGCCATATGTCCGTCATCCAGCACTATGATCTTATCTGCGTTAAGGATCGTACTGATACGCTGTGCCACGATAATTGTTGTTGCTTCCTTGGTATACTCTTTAAGCGCTTTCCGGAGGGTGCTGTCTGTCTTAAAATCCAGTGCTGAGAAACTGTCATCAAAGATAAATATCTCCGGATCTTTTGCAATGGCCCTTGCAATGGAAAGACGCTGTTTCTGTCCGCCGGAAACATTGGTTCCTCCCTGTGCAATAGGAGACTGGTATTTCTCCGGCTTGATGTCAATAAACTCTGTGGCCTGTGCAACCTCTGCCGCTTCCTTCACCGCATCATCTGAAATCTCTGTTTTTCCGTAACGGATATTGGAATCAATGGTTCCTGAGAAAAGTACGCCTTTCTGTGGAACATATCCGATCCTGTCACGTACATCCTTCTGCGTCATATTTCGGACATCCACACCATCTATCTTCACAGATCCCTCTGTAGCATCATAAAATCTGGGGATCAGATTGATCAGTGTACTCTTGCCGCTACCTGTACTTCCGATAATAGCTACTGTCTCACCTCTTTCTGCCTTAAAGGAGATATCCGTAATAACATTTTCGCCAGCCTCCGGATATGCAAAGCTTACATGGTCAAATTCGATCTCACCTTTCACATTCTCAGAAGGTTTCACCGGACTCTCCGGGTCACATACGCTTACTTCCGTATCCAGGACTTCATTGATACGCTTTGCAGATACATTGGCTCTCGGAAGCATGATGGACATTGCCGTGATCATCAGAAATGACATGATGATCTGCATTGCATACTGGATAAACGCCATAACATCGCCAACCTGCATACTTCCGTTATCTACCGCATAAGATCCGCTGTAAATGATAAGAACCGAAATACCATTCATGATCAGCATCATGGTAGGCATCATAAAAGTCATGCAGCGGTTCACAAAAAGGTTTGTCTTTGTAAGAGCGCGGTTTGCTTTCTCAAAACGCTCCTCCTCATGTTCCTCACGGCTGAATGCACGGATGACCGGAATACCCGTAAGGATCTCACGGGTCACCAGGTTCAGCTTATCGATCAATGTCTGTAAAGCTGTAAATTTGGGCATTGCGATCATAAACAGCATTCCGATCACAAACAGGATCAGCACCACGCCCACACCAAGGATCCATGTCATGGATGAATCTGTATTCAGTACATGCAGCACACCTCCGATACCAAGGATAGGCGCATAAAGAACAATACGGAACATCATGGTCATGACCTGCTGGATCTGCTGGATATCATTGGTGCATCTGGTTATCAGAGACGCAGTGGAAAATTTGTGATATTCCCTGCTGGAAAATCCGATCACCTTGTTATACACCATGCCACGAAGATCATGTCCCAGGGATGCTGCCACCCTGGAAGAAAGAAATACCACGGATACGGCTGCCACCATGATCACCAGTGCCATCAGCATCATATGGATACCTGTAGATTTCATGTAATCCATCTGAATGGCATCCACATCTTCACCCATGGCTTCATATTCAGCCCGTACATAGGACACCCCTGCCTGGGTGATAATGGAATCCTGCATCTTGTCAATCTTTTCACTGATCTTTTCTTTCACTGCTGCCAGTGCTTCTTCCGGCATCTTTGAAAGCGCTGCCACCGGATCGGCTCCTTCCGGAATTTCCATCTTTGAAAGCGCTGCCTTTGCCTCGTCACTGTCTGATGTCAGTGATAAAACGATCATCATGGATCTGCTGAATATTGTATTCAGTTTCTCCCTGTCATCGGAAGATACCTTGTCTTTTAATACAAGATCATCTCCCTCCTTTTCATAAAATGATTCAACCCTTTCCCTTTCATCCTTATCCATAAACAGTTTCAGGCTGTCCATGGAAGTCTTTCTGATCTTCTCCGGTACACTGTCTTTAATACCCTTCTGCTGGATTCCCACATTGACAATGTTGGAAGTATAATCCGGCAGAGACAGGTCACAGTATGCCTGGAGAAAAAGAAGCCCGATGATCAGCACTATGTAACCGGCTGATTTTTTCAGATATTTCATCAGTTTGATCACTTCTGTTTTCCTTCCTTTCTCTCGCTTCTGATCTTTTGTGTTTCTTCTATATGATTCTGTCCTGAATCTTCTCTGCATGATGCAGCCGGGATCTTCTCAATATTCTCTGCGATCTGCACCAGGAATCTCCTGAGCAGACAGATTTCCGTCTCGCTGAAACCGTCAAGCATGATCTTCTCATTGATGCGGATCATCTCAAGCCCTCTGTTCTTACTTTCTTTTCCCTTCTCTGTAAGAAAGATCCTGGTGACACGCTGATCCTTCTCATCCGGCTTCCTGCAGATAAAACCTGCTTTTTCCAGTCTCTGAACGGACACATTTACTGTAGGCGGTTTGATATTCAGTTTCTCCGCAATCTCTCTCTGGCTCAGTCCGTCAAAACATGCTACCATCTCCAGCACAGGAAGCTGTCCCGGATAGATTCCCACTTCCTGAAGCTGTCCGAAGCATTTCCCCATAAAATGACGGTCTATGCGCATCAGCATGGAAAGAATTCCCGTACTCTTCTCTTGTCCATCTTCTTCCTCGTAAAACAAGCTCTTCCCTCCTTTAATTAGTCGGCTAACTATATATAATATACATATCCACAAAAATTGCAACTGTTTTTTGTGCAGTTCACACTTTTTTTATATTTTAATGGATGTTTTTATATTAATTTTATTTTGTCAGGCTAACTTATTTCTGCCCCAAAATCCTGCCCGGAGGGCTTTTTTATGTCATTGGAACATTACGGAGTAATTTCCTATGACATAATAAAAAGCAGACCTGCCCTGATCTTTGTTTTTCTGATCAGTACAAATCTGCTTTTATACAAAAATATTATATCTGTCCGTAAAACTTCAGCACCGGTTTCTTTTGTTTACAAAATAATTCAGGATTCCGCCTCCTATAATGATCACCAGTGCTACCGCCACCACTCTCTTGGCAGCCTCCTGGGGCATCTGGCTTTTGGAACCGATGGAATCCGAATAAAAGGTCAGCGTGTAGTTGATCTCCCTTGGTGCTCCCATGGCTGTAGTATCTGCAACAACAGCCATTCCCTCATCCATGACTGTAACCGGGATCTCAAAAACAGAATTCATGCCTTCCTCATTTACAGGTTCATATTTCATCCCGTCCACGATCATATAGTCATAATTGGAACTGCTCCACTGAACCTGTGCGTAAGCTTTGCCATCCTCCACAGTAAGGATCGTAGGGGTGGTCACACTTGCCTTTCCGCTTCCACCTTCCAGATCCACCTGTATGGAATATTCCTTATCTTCCATGTCTACATTCATGGCACTGTTCGATCCCTGCCTGTTCTCTGCTGCCACAGTTGTAAAACCTGCGCACACACCTGCCGCCATAAAAAATACCACAGCCAGACCTGTGGCGATCCTTTTTCCCCTCATAGATTTTATTCCTCTCATTTCTGTCTTTTTCTCCATGATTCTACCACAACTATTCTCTCATTGTAAACTCCTTACGATTCCTGTATAATAGACAAGATGTGCAGATCGCCGGAATGATTTTCCAGACAGACCCTGGTCTGTATATGCCAAAATCCCGGGATATACAAACTGTTTTACTCACTCAACACTAAGGAGTCACTATGATAGAAATAAGAAATCTTACAAAAAAATTCGATAATTTTACTGCTGTGGATTCCCTGAACTTAAAGATTGAGACAGGAGAATTTTTCGGGCTTCTCGGTCCCAATGGTGCCGGAAAAACCACCACCATCAGTCTTTTATCCACACTGCTTCTCCCATCCCAGGGAGAGATCCTCATTGACGGTCAGACCTTAAACCGTAACCGCCCGGATCTGAAACGCAAGATCAGCGTGATCACCCAGGAGTATTCCATGCGGCAGGACATGAACATGGACGAGATCATGGAATATCAGGGCCGTCTTTACTTCATGCCCAAAAAAGAAATCCGCAGAAGGACCGAGGAACTCCTTGAGTTCTGTGATCTTCTGAAATTCCGAAAACGTACAGTCCGCAAGCTGTCCGGAGGCATGAAGCGCAAGCTGATGGTTTGCAGGGCACTTCTCACTGATCCTGAGATCCTGCTTCTGGATGAGCCTACTGCAGGAATGGATGCGCTTTCCAGGCGCCAGATGTGGAACCTGCTCCGTCAGCTTAACGACAAAAATCTCACCATCCTCCTCACCACTCATTACATGGAAGAAGCCCAGTCCCTCTGCGGCCGTGTAGCACTTATGGATCACGGTAAGCTTGAGGAAGTCAGCTCTCCTTCTGCCCTTATTGAAAGTCTTGGCAGCTATGCGGTAGATGAGCCATCTCCAGCCGGTACCAGGAGCCACTATTTCCATACCAGGCAGGAAGCCATTGACTACCTGTCCGGTTTAAGCGGACAGGCTTCTCTCCGTGAGACTACACTGGAGGATGTTTTTGTAGAGCGTGCAGGCAGTCACCTGTCACCGTCATAAAGAAGGGATGTGAACAATTATGGGAATTATTACAATTTTATGGGAAAAATGGGTGGAGTTCCGGAGAGATTTCTACAAGATCACTCTGGCTGCCATGATCGCCCCGCTTATGTATCTGGTCGTATTTGGAATGGGAATCCAGACTACCTCTCACGGACAGCCCTATCTGAACTTTCTGATTCCTGGTGTGGTATCCCTTACCACCATGAACGGCAGTTTTAATGCAATTGCCCAGAACCTGAATGTACAGAGACTTTACGAAAAGGCCTTTGACCAGGTTATGATCTCTCCCACTCCTCTTTGGCAGTTTATTGCAGGACAGATCATCGGCGGAAGCCTTCGCGGACTGTATGCAGGAGGTGTGATCCTTCTTCTCACAGCTCCAATCGAGACCGGTCTTGTGTTTAATTTCTGGTCATTTCTGGTCATGTTCTTAAATGGTGCCGTTTTTTCCGCTATTGGCGTAGTTGTATCTTTCCTCGCCAAGAACCATGCAGATGTGCCCCGTTTTTCCAACTATATCATTATGCCCATGGCTTACCTGTGCAACACCTTTTTTTCCACAGAAAAGCTTCCGGGTCTTGTTGGCAAATTCGTAGCAGCCCTGCCGCTTTCCCAGACCAGTCATCTGATGAGAAGCATCGCCAACGGTGAAAGCTTCTCCTTTACGGGAATCTGGATCCTTTTTCTCTATCTCCTGGTTTTCACAGCAGGTGCTTCCTGGTTTATCTACAAAAAGAAAAATCTATAAGAAAAAATCCGCATACAGTTATATCCTGTGTGCGGATTTTTTTATTCTACGCAAGCTGATTTCTTACCTTCAGCATTTCCTCCGATCCTCCTGCATATCTATGTTATCTTCTGGAAAACCGCCTCCGGTTTCATTGTCACCTTTTCCTGTTCCTGATCTTTTATACAAACTGATTCACAGCCGGATCATAAGCATAATCAATCATGTACAGCTTATCTTCCAGTTCTTTTCTGTCAACTTCTCTGTCCTCACAGAAGGCGTCCAGGGATCTGTAAAAATCCCGCAGTTGTGTATTTACGTAACTTAAAAGCATTACCGGATCCTTTGGTATCATAATCTGTTTCCATCCTTTTTATCTGATATTTATAAATCATTTTATTATTTTCTGACAGC
>CAKROW010000096.1 GCA_934373235.1 uncultured Blautia sp. | reverse complement strand
ACCGAAGGTTCACGTCAGGTGACTCGTGATACAAAGCATTATAATCTTCAAATGATTATTGCGGTTGGATTCAAGGTAAATAATGAGCGAGCGGTGCAGTTTCGCAAGTGGGCCAATGGCATCGTGAAGGACTACACCATCAAAGGTTGGGTCATGGATGATGAGCGCCTGAAAAATGGTGGCTCTGTGCTTACAGTAGAATACTTCGACCGTTTGCTTGAGCAGATTCGTGAAATCCGTCTCTCCGAGCGTAGATTTTATCAGAAGATAACCGATATCTATGCCACAGCTCTTGATTATGATCGGACAGCAAAAACAACAAAGCAGTTCTTTGCAAAGGTTCAAAACAAGATGCATTATGCAGTTCATGGACATACAGCAGCAGAGTTGATTTACGAGCGAGCAGATGCTGATAAGCCACATATGGGATTAACCACTTGGGCAGCAGCACCGGAAGGTAAGATAGTAAAAAGTGATGTGGGCGTTGCGAAGAATTATCTTTCAGAGAAAGAAATGCGTTCACTGGAGCGTATCGTATCTGCTTATCTGGATTTGGCAGAAGACCGTGCGGAACGTCATATTCCAATGACAATGGAAGACTGGTCAAAGCGTTTGGATTTATTCCTGATGGCAGATGACAGAGAGGTTCTTCAGGATGCAGGTAAAATCACGGCAGAGATTGCCAAGGCAAAAGCTGAAAGTGAATTTGAAAAATATCGTGTTATTCAGGATAGGCTGTTCATGTCTGATTTTGATAAGTACATGCTGGAACTGGAAGAGAATGCGAAGAAGTAGCAGTGGCGCAATTAAAAATTTTCTGCTAAATTTCCAGCTTGCCAAGGTCGAGTGCATGGAGGTTGGGACATCCGTCAGAGCTAAAAATAGCTGTTGACCTGTTCTCTGTACGAAGAACAGACAAGGTGGAGACGATGACAGTTCTCCGTTAAATTCGACTTTTATGTTGGAATTACTAAAATCTCATCTTTGACAGTTGATTAGTTAAAAAAGTGCCACAATCCCTTTATTCGTGCATCCGAGAAACATTACTTTACAAGAAGGATAAATAAGCATATAATGGCTTTGAGCATGATGTTTCATACTTGAAAAATTGTTCGTATAAGAAAGAAGCATCGGCTGTTGGAGCCGCGAAATACTTTTTTACAGAACATATGGTAGAGTTGTAAATTTTTTGGACGCAGAAATGTAATCAGTCCGTCAAGGGAGGAATATCAGGCAGATAAAGAGCATGGGGATTTTTGCTGCAAGTGAAAAGACGATTGAAGCAATTAAGGAGAACAAAGAGGTTGCATGGAGAAATCCGAAAGACATATCTGAATACCTTTATGAAGGAGGAAGCATGATGGATCATCAGTGCTTTTACAGAAGGTATGGGTGCCGCTGTTTATCGTTGGATTTATTTTCAGCAGTTCACATTCATGACAAAAACTCCTGCAAATTGTGATGTAAGGTTTCGTCCGGAAGCCGGGGAAATTTGACCTGATCTTTATGGATATCCAGATGCCGGCGGTGAACGGAAATAAGGCGACTGGGGGAATATCTGAAAAAGTGGCGTAAGGTTGACAGTTAAGAAGAAGCATAATATAATATATTTGTTACAAAAGCAGGAAAACAAGGCTGTTACAATAGAAAAATCTATTATAACGGCCTTTTTTGTTACTGTTTACAGGCAGATTCTTTCAAGGAGGAGGCATCAATGAACAAAAAAATCAAAACACTTTTTTCGTATCTGATGATCATAACCGGGGCGATCCTGGCAAGTTTTTCGGTAGCATGTATTTTGCTTCCCAATGATGCCATTGATTATGGCACTGCCGGAATCGCCATCATCATAAGTAAGATAACCGGCTGTAATCTGTCACTATGTGTACTGCTGGTATTCCTGCCATTTCTTGTTGCCGGGATCGCTCTGATCGGCAAATATTTCTTTGCAAAAACATTCGTGGGTTTTGTTGTGTATACAGCAGGACTGGCCTATTTTGAAAAAATCCCCTTTGAACTGAATACGGAGCATTTTATTGCAGTTGCCTTTGGCGGAGCTATTTTGGGTGTGGGACTTTCCCTGATCCTGAGAAACGGCGGATGTATTGACGGATCTGAGATCTTTGCCAATATTGTGGTCAAAAAGATCTATAACCATTCCGGTAAGGATTACAGTATTTCTTATATTCTGATTGCATTTAATGCCTGTGTCTATGCAGCAGTGTTTGTACTGCTGGACAGGGACAGTGCGCTTTTAAGCCTTTTGGTATACATTGTGGCAACGGCTATCATTGACCACTTTACAGATCATTTTGAGGCTCTTAAGCAGGTGACTATCATAACTAAGGATCCGGATTCCATAATCCGTGAGATTAAGGAGGAACTGAATAAAACCTGCACCATTATCAATTCCTCCGGGGTGATCGCAGGAGAAAACAAAACCCTGATCTGTTATGTGAATTATTTTGAATTACAGAAAATAAAATCTATTATTTCAAAAAATAAAGGTTCATTTAGCACAGTATCCACAATTGATGAGATCTTAAGATAAAATCCAGGAGAATTCCTGCATTTTCTCTGAAAAAATGGTATGATAGATTACATAAAGATCAGTTACTGATGACCTCACCCATACAGAAACGGATCACACAGGGGAAAAAATACCGTTTTCAGCCTGGTCGGTTTCTGTGGAAGGCTGCGGAAAACCGGAAGGCCAGGATAGGTTTGCAGTGACAGGTGCAACTGTTGCGGATAATTTTCAGGTGCAGATGCCGGAGAAAACTATCGGAAGTTCTCTTTCGGATAAACTAAAATACAAGAAAGCAGGAAAACACAGGATGGACACAGGGATTTTACAGAAATTAAAAGAAAATATTTCCAGGGTGATGATTGGAAATGAAAAAACTGTTGAGCTGGTTCTTACGGCTCTGGCAGCCGGTGGACACATTCTTCTGGAGGATGTGCCGGGAACCGGAAAGACTGTACTTGCAAAAGCGCTTGCAAAATCTGTAAGGGGAGAATTTGGACGGGTCCAGTTTACGCCGGATCTTCTGCCCTCTGACATAACAGGATTAAATTATCTGGATGCAAAAAGTGGAGAGTTTGTTTTTTCAAAAGGTCCGGCATTCTGTAATATCCTGCTTGCAGATGAGATCAACCGTGCAACGCCAAAGACCCAGAGCAGTCTTCTGGAATGTATGGCAGAACAACAGATCACGGTAGATGGAACTACCAGAAAGCTTGAAGAGCCTTTTCTTGTGATAGCAACCCAGAATCCACTGGAAACACTGGGAACTTTTCCTCTTCCCGAGGCACAGATGGACCGTTTCCTTATGAAACTTTCCATGGAAAATCTGGATCCCGAAGAAGAACTGGCGCTGATCCGCCGATTTGTTACAGAGGAACCGCTGAAAGAACTGGGTGCGATCTGTGAAAAGGAGATAATATGTGATCTGCAAAAAGAATGCAGACTGGTTTATATTCATCCGGAGCTGGAAAGATATCTGGTAAATGTGGTGCAGGCTACCCGGGCACATGGGAAGGTGGCAGCAGGAGTAAGCCCGAGAGGTACCCTGGCTTTTCTTCGCGCAGTCCAGGGACATGCGCTTGTTATGGGAAGAAAATACGTGGTGCCGGAGGATTTTAAAGAGGTGGCAGTTCCGGTACTTTCTCACCGCCTGAGTATGGAGATACAGGCAGATGATGGCAGGGCGGCAAAGGCGGTGATCCGGGAGATCCTGGAAAGTGTGGCTGTACCTACGGAAAACTGGGCAGGAAGGTAGACATATGCTGATATTATTGCTTTCAGGTCTTCTGGCCGCTTTTTTAATCCAGAAACTTGTGTACAGAAAAAACTGGGAAAAAGGCTTATCTGTAAAAGTGGCTTTTCAGGATTCATGGGTATATGAAGGGGAGGAAGGTATTTTAAAAGAGATAGTGACCAATAATAAATTGCTGCCGGTTCCTGCGCTGGAAATTGGAATTGCCATGAGCCGTAATCTGAGATTTGACAAAGAATCCGAAGCGAATTCCAGTGTTACGGATCAGAGCTACAAACGGGATATGTTTTCTTTCCTGTTTTATCAGCAGATTACCAGATCACTTTCTTTTAAAGCAGAAAAAAGAGGTTTTTATGAGATACATCAGGCCAGAGTTAACGGGTGGGACTTTCTTTTTGCGAACAGTTTTTATAAAGAATATCCTCAGCATACACAGCTCTATGTATATCCGCGGCAGACGGATGTGACAGGGATACAGATGATCTGCAGAACACTGTCAGGTATGGTGATGTCCAGGAACCGTCTTTATGAGGATCCCTTTGAGTTTGCAGGGATACGGGAATATCGGAGAGAAGATCCCATGAACCGCATCAACTGGAAGACCTCAGCCAGAGAAGGAAAACTGATGGTCAATCAGTACGACGCCACTACCAGCATCAGGGTAACACTTCTTATGGATATGGAGGATCGGAATATTCTGCGTGAGGAGGAAGTGACGGAGGAAAGTATCCGCATTGTGTCGTCTCTTGGTACCAGACTTGTAAAGGAAAAAATGGAAGTACATATAAAAAGTAACGGGAAAGATCAGGAAACAGGAGAAGCCCTGGATGTATTTCTTCCGGCAGGTGCAGGACGTTGTGCCAGGCTGAACCAGAAGCTTGCCTGCCTGAAAAACGATCAGTGGATTTATGGCGGAAGTGAGCTTGTGCGCGAGGAGATAAAAAAACTGAGAACAGGATGTACGTATATCCTGATTTCCAAAAACCAGACAGAAGAAATGTATCAGGCTGTAAACGAGCTTTCTTCAGGTAACAATCAGCTTCTGTGGGTGGTGCCTTATCTTCCGGGAAAAGAAATTCCCAAAGGCAGGGGCAGAGGATTTCAGATCATGGGCTGGGAGGTACATGTATGATGCAGAGAATGAAATCTGTACGAAATCTGATGGTCTGGATACATGTTGTACTGATGGCTGCCGGATTTTATGCACTGGGAGCTGATGTGCAGGGGCTTTCCCGGAAAGAAGCACTGCTTTTTTCAGGGGGAGCACTGCTGCTTATGGTGCCTCTTGGAATAAGCTGGGTCATGATCCGTAAGGTTTCTTCGCTGGGACTGTTTCTGGCTGAAGGTGCTTTTGTATCACTGCTTTTGTTTTATGTGGCGGAGATCCTTTACAGAGGAAATCGTCCCCGGAGTGCAGCCCTGATCACAGGAATTCTGAGTATTGCTGTTTTTGTCATCCGGGGATATGTACGTATAAAAAAAGGCCGCCTGAGAAAAGCTGCTCAGGATATGCCAACAGGTGCAGAAGCCCTGAAGGAACCGGAAATCTGGGAAATTCCCACGATCCTGGATGAACCCAGCCCCCTGCACTGGCTGTGGTTTGTGGCAGAATATATAACAGGGGTTGTGACCAGACAGCCTTTTTTCTGGCATACAGTTTATTATCTGTTTTTTGCGGATGTTTTTGTGTGCTTTTTCTGCAGCTATACAGGCGGGCTGGAAGGTTTTATTCTGGAACACAGAAGGATAGCCAATCTTCCGGTGGAAGATATGAAAAAAGCAGGAAGGCTGATTTGCTCTGTTTTTTTGATCTTTTTGTTTCTGCTGGTGGTTCCGTCTGCTATTTACGGGAAAGATCCTCTGGCAGAGTCTTTTGCTGCCTATAAGCCGGAGGTAAAGGAGATTTCCAGGGAAAAACCTGAGGAGGAGATGCTGCAGCCGGCAGCGGGAATGGATCTCTCGGGAATATTGTCTGTGAAAGAGGGAAAAACCATTCCGGAGTGGCTGGAAGTTCTTTTTCAGGTGCTGATGTATCTGACCCTTCTGGTGGTTGCACTGGCAGTTCTGCGTGGAGTGTATCGGGCAGTACAGAATGCAGGGGAGGCTTTTTCCCTGAATGAGGAAGATGAGGTTCTGTTTCTTCATCAGAGCAGAACCGGAAACGAAAAGCTGGAAAGAAGAAGAGAAAAAAAAGAAGGCTTTCTTTCGCCCAACCGCAAAATCAGGAGGTATTATAAAAAGACTATCCGAAAATCCATAACAGGGCTTCCTCAGGGAAGTGAAACACCACAGGAACTTGAAAAAAAGGCGGGTTTTGCAGAGACGACGGAGAACAGACGGCTTCACAGTAAATATGAAAAAGCACGTTACAGCCGGGAAGGCTGTACAAGGGAAGAAGCAGATACACTGTAAAAATATGGATATATAATGGAAACAATATTCGGTGAAAGATTTACGGAAAAAGAAAAATGGAGATTGATCATGAATAAAGAGGAACTGAAAGCGTTGCCTAAAATAGAACTTCATTGTCATCTGGATGGTTCCCTCAGCAGGGGATTTCTGGAAAAACATCTGGGACGATCTGTGGATCTGCAGGAGATCCATGTTTCCGATTCCTGTGAAAGCCTGGCAGAATATCTTGAAAAATTTGATCTTCCGGTCCAGTGCCTTCAGGACAGAGAGGGTCTTTCTGAGGCGGGATACGATGTGCTGCGAAGTATGAGTGAGGAAAATATCTGTTATGGGGAGGTACGTTTTGCTCCCCTCCTGTCTGCTGAAAAAGGACTCTCCTGTTCCCGGATTATAGAAGCAGTGCTCTCCGGTATGGAAAAGGCAAAAAAGGAACTGGGGATTTCTTATGGGCTGATCACCTGTGCCATGCGCCATCACAGCCCGGAAGATAACTTAAAGATGCTGCATACTGCCAGAGAATATCTGGGAGCAGGTGTATGCGGGGCAGATCTTGCAGGCGCGGAAGCCATGTATCCTATGTCCGGGTTTATGGAGCTTTTCAGAGAAGTCAGAAAAACAGGTATGCCTTTTACCCTTCATGCAGGAGAGTGTGGAAGTGCAGAGAATATCCGGGATTCCATAGAGGCAGGGGCGGGAAGGATCGGTCATGGCATTGCCATGGGAGGAAATCCTGAGACGGAAGAACTTGTGAAAAAGCGTGGGATCGGTGTGGAAATGTGTCCCATCAGCAATCTGCAGACAAAGGCAGTCAAAAATGAGAAGGAATATCCTCTGAGGGAATTTCTGGATCAGGGTATCAGGGTGAGTATCAATACGGACAACCGTACAGTGAGCAACACTACGCTGACCCGGGAACTGGAATTTATTCAGACGCATTACCACATTTCAGATGAGGAGATACTGCTTATGATGAGAAACGGGGTGGAAACTGCCTTTGCAGATGATGATATGAAGGATCATCTGCTTCGGATCATAAGATAAAAAATACGCTGCATCAGCAGATCCGGGAAATACCGGAAAGCTGGTGCAGCGTGTTTTTGTTTTAACAGTAATTACATAGTTGGTACAGCTTCTTTTGCTTTCTTATTCTCAGGAAAGATATGTCTGAAAATAAAACGGACAACAGGTCCCGCGTAAATAAGCTGCCAGAAAAAGGCTACGGGGAAGTTCAGAAAAGTTGTCTGAAGCCATACGGCGATAAACTGACTGCCTGCATGCTTAAAAATAATGGTTGCTGCAAGGCTCATTAACGGGCACATCAGTGCAATGGAAGCAACGGAGATGGCAAGGATCATGCTGAAAGGATGACAGTTTCTGAAATCCACCATGCGGTTTGCACATGCAAATGCAAGCTTGGATACAAGAAAGAAATCAAGGATAAAGGCGATAGGTCCCATGATCACCAGT
>CAKROW010000095.1 GCA_934373235.1 uncultured Blautia sp. | reverse complement strand
CAAAACCTGGAAGCAATTCTTCCTTGCTTCCAGTATAAAATTCAATGCTATGGATATTTTTCATGTCTGTTCACCTGCACATCTGGGATTTTGTATCTGCTTTATGGATTAAATATACTGGAATAGTTCGGTAATTGTCAATTGATCAAAACAGATTCATCCGGAAGTTTATAAAAAAGGGGAAATGTGAAGAAAATGTGAAATTAGCACTCACCTCTTGATAATGGAAGTCGATGCAAGAAGCCCCCACTTCTAAATCTGAGATTTAAGTGGTGGGAGCATGTCAGTATCAAAGTAAAATAATAGGTAAAATCGCCAGCGAACATTCGGATATATAACAAAATATCAGTAGTCCCCATTATTACAGATTACAGCCATAATGCCGTATAAGATTACAAATCCGGTAATGCCACTTTCGGGATGCAGAAAAGTATAATTTCCAAGTATGATTAAAAGGATGCCTTCAATTAGTTCAAACCAACCGAAATTAGAACGATTTCTCATTATTTTTCATGGCCTGTTGTGTTCTGTTCTGTAACAAAACTGTATGGACGAGACTTAAAAACAGATATGATTTCTGATTAGACTAATTCTCGAAAAATATTTCCGGGAATTTTTGCGTTACAGAAAATTTTTCGGTATATTGTATATATAAAGAAAAATACCTGGACGAGGACTTTGTAGCAGAACTGATGCTACGCAATATGTGGCAGAATCAGCAGAGAGACAATGGGCTTGACCATGGTTTGGGTGGAAGAGACGATGATGGCTTCAGAGGTCTGGACAGTGAAGAATGTTTTAGAACGTGTGGGAATCACGATTTGATTTTGACCAGTTTGATATTGATTCTGACAAGGACTTCATGCTGGATAGAGACTTTGACATAGATGTGGAAATCTAAAAAAGGAGGCGAAAAAAATGAAAAAACAAAAATTAACAGCGATTACGATGGCGGCAGTGGCGGCACTGACACCGATTGCCGACAGCAGTACAGTGTATGCAGAACTTATTCCATCTGATACGGATGTTATTGTTTCAGACGAAGAGGAAAATGCAGACACAGAGGAAGATATTGATGTGGATGAGGTGATAAAGAAAAGTGTTGACAAGACTATAGCGATCAATAATGCTGTCAGGATGACTGACAAAATTGCAGAAGTTAACAAAGGTAAGAATGTAATGTTTAGCCCGGCAAGCCTTAATTTTGCCCTCGGTATGCTTGCAGAAGGAGCAGATGGCGTGACAAAAGAAGTACTGCAGAAATATCTTGGGACAGAAAATTTTTCAGAATATGCCAAATGGTATATGGACAAGATTAAGTATTATAACTTAGAAGAAGAGAATTACGGATATAAATCTAAATTAAAAATTGCAGATGCCGTATGGGCAGACGACAACCTGACACTGCAGGATAAATTCAAACAGAGCATTCAGGAAAATTTCAGCGGTGAGATTCAGAAACTTGATTTTTCTGATAAAGAAAATACCTGCAAGACCATTAATGACTGGTGTGACAAAAACACCGAAGGCCTGATTCCGGAAATCATTACACCAGACGCAATAAATGAAAACACCGGGCTCTGTCTGACAAATTCGCTTTATTTTGAATCAGGATGGAGCGGAGATCCGTGGGAAGTTTCAAAGAAAAAAGAAAAATTTGGCGAAAAAGAAGAAACAAAATATATGACCAGCGAGGGCGATAGATATTATGAAAATAATAAGGCGACAGCATTTGCGAGATACTATGTGAACGGCTTAAGTTTTATCGGAATCCTGCCAAAAGATGAAGGTGACTTCACTCTGGAAGACCTTGATATTGAAGGGCTTTTGAAATCCGAGCCGGAGTATGATGAAGTGCAGTGCAAGATGCCGAAGCTTAATTTTGAAACATCCGCGACGCTGAACGATATGCTCTCAGACCTTGGTCTTGAAAATATCTTTTCAGATAAGGCTGACTTTTCTGGAATCTCAGAACAGAATACAAAAGTAGATACAATTCTTCAGAAAACAAAACTGGAACTTGACCAGAACGGAACGAAAGCAGCAGCAGTAACCGCAGCAATCATGGAATGCATGTCAGCAATGGCTCCTGATCCGGTCGTAAAGGAAGTTAATCTGGACCGCCCGTTTGCGTTCTTAATATATGATGACATTAATGGCGAGATGCTGTTTGAGGGAAAGGTTGTGACGGTGGAGGAATAAGGAAAAAAGAATAAAATTACAATCAGAGAAAATAGACGAGATAAAATTTTTCCGTGGAATCAAATCCTCTTGTTTACAGCTATCTCATGTTTTCTGGGAATTTCATCCTCGCTGGCATACCCAAGAGAAATACAGAGGATTGGTTTATAGCCTTCCGGTATTTCCAGGATTTCCTTGAGTTCTGTATTTTGTTCCACAGCCGAAGCTGCACCACCTCAGATAATATTATCAACTCCCAGACTTATTGCAGCAATTGCCATATTCTCCAAGACACATGCAGTATTTGCATATTCCAATCCTGGCATTATTGCAGGTTTTGAAGATATAAAAATCATATGGCTACGGCGACCGACGACAACGCAGAAATAAGAAATTTAGACACAAGATTGTTCGAGAAATCAACTTGTTGGCACACTAGGAATCATGCTACTTAGAATGTATTTTATGAAGAAGAAATCTGGTTGATAAATCAGGTAAAAGTGATATACTGAATGAATAGAAAAGAAACCGTGTGGAATTAAAGTTTTGTTTTCACACGGTTTTTTAGAAAATGAGAGTTAGACGTAACTAATACACGCAATGACAATTTAGGACAATGTAAAAGAGGACGGATTTCTATGAGAATATTGATTTCTATGAAAAATCAACTAAAGCGAAGAGTTATTATTCTATTTGTATCATTTCTACTCGTGACAGGAATTTCTATTTTTTTGAACAAGGCAAGTTTTGATCCAAATTTTTCAGTAATGGATGCAGTCACTGGTGCAACAAAGCGATCTCACCACAATTCGTCAAAGGCAGACACGATAACAACGTGGGGCTATTCCGAGGATGATATTGTATTGCAGGATGAAACTGCATACATTGAGAAAAACATTGAAGTTAAAAATGATAGTTATGTTGTGCTAAAGAAAGCCGACCAGCCAAAAGATACGCTGGTCATTTTATCTGATAAGGACAACAGTGACTATACGAAAGCAGTCCGGCAGGTCGCAGCATACTATGAAGATCTCGGTTATTTGGTTGAAATACGGGAATACAGTGAAACGATGATGCTCTCTCTGGCCCATGCAGGGCATTTTGACTTGTTTTTACTGCGAAAGGAGGAAACAGAATGAGAAAGTGGAATAACATTCTTGCTAGAGTAATCATCGTATTATTTCTGCTTCATGCTTTGATGGGAAGTTTAATGCTGCTAGGGATGAGCAATATATCATTTAAGCCATTGTCGTGGTTGTTGTTTGCTGCGGTTGCTGTGCATGGTATTCTGGGAGTTTTGGCCACTGTACAGGCTGTGAAAGGTGGCAAAAAGAGTGGCAAATGGTATCTGAGGCAGAACGCAGCCTACTGGACAAAGAGATTTTCCGGATTTGCAATTCTGCTTCTTCTTTGTATTCACATTTCTGCCTATACAACCACGGTTGGCGACGCGTTTTTCCTGAAAGAGTTTACCGTGGGGCGAATGGCAGCACAGCTTTTACTGCTTATTTCTATTTTCATTCACCTTGCAGTGAGTGTGAAATCTATGTTGATTGCAAAAGGTGTCACTAAATTCAAAGAGAGGACAATAGACTGGATGATGGTGCTGTCGCTGCTGATGTTGTTTTTCGCAACAGCCGTCATAATCTACTTCATTCAGTGGCAGATATAGGAGTACATATATGGAAGAAATTATTATTATCGGAGCAGGAGCAGCAGGATTAAGTGCAGCATTGGAACTTGCCAAAAATGGTGTGAAATCAATTGTGGTGGCAGATATGCCATCGGAGAGGGCGCAGTCTGTGATGGCAGAAGGCGGCATCAATGCAGCATTTATGTCTGAAACAGATTCTCCGGCTCTTCATGAGGAGGAAACACTGCGGGCTGGACGGTATCTTGCCAATCCTGCCGCTGTTCATGATCTTGTGGAAAACGCACCGAAAATTATCGAGGAACTTTGGGCAGACGGAATGTTATTCACTTTGGATAGTGATGGAAAACCGGATGTTCGTGCTTTTGGCGGTCAGTCTGTCAGGCGAACCTATTATGCTGCATCCAATACCGGAAAACAGCTTATGCACACACTGATCAATCAAATACGTAGATATGAGGTTGAGGGACTGGTTCATCGTCTGACGGGCTGGCTGTTTCTTAGATTACTAAGGAAAGAAAATCAGATTTGTGGCTGCGTGCTGACTCATGTAAACACAGGAGAGGAAACCGTTTTTTACGGAAAGGTTATCGTTGCATCAGGTGGTTTGAATGGGATGTTCGGAAATGCCACAGGTTCTGTCCGGAATACAGGTGCAGTTACGGCCAGTTTGTTTGCAGCTGGTGTGGCGATTGCAAACGGTGAGTTTATACAGTATCATCCTACAACAGCTTGTTTGCATGGGAAAAACATGCTTATTACAGAAGCTGTGCGGGGTGAGGGCGGACGGCTGTTCACGCTGTGCAACGGAAAACCATATTATTTTATGGAAGAAAAATATCCGGAACTTGGCAATCTCATGCCGCGTGATGTGATTGCACGTGAGGAATGGGCATTGATACAGCAGGGACAGCAGATCTTTTTAGATATGAGCCATTTAGATCAGTCTATTCAGCAGAACAAACTCAAAGGTGTTGTGGAGGATTGCCGTAAGTTCCTTTCCATTGATCCAACAAAAGAGCCGATTCCTGTCATACCGGGTATTCATTATTTTATGGGAGGTATCCGCATAGATCGTTACCATCGGACATCTTATAAAGGACTATATGCCGCAGGGGAATGTGCCTGCCAGTATCATGGTGCAAACAGATTAGGAGGAAATTCACTGCTTGGGGCATTGTATGGTGGTAAAACAGCAGCAAAGTCTGCTATGACGGATGATTTTGATATACCGGGTGATGTGAAACGACAGAAAGAGAATCCAGTCACGAAGACGATAGATGGCAGCTATGTGGATGGTATGCTGAAATTGCGTCATATTTTACAGAATGGACTGGGCATTGTCCGGGATGGGGAAGCAATTGAGCAATCATTGTCGGAACTTACTGACTTACGTGAGAAGATATCAAAAAGCTATGACCCAACTGCGTCTGCCTATGAGAATGAATCTCTGCATAATTGTTGCCGGTTGGGGCAGGCATTATTATTGAGTGCTGATAGTCGCAAAGAAAGCCGCGGTGCACATACTCGCAGCGATTTTCCAGAAGAACGTTGCGAATATCAAAAACAAACGGTAGCCAGACAATGTGACATGGAAATTCAGATTACATTTGAAAGCGTAGGTGAAGAAAATGAAGATTGAAATAACGGTGAAACGTCAGTCTATGCCAAATGCAGATTATCGCTTGCAAACTTTCTTTTATAACGGGGACGGAAATCTGACTATTGCCGACTGGCTGTCAGAGATAAATCAAAATGAGGCGAAGACTGACCGCATTGCATGGGAGTGTGGCTGCATGGAAAAGAAATGTGGTGCCTGTACCATGAGAATCAACGGAATTCCGTGTCTTGCGTGCAGTGTTTTTTTGAAAGATGTTGCAAAGCGAGGAAAGATACTTCTGGAGCCACTCAGTAAATTTCTACTGGTGAAAGATCTTGTGGTTGATAGAAGCCCTATGTTTGAAATATTGCGTAATATGAAAGTATGGACACAGGAAAAGACGCAATACACTTATGACCAGGATTATGATTTGCAATATAAAGCAGGGCAGTGCCTGCAATGTGGCTGTTGCCTTGAAATCTGCCCAAACTTTCTTGCAGGTGGTTCTTTTTGTGGTGCAGCGGCAATGACAGAAGCATATAGATCAATAGAACAGAATGAGCAGGATGATCACCGGGCAGAGATGGTTACGGCTTATCGCATCCATTTTTTCTCCGGCTGTGGGCAGTCTCTTTCCTGTCGGGATATATGCCCAATGAAGTTACCATTGGATGAGATTCAGGCAAGAGCAAACGGGCATAGACATTAAGAGGCAGGCAGAACTAAACATGGGAGCAGACGATTATATTCCGAAACCATTTGACTCGGCAGAGATTGTTGCCAGGGTAACAGCGAACATCCGCCAGTATGACCGTATGAAGGATAAATTTGAAAACGCAGTGCCTTCGGAAGAACCGGAAGAAATATGCATCAGAGATCTGCGCATTCTGGTCAATAGCTGGAAGGTGTACAAGGGGGATCAGGAAATCAGATTCCCTAATAAGGAGTTTGAACTTCTGAAATTTCTGGCGATGAATCCGAATATTGTTTTTTCAAAGGAAAAGCTTTTTGAAACTATATGGGGATTTGTTTAGAAAATTACCTCCTGTTTGTTAAGAGTTATTCAGTAGAATGACAATATCAACAAACAGGAGATTTTTATTATGTTAAGAGAAGGAGTAAGTGGTTTTTGTATGGCACTGGCAGACACTGCATACGCCGGTTCTGGTTCTTGCCTGTCTGATCGGGATATCAAGATTGTACCTATATGTGCATTATCCCACAGATGTCCTTGGCGGAGCTCTGACAGGCATTATGTCAGGATATCTGGGATATTGACACCCTCGAGCCAATACCTCCAATGAGAAATGAACCACGTGTGATAATGTTGATTGTAGCTATTGTATTTCCATGATACAGTGCTACTGTTCTAAGTTACTTTAAATTCTTGTAGAAACATTTCAGCAGCCTTTGATTGAAAGGCAGTTCTTTTCCTGATCAATGCGTAATGAATTTCCAAGGGTGGATTCAGAGGTCGGAAACAAACATCCTGTTCCAACACCGTTGGAAGCAAATCTTCAGTGGTCAGATAAAAACCTAATCCACTTTTGATAAATTTTGTTGGAGAGCCATTTACTACATTGTATGTGGCGGCAATATTAAAGTCTTTGACATCAGCATCAGCCCAATGAGAAATCAGCTGTTGCAGACCTGCTCTCCGATGAAAAATAAGAGGTATTTTCAAAATGTCTTTTTTCTCTATGTAATCACATTCTGCAAGCTCACAGTCAGAAGGCATTAAAAGTCCCCAGCGGGATGATTCCGGTAGAGAAATGTAATCATATTCTGAAATATCAATCGGTTCCAAAAATACAGCAAAATCAAGACTTCCATGTTCCAGACGTTCCAGAACATCAATCGCATCGCTGCTGTAAAATTGAAAATGAACATCCGGATATTGGGAGCGAAGACGTGCGGCTGTATTTAATACGGTCATTGTTGGATTGCCGCCAATCGTAATTTCTCCACTGATCTGCGGATTATTAGAGCTTAAATCACATTCGGTTTTTTCTACTAATGACAGGATTTCCTCTGCCCGTTTTCTGAGTATAATTCCATTTTCTGTCAATGTGATTTTACGCTTTCCGCGAATAAGCAGTTGTTTTCCAAATTCATTTTCCAGCTCCATAAGTTGTTTTGAAAGATAAGGCTGTGAGATATGCAGGCTCTCAGCGGCTCTTGTGATATTCTCTTCTTTGGTTACGGCAAGAAAATATTGTAATGTTCGTAATTCCATCATCATCACCTCGGTTTTAGGATAATCCTTCTTATTATTCCTGTCAATTATGATAAATCATTCTATATAAGTATTTGTTATTTTTATCAGGGGAGATTATACTTTTTTTTGACAGAATACAGATAAGAGGATTGAAAAAAATGATGAAAAACAGAAAACGAAAACCATTGGATATGTTACATGGCTCCATCTGGAATAAACTGCCGCTATTTGCACTCCCAGTGGCGGCAACTGCCATTTTAGAGCAGCTTTTTAATGCTTCTGATATTGCGGTCGTCGGGAACTTTACCGGAGCCGGAAAAACAATCGCAGTAGCGGCAGTTGGCGCAAACAGTTCGATTATTTCACTGATCGTCAATCTGTTTGTTGGAATAGCGCTTGGAGCGAATGTTGTCATTGCCAATGCCATCGGAAGAAAGGATAA
>CAKROW010000094.1 GCA_934373235.1 uncultured Blautia sp. | reverse complement strand
GAGTAGGGCTTGAATTTCATGAAGATCCATGGGTGAGTTACACATCCAAAGAAAACACGGGAGTTCTTATGGTACCGGGAATGATATTTACCATTGAGCCAATGGTAAATATGGGATCTGACGAGATTTACACAGATGAAGAGGATGACTGGACTGTACGCACAGAGGACGGATTGCCTTCGGCACAGTGGGAGATCATGGTTCTTGTTACGGAAACAGGACATGAGCTTCTGTGCTGGTAATTTCCGGTGATTTTTCTCTGAGATCTTTTCAAAAAAATCCTTGCAATGAAAGCTTATGTATAGTATAATCATCCATGTTGTGAAAAAAGATGGTCCTCTGTTACCATATGGGTATTAAGAACATCCAGTATATTAAGGAGAGAAAGACATGAACGAAATTATTAAAAACATCGAGTCTGCTCAGCTTAAAGCTGAGGTACCGCAGTTCCGCGTTGGAGACACAGTAAGAGTACACGCACTTATCAAAGAGGGAACTCGTGAGCGAGTACAGGTATTCGAGGGAACAGTACTTAAGAGACAGGGCGGAAGCACAAGAGAGACTTTCACAGTAAGAAAGAGCTCCAATGGTGTTGGTGTTGAGAAGACATGGCCGCTTCATTCCCCACATGTAGTTAAGGTTGAAGTTATCCGTCAGGGTAAAGTACGTCGTGCTAAACTGAACTACCTGAGAGACCGCGTAGGTAAAGCTGCCAAGGTTAAAGAGCGCGTAAGATAATTTCATATTTTTTAAAGCTGCAGGGACAATAACATTTGCTATTGTCCCTCTTTTTTAACCAAATAGCGAAGCGGATCGGGGGTATGATAATGGGATTAAAAAAGAAAATCATCATCGATGATCTGAAGGAAAACAGGGCAGTTTCCGGAGCAAGGGAGAAGCTTCAGGATAATAAGACACAGAATGTGATACGCTGGGTATTTGAGATTGCAGTAACCGTGGTTTTTGCGGTACTGGTGGCGATTTCCCTTTTTCAGACAGTGACAATCCAGGAGAGTGCTATGGAGCCCACATTGGCTGTAGGAGAGAAATTTTTTGTCAATAAGGCTGTGTACAAGGTTTCCTCACCTAAAAGAGGAGATATCATCGTGTTTAAGACAAATGTCACAGACGATGCGGCACTTCATATCCGCCGTGTGATCGGACTTCCGGGGGAGAGTGTTCTTATCAAGGACGGGAAGATCTATATTAACGGTGAACTGTATGAGGAGGCAGGGGACTACCCGGATATTTCCAACCCGGGTCTGGCTGAAACCAGTATTTCCCTGGAAAGCGGAGAATATTTTGTCCTGGGAGATAACCGCAACAACAGTGAGGACAGCCGTTACAGTGATATAGGAAATATAAAAAAGAACTATATTGTGGGTAAACTGTGGTTTACAGTTTCTCCCAGAAGCAAAATGGGATTTATGAAAAACTGAGGTGAGTATATGAACGTACAGTGGTATCCCGGACATATGACAAAAGCAAAGAGGCAGATGCAGGAAGATATCAGGCTCATTGATCTGATCATTGAGCTGGTAGATGCCCGTGTACCTCTTTCCAGCAGGAATCCGGATATTGATGACCTTGGCAGAAACAAGGCAAGGATGATACTTTTAAATAAAGCAGACCTGGCAGATGAGAGACAGAACCGTGCATGGATGGAATACTTTAAGAAAAAAGGATTCTATGCAGTAAGCATTGATTCCAGAAACAAGGGTTCCATGAAGGCTGTTTCTGCAGCTATCACGGAGGCATGTAAGGAAAAGACAGAGAGAGACCGCAAACGAGGGATCAAAAACCGCCCGGTCAGAGCCATGGTAGCCGGAATCCCCAATGTGGGCAAATCCACATTTATCAATACTTTTGCAGGCAGAGCCTGTGCAAAAACAGGGAATAAACCAGGAGTTACCAAAGGTAAACAGTGGATCCGTCTGAACAAAAGTGTGGAGCTTCTGGATACACCGGGAATTCTCTGGCCCAAATTTGAGGATCAGAATGTGGGAATCCGTCTGGCATATATAGGCTCCATCAAGGACGATATCCTGAATATGGAAGAACTGGCTATTAACCTGATCGGATATCTTCAGGAATATTACCCGGAGGTCCTTGTGTCACGCTATGAACTTTCCGAAGGGCTGACCCCGCTGGAAGTGCTGACTGGTATTGCAAAAGCAAGAGGCTGTATCAAAAAGGGCGAGGAACTTGACTATAGCAAGGCATCCCTGCTTTTGCTTGATGAGTTTCGCTCCGGAAAGCTTGGAAGGATCACCCTGGAATTTCCGGCAAAGTCAGAGGAGTAAACCATGGAGACAATGAAAGAGGTTAAGGCGCGGTTTGCGTCTGCGAAGGAGGGCGAATATGACGCCCTTTTTCAGTATTACGAAAATGATGAGAGAAGCGGAGTAAGGAAACTGATCCTTCAGTATCAGAAAAAACAGAAAAACCTTGAAACAGAACGGCTCCGCATCGAAAAAATGAAGGAATATGAGCATAAATATGAACATCTTGGCTATCTCTGCGGCATTGATGAGGTTGGCAGAGGGCCTTTGGCAGGCCCTGTGGTAGCCTGTGCTGTGATCCTGCCAAAAGATCCGGATATTTTATGGCTTAATGATTCCAAGCAGCTTACAGCCCGCAAAAGAGAAGAACTTTATGATGTGATCATGGAGAGGGCAGTGTCTGTAGGGATTGGGATGGCAGGTCCGGAGCGCATTGACCAGATCAATATTCTTCAGGCGACCTATGAGGCAATGCGGGAAGCAGTAGGAAAGCTTTCTGTAACTCCGGCGCTTCTTCTTAATGATGCGGTTACAATACCGGAGATCACAGTTCCCCAGGTACCTATTATCAAGGGCGATGCAAAAAGTGTGTCCATAGCAGCAGCCAGTATTGTGGCGAAGGTCACCAGGGACAGAATGATGGAAGAGTATGACAGATATCTTCCGGGTTACGGTTTTGCATCTAACAAAGGTTACGGCTCCGCAGCCCATATTCAGGCACTTAAGGAACTGGGACCTACTCCCATACACAGAAAAACCTTTATCACACACTTTGTATAACAGAAGATACCTACACAAAAACAGGAAAGGAATAGTTTTTCTGGCAGCAAACAGCAGAGAGACAGGAAGCGGATACGAAAAGCTGGCAGCCGGGTTTCTGGAGAAAAAAGGACTTCGGATCCTGAGATATAATTTCCGTTGCAGGAGCGGAGAGATCGATCTGATTGCTACAGACGGGGCTTATCTTATATTTGTTGAGGTGAAATACCGGAAGGATCTGGGAAGCGGCAGTTCTTTTTCGGCAGTGGGGAGAGCCAAACAGAAAAAGATCAGCCGTGTGGCTGTATATTATCTTATGAAATATCATAAAAGTACGGATATTCCCTGCAGGTTTGATGTGGTGGGGATTGACGGGAATAAGATCCACTGGATACAAAATGCGTTTGATTACTGCGAATGAGAGGTTTTGCATATGATGAACATAAAATGGTACAAAAATAAAAAACGAATGAATGTAAACGAAAAAAACGGAGTCGTGTGGCTTACATATCCACAGCTTGAAAAGCTGCCGGGGATCACTCATGGATTTTCCACCCGTCTGGGAGGGGTAAGCAGGGGAATGTATTCTTCCATGAATTTAAGCTTTGCAAGAGGGGACGAGGAAGCCTCTGTCAGGGAAAATTACAGAAGACTGGCAGAAGCCATGGGCTTTTCCGTGGAAGATATAGTCACTTCTGATCAGACCCATACCACCAATGTCCGTGTGATCACAGAGGAGGACAGGGGAAACGGCATTACGAAACCAAGACCCTATACAGATGTGGATGGAATGGTCACAGATGTGAAAGGCCTTGTACTCGCGACATTCTATGCAGACTGTGTTCCGCTGTATTTTGTGGATCCTGTTCATCATGCGGTGGGATTATCCCACTCCGGCTGGAGAGGAACTGCAGGGAAAATAGGCAAAGTGACTGTGGAAAAAATGCGGGATACCTATGGCTCGGATCCTTCAGAGCTCTATGCCGCCATTGGCCCGTCTATCTGCCAGGACTGCTACGAAGTAAGCGGGGATGTGATCGAAAACTTCAAAGAAGGGTTTGAAAAAGAATACTGGGACAGATTGTTCTACAAAAAACCGGATGGAAAATACCAGCTTGATCTCTGGGAAGCCAACCGCCTGATCATGAAAGAAGCCGGGATAAAAGAAGAGCGGATTTACATGCCGGGCATCTGCACCTGCTGTAATCCGCAATTCCTTTTCTCTCACCGGGCTTCCCATGGAAAACGGGGAAACCTTGGAGCATTTCTTACCTGTTATTAACTCGCTGCATCAGATTCATGATCTTTTCGTTGCTGGAACGAACCTTCTCAACAGAAACATCATGGTTGATGATATCGATGATGCTTGCAAGATATTTGCTCATATTTGCTTCAATATAGTACGGACGATCAAGAAGCTCCGGAATACGATAATTAAGGTTGGTTGTGATAACTTTGTCAAGCCAGCCTTTTTCGTAGTATTCATCAAATTTTGCAAGGCCGTCTGTAAATAGTCCGTATGTTGTGCAGACAAATACACGTCCTGCCTTGCGCTCTTTAAGCTGACGTGCAACATCAAGCATACTCTCTCCGGAGGAGATCATATCGTCGATGATGACAACGTCCTTGCCTTCTACGGAATCTCCAAGGAATTCATGGGCAACAATAGGGTTCTTGCCGTTTACGATGGTGGAGTAATCGCGGCGTTTGTAGAACATACCCATATCAACTCCAAGGATATTGGAGAAATATACTGCACGGGACATCGCGCCCTCGTCCGGGCTGATGATCATAAGATGGTCATTGTCAAGCTTGAAATCCGGAACATTTTTAACAAGTGCTTTCAGGAACTGATAAGTAGGGAAGAAGTTATCAAATCCTTTTAACGGGATGGCATTCTGTACACGGGGATCGTGGGCGTCAAAAGTGATGATATTGGAAACACCCATCTCACTGAGCTCGCGAAGTGCAAGTGCGCAGTCAAGGGATTCTCTCTTGGTACGTCTGTGCTGACGTCCCTCATAAAGGAACGGCATGATAACGTTGATCCTGTGGGCTTTTCCTGTGGCAGCGGAGATGATACGCTTAAGATCCTGATAATGGTTGTCAGGAGACATATGGTTCTCATGACCGCATACGGAATAGGTAAGGCTGTAGTTGGTCACATCCACCATAAGATAGAGGTCAGTACCTCTGACGGATTCGCGGATGTAGCCTTTGCCCTCGCCGGTTCCGAAACGGGGACATTCACAGTCTACGAGAAAAGATTTCTCTGCATAGCCCTGAGGGATGATGCTGGACTTCTTGGATGCAACAAGTTCTTTACGGAATTTTACCAGCTTTTTGTCAACCTCCTCGGCAAGATCGCGGCATCCGGCAAGCGCAGCGATACGGATCGGGGCAACAGGCATAGATTTCTCCAGTAATTCTATGTTTGGCATAATATTCCTCCTAGTGTATGTCATAAATAAATTTACAGTCTATTTATATCATCTGTGAAAGTGTCAGTCAAGGTGTTTTCTGAAAGTTGGAAAAGAGTGTGCAAAAGGAATCTGTTGATTTTTATGAACAAAGTTGGTATGATATACGGGATAGAAAAGGGAGAATGTAATGAAAACAAAGAAGCATGTGATTTCCAAAGTCCTTTCTGACAGCATTGCCATGGAGCTTGGCGTGGAGCCGGGCGACCGTCTGGTGTCTGTGAACGGCCAGCCTGTGGAGGATGTTTTTGATTACCGTTACCTTATGAATGAGGAGTATGTACTTCTTGTGATCGAGAAGGCTGACGGTGAGGAATGGGAACTGGAAATAGAAAAAGAATATGAGGAAGATCTGGGCATTGAATTTGAGAACGGCGGTCTTATGGATGATTACCGTTCCTGTTCCAACAAGTGTATTTTCTGCTTTATTGATCAGATGCCGCCGGACATGCGGGAGACATTGTATTTTAAAGATGACGATTCCAGGCTTTCTTTTTTACAGGGAAACTATGTGACTCTTACCAATATGCGTCAGCGGGATATTGACAGGATCATCCGTTATCATCTGGGACCTATCAATATTTCCTTTCAGGCTATGAATCCGGAGCTCAGGTGCCGGATGCTCCATAACCGTTTTGCGGGAGATGCCCTTAAAAAGGTGGATGCCCTTTATGAAGCGGGGATCACCATGAACGGGCAGATCGTTCTCTGCAAGGGGGTCAATGACGGGGATGAACTGGAATACAGCCTTGAGAAGCTGTGTGAATATGCACCTGTACTTCAGAGCGTTTCTGTGGTGCCGGTGGGACTTACGAAATTCAGGGACGGACTGTATCCGCTGGAACCTTTTGACAGGGAGGACGCCCGGAAGGTGCTTGACCAGATCGGTCACTGGCAGAAGAAAATGATGGACAGGTACGGGATACATTTTGTTCATGCGTCAGATGAGTGGTATATTCTTGCTGAGAGGGAACTTCCGGATGAGGATGAGTATGATGGATATCTTCAGCTTGAGAACGGTGTGGGGATGCTGCGGCTTCTGGAGACGGAAGTGGCAGAGGCACTTGAAGATCTTGAGGGAGATGACCGCAGGATAAAGGAAACCATTGCAACAGGCAGGCTTGCGGCGCCGTTCATCAGCAGATATATGGAAAAGATACAGAAGAAATTTCCTAATATACAGGTGGATGTACGGACGATCCGCAATGAATTTTTCGGGGAGAAGATCACGGTGTCCGGCCTTATCACAGGCCAGGATCTGAAGAAACAGCTTTCCGGCCAGGATCTGGGGGAGAAGCTTCTTATCCCGTGCAGTATGCTTAAGGGGGATGAGAGGATATTCCTGGATGATATGACTGTGGATGAGCTTTCAGAAGCACTTCAGACAGAGATCGTTATTGTAGATACAGGAGGGGCAGATCTGGTCAGTGCAGTGATCAGCCCTGAGACCAATAAGAAAACAAGAAGGAGACAGATATATGAGCAAACCGGTAGTGGCCATAGTGGGAAGGCCTAATGTTGGAAAATCAACCCTGTTCAATGTACTGGCAGGCGACAATATTTCCATAGTAAAAGATACACCAGGTGTGACACGAGACAGGATCTATGCAGATGTTACATGGCTTGACAAAAGCTTTACGCTGATCGATACTGGCGGAATCGAGCCTGAAAGCAGCGATATTATTCTTTCCAGGATGAGAGAGCAGGCACAGATCGCCATTGATACAGCAGATGTGATCATTTTTATCACAGATGTACGTCAGGGACTTGTGGATTCTGATGCGAAGGTGGCTGATATGCTCCGCCGCAGCAAGAAACCGGTCCTCCTTGTGGTGAACAAAGTGGACAGCCATCAGAAATACATGATGGATGTGTATGAGTTTTTCAATCTGGGAATCGGAGAACCGATCCCTATTTCGGCGGCAAACCGCCAGGGTCTTGGTGATATGCTGGATGAAGTCATCAAACATTTCCCTGAGGACGGAGACACGCAGGAAGAGGATGATATTCCAAAGATCGCCATTGTAGGCAAACCGAACGTAGGTAAATCTTCTCTTATCAACAAGCTTCTCGGCGAGGAGCGTGTGATCGTGTCCAATGTTGCGGGTACTACCCGTGATGCAGTGGATACAAAGGTAAAATGGCAGGGGAAAGATTACATCTTTATTGATACTGCCGGACTCCGCCGCAAAGGCAAGGTTAAGGAGGAGATCGAACGTTACAGCGTGATCCGTACAGTAACGGCTGTGGAGCGCGCGGATATTGTGGTTATCATGATCGATGCTTCCGAGGGCGTAACAGAACAGGATGCAAAGATTGCGGGAATCGCACATGACCGCGGCAAGGGAATTGTCATTGCCGTAAATAAATGGGATTCCATTGAGAAAAATGACAAGACGATCTATCGCCATACAGAGCGTATCCGTGAGGTACTGTCCTTTATGCAGTATGCACAGATCGTGTTTATTTCAGCCAAAACTGGACAGAGGATCCCGAAACTGTTCGAATCCATTGATACAGTCATTGAGAACCAGACACTCCGTATCCAGACAGGTGTGCTCAATGAGATCCTGACAGAGGCAGTCGCCCTGCAGCAGCCGCCGTCTGACAGGGGAAGAAGGCTTAAGATCTTCTATATGACAGAAGTTGCGGTAAAACCGCCTACATTTGTTATTTTTGTAAATGACAAGGAGCTGATGCATTTCTCCTATGTACGTTATCTTGAGAACCGGATCAGGGATGCCTTCGGATTTGCGGGCACATCTCTGAAATTTATTATCCGCGAACGCGGGGAAAAGGAATAAGCTTATGGAACGTATCGTTTGCCTTGTGATCGGTTATATCTGTGGACTGTTTCAGACCGGATACC
>CAKROW010000093.1 GCA_934373235.1 uncultured Blautia sp. | reverse complement strand
CCGTAATGTTCCAATGCCATAAAAAAGCCCTCCGGGCAGGATCGCACTGCGTCGGAGAGGAATTATGTCGCTGAAGCAACCTGCCGCAGGCGGAGAATCCTGCTTGCAGGATTCTATCTTATTAATATAAAGGGAAAACATGAAAAAGAAAATTTTTATTATAGCAGGAATCGTTTTTGGGGTTCTTGCGGGAGTGCTTATCGTGCCTTCCGTAATCAGAACCAGGCAGCTAGCAAAAGAATTTGAAAAAGAATTTCATGCATCCGGTAATTCCGGGACAGATTTTGCTGAAACAAATCCAAAAGAAGAACCGGCAGCGGAGCAGGAAGGCATTTCTGCGGAAAAAGAAAAGGAAGCTTTTGAGCTGGATACGTATATTGATAACAGGGATATGACACATCGGCTGTATATTTATGATATGGATTACATTGAAAAAGCGATTTCCTTTGAGAAAAAAAGTCTTCAGGATTTTGAAAATGTGATCGGGCAGAATCCGAAAATCCCGGATAAATTCAAACCACTTATGGAAAAATACTGTAAATCCGTATTTGAAAAATATCCGGATGTGGAACTTCGCCCTTTTTATCAGAATCTTCAGAGCCTGGAAGTTGTGGAATGTACAGAAGACGAGCTTTTGAAAATAAGCTGGGATATTTATTCCTGCGGATGCTACGTGAAATCAGAGAACAAGATCTATGTACTGAAAGATAAAGAGTATAAAGAAGGAACCTGGGATTACCAGGTGATCTTCCATGAACTGAGCCATTGCCTGCGGGACAGCCAATATACAGACGAGGACGGAAACAAAGTATATATCCAGTTTGCAGGACTGAACTATTATGATATTCCCAATGGGGAGGCGCTCAATTCTCTGTTTGCGGTAAGCCTGTTTGATTATGAGGAAAATGATATTGCCTATCAGATGCAGAGCAATGCCCACAAAATAATGATCGAATGCATGGATAACTATTCTCTGGATGATTATGTGAATCACAGCCTGGGATATTATGCAAAACAACTGGATGAATATAATCAGGATGACAATTATGCAACCACGATCCTGATGCTGATGGATGAGCAGTACCACGATTATTATGATGAAAAGACAGCAGAGAACCCGGAAAAATATTACCCGATCTATGATTATATTTCCAATATATATCTGGGAAAACATCTGAACGCAGGGATGAGCCTGGAAAAAGCCAGAGGTATTATGGATGAGATGCTGAAAAAACTTCTCTTTGACGTCCCGGAGGAATATCATATAGACAGAGATCATTTTTATAAGTATCTGGAGAAGTATTATACAGAGAAATTTTCTGCCGGATAACCGGGAATTTTCTGCCTGAGGTGATTCCGGCAGTTTACGAAAAAAAGGATTCATGGTATCATATATCAGAATGTAGAAATCTGTATTATGAACATTTTACAGTATAATAAATACAGCATAGCAGGGAGAGAGTTATGAACCAGGACACACAGACACCGCATAAAAGACGGGTACGTTACAAGGGAAAATACCCGAAGAAATTCGAGGAGAAATATAAAGAGCTTCAGCCGGAGAAGTATAAGGATACCATTGAACATGTGATAAGCAAGGGCAATACACCGGCGGGAATGCATATTTCCATTATGGTGAAGGAGATCATAGATTTTCTGGAGATCAGGCCCGGACAGGTCGGATTTGATGCCACACTTGGTTACGGAGGACATACAAAGGCAATGATGGAGTGCCTGAAGGGTCAGGGACATATGTATGCCACGGATGTGGATCCGGAGGAATCAGCCAAAACCCGGAAACGTCTGGCAGAGCAGGGATTTGGAGAAGATATCCTGACTGTGAAGCTTCAGAATTTCTGTACTGTTGATGAGATCGCAAAAGAAGTGGGAGGATTTGATTTTATCCTGGCAGATCTGGGTGTATCCTCCATGCAGATCGACAATCCCAAGAGAGGTTTTTCCTTTAAGGTAGACGGTCCTCTGGATTTAAGACTGAACCAGGAGGCCGGCATCAGCGCGGCAGAGAGACTGGATACCATCTCCAGGGAAGAGCTTGCAGGTATGCTGGATGAAAATTCCGATGAGCCCTACTGTGAGGAGATCGCAAAATCCATCACCGATGAGATCCGCAAAGGAAACCGTATAGATACCACTACGAAACTCCGTGAAGTTATTGAGAAAACATTATCCTTCCTTCCGGAAAAAGAGCGGAAAGATATGGTGAAAAAAACGTGCCAGAGAGTGTTCCAGGCTCTGCGTATTGATGTGAACCGGGAATTTGAAGTCCTCTATGAATTCATGGAAAAACTTCCCGGAGCACTGAAACCAGGTGGCAGAGCAGCGATCCTAACTTTCCACTCAGGTGAGGACAAACTGGTAAAGAAAGCTTTGAAGCAGGGCTATAAAGAGGGAATCTACTCAGACTATGCCAAAGACGTGATCCGTCCTTCTGCACAGGAATGTGCACAGAACGGCCGTGCCAGATCAACCAAGATGCGCTGGGCCATAAAAGCATAAAAGAACAGTTAAGAAAAAAAGGGGGACAGGTTTCTTATGGCAAAAGATACAACCAATGACATGACCGTAGGGAATCCGGTGAAGCTGATCATCCGGTTTATGATCCCTATGTGTCTGGGAAATATTTTTCAGCAGTTTTATAATATTGTGGATTCCATAGTTGCAGGGCAGTTTCTGGGAGTAGATGCCCTGGCAGCCATTGGAAGCACAGGATCACTGATGTTCTTCGTAACAGGCTGGCTCAACGGACTGAGCAGTGGCTTTGCCATTCTGGTATCACAGTGGTTCGGAGCCAAACAATATGACAAAATGCGCCACTATGTTGCCATGTCCATTTATCTGGCGGCAGCCTTTGCCATTGTTATGACCATAGGTTTTGAGGCGTTAAATGAACCGATCCTGCGGCTGATGAATTCGCCGGATGAGCTGATCGGTTCTGTAAAAGGATACATGGGAATCATCTACGCAGGTCTCATCGTAACAGCAGCTTATAATTCGCTGGCTGCGTTTCTGAGAGCGCTGGGAGACTCCAGATCTCCCTTGTATTTCCTTATTATTTCCGCTGTGATCAACGTATTCCTGGATGTATTTCTGATCGTGAAATGCGGAATGGGTGTGGAAGGCTGTGCCTATGCCACAGTTATTGCCCAGGGGATTTCAGCTATATGCTGCTTTGTTTACATAGTAAAAAAATTCCCGATCCTTCATCTGAAGAAAGAGGATTTTAAGATATCCATTACAAGCTTCCGATACCTTCTGGCACTTGGAATCCCCATGGGTCTGCAGTTTTCCATTACTGCCATCGGAACCATTATTGTCCAGGGTGCGGTAAATATTTACGGATCCACATATATGGCAGGATTTTCCGCAGCAGGAAAGCTGCAGAATATCATTGGTACGGTTTTTGCTGCGTTTGGCGCAACCATTGCAACCTATGTGGGGCAGAACCGGGGCGCAGGACGGATGGACCGTGTAAGAACCGGTATGCGTTATACCCAGTTTATGATCCTGGGATGGAGCGTTATCACCATGTTTGTGGTATTTTTCTTTGGAAAATATATGACATGGCTGTTTATTGACAAAAACCAGACAGATGTGATCAATGTTTCTGTCACCTATTTCCGGACTGTATTCTGGGCATATCCATTTCTTGGAAGCATATTCCTTTACAGGAACGGCCTTCAGGGACTTGGCTACGGACTTGTTCCTATGGTAGGGGGGATTTTTGAGCTGGTGGCAAGAAGTACGATCGTTATGTTTGTGGCAGGAAAAACAAGCTTTTCAGGAGTCTGTCTGGCAGATCCGGTTGCATGGATATCAGCTCTGATCCCGTTGATCCCATATTATATCCATGTGATCCGTAAATGGAAAAAACAGGAAGCAGCCCGGGCAAAGGTGTGAATGCCCTGCTGCAGAATATGGGTGTAAAAGAAATTTGGGGCTTGCAATTGGCAGATATCCCGTTATAATTATAATATAACTGTGAACAATGCCGGCGATCCGGAATTCCGGTTAAGTAGAAGATCCAGAAGGGAGAATATAGATCATGGAAATCACAAAGGAAACAACAATGGGCGAAATGCTGGAATATGATCAGAAGATCGCATATATCCTTATGCAGGAGGGAATGCACTGCATCGGATGCCCGTCCTCTATCGGAGAGTCTCTTGAGGAGGCGTGTATGGTACATGGCCTTGATGTAAACGAGGTACTGAAGGACATCCACCAGTATGAGGCTACCAAGGAGAAGTAATTGACGCAGGTCAGGCTTTATGGTAATATGATCTCATAAATACACAGATTACGGACCGCAAAGGGATAACGACTGTGCATGTTTTTTGACATGCCGTTGTTATCCCTTTTTTTTGCGTGCCGGAGCGTTCATGAACAGGTAGCAGAGCGGAATGTGAATGTCTGCTTTACAAATCATTCCTGCAATCTGCACGTTCCGGAAAGTAACAGGAGGAAGAAAAACCATGTATGTAATGATCGATAATTTTGATTCATTTGTCTATAACTTAAAGGCATATTTTGAAGAGCTGGGCCGGGAGATACTTGTGAAACGTTGTGATGAGATTTCCATAGAAGAGCTGGAAGAGCTGGATCCGGAAGGGATCATCCTTTCTCCGGGACCCAAGAGACCCTGGGATGCAGAGCTTTGCGTGGAAACTGTAAAGCGTTTTCAGGGAGAGATCCCCATTCTGGGTGTCTGTCTGGGACATCAGGTTCTGGGCCACTGTGCAGGGGCAGTTGTAAAAAAGGGTATCCGTCCCATGCATGGAAAGGTGACAGAGATCCATAATCAGGGAACCGGCGTGTTCAAAGGCCTGCCGGAGCATTTTAAAGTGACCAGATATCATTCTCTTGTAGTGGAAAAGGACAGTATTCCGGAAGATTACCAGGTAGATGCCCTTTCCGGGGACGGAGCAGTCATGGGTATTTCCCACAGAACTCTGCCACTGTACGGAGTACAGTTTCACCCGGAAGCAGTCCTTACAGAATACGGACATGAACTTCTTGAAAATTTCTGTGAGATCGCAGAAAAATTTCAGATGGAAAAGAAAAACCAGCTTACAGAAGAAAAGACAGCCTGAGGAGAAAAAATGTACAAAGATCAGCGAATTATAAAAGAACTGAAACCATATATCCCGGCAGTGGAGATTTTTCATATTTATGAAAAAGAACCTGACTGCACATTCCTGGATTCTTCCCTTGTAAACAGGCTTGGCAGATATTCCATTATAGGAAGATGCCCTTATCTGAAGCTTGTAAAGGATGGAGAAGGTTTTACAGTTAACGGAAAGCCTGAGACAGATAAAACATTTGAAGATTATATGAGAGGATATCTGAATACCCATCAGGATGAGAATGAAAGTGAACTGCCTGTGGTGTCCGGTGCAATTGGATATTTTTCCTATGATTACGGCAGGAAACTTCAGGGAGTCCCTTCCGGAGAAAAAGACATAGCCGGAATTCCGGAGGCAGTTCTGGTTTTTTATGACTGTTTCCTTATTGAGGACTGCAAAGAAAAAAGAACATATCTTGTGGCAAACGGGATCACAGGAGAAAGCAGAGCGCTTATTGAAGAGATGGAAACTAGGATCCTGGGCTCTGTGGAAGAAAGCCGGTTAGCTGAAACATCAGAAAAGCAGAAATACCAGATCCGGATACATCCCAACTTTGAGAAAGAGGAATACAAACAGGCAGTGGACCGCATGATCCGCTACATTGTGGAGGGAGATATCTATATTGCAAATATGACCCAGCAGCTTACCATTGAAAGCGAAAAACAGCCGCTGGATGTGTTCTTTGATCTGAGAAAAAACAATCCGTCACCTTTTGGGGGATATCTGGATCTGGGGGATTTTCAGATCGTATGTGCTTCACCGGAGCGTTTCCTGAAAATGAAAAAAGGCCATGTGAGCACCCGGCCTATCAAAGGAACCAGGAAGCGTGGAGACACACCGGAAGAGGATGCAAGGATGCGCCGGGAGCTTGAGGATTCCGGCAAGGACAAAAGTGAGCTTCTTATGATCGTGGATCTGGAGCGGAACGATCTGAACCGGGTATGTACACCAGGCAGTGTAAAAGTCACAGAGCTTTTTACAGTGGAAGAATATGCCACGGTTTTTCACCTGGTGTCTGATATTGAGGGAGAGCTTGATGAAGGAAAAAATGTTATGGATCTTCTGGAAGCCACTTTCCCCGGAGGTTCCATCACCGGAGCACCCAAATACCGTGCCATGGAGATCATCGATGAGCTGGAACACGGAAAGCGGAATCTCTACACAGGTTCCATCGGTTACCTGACTCTGGACGGAGACTGCGACTTTAATATAGTGATCCGTACAGCCCTCCATAAAGACGGAAAATATTATCTGGGTGTTGGCGGCGGGATCACCGCAGAGTCAGACCTTGAGTTTGAATATGAGGAAACTATGCAGAAGGCAAAAGCGATCCTGGATGCATTACAGTAAAAGGGGGCTGGATCATGGATGTTAAATTTGATGAGTGTTTTCAGTTTGGTCTTGGAGCTTTTGAGACCATTGCAGTGGAAAAAGGCAGGCCGGTTCTTCTTGAGAAACATCTGGACAGACTGGAGCGTGCGGCAGCATTTCTGGGACTTGGCACATTAAAAAGCCGGGAGATCAGCCCGGAGAGGGTATATGGATATCTAAAAGAGCAGAAGGAATCTCGGGATACTGAAGAAGAATATAAAACCCAGGAGCACTGTGCCCTGAAGCTTATGCTCACAAAAGAAAATGTGGTTTTTTCCATGCGTCCCAACCACTATACCAGGGAGGCTTACGAAAAAGGTTTTGTGATGGATATAAGCCAGGTAAGACGAAATGAGACTTCTCCGCTGGTGTATCATAAGACCATGAATTACGGAGACTGTATCCTGGAAAAAAGAAATGCAGGGGCAGCAGGTATGGACGAGCGTATTTTCCTCAATACAAGAGGCCAGATCGCGGAGGGGACAGTAAGCAATATTTTCTTTGTAAGAGATGGAGTGATCTGCACACCGGAAAAACAATGCGGCCTTCTCCCGGGAATCATCAGAGAATATCTTTGCGAGACGGAAGATGTGGAAGAAATGCTGATCAGTCCTCAGGATCTTAGATGGTACCAGGAATGCTTTGTGACCAATTCCCTTATGGGGATCATGCCTGTAAAACAGCTTGGCAGCCACATCTTTCCGGAAAATAAAGTTACCCGCAGACTGAAGGAAAGCTATGACAGGATGATTGAATTTGACTGAAACAGTGAAAAAAGATTAATGATGCAGGAATAAAAGTGGATTTCGTTGGAAAAACTAAAGAAATCCACTTTTTTTGTGCAAACTAAACCAAAATCGGTCATAAAATTTGTGAAGTAGTTTGGTTGACTTTGACTGAATTTGAAGATATACTGTAGTCAACAAATGAAGGACAGACAACATACGGGAGGAGCAGAGAGATGATTTACACAGTTACTTTTAATCCGTCACTGGATTATATTGTTGCAGTGGAGGACTTTAAGCTTGGCCTTACAAACAGAACAAGTTCAGAGCTGATGCTTCCGGGAGGTAAGGGAATCAATGTTTCCACAGTTCTTATGAATCTGGGGATTGAGAATACAGCTCTTGGATTTACAGCAGGTTTTGTAGGTGATGAGATCGTGCGCAGGCTTGAGGAAATGGGTGTGAAGTCTGATTTTATCAAAATCAGCGAAGGTGTATCCAGGATCAACCTGAAACTGAAATCCATTGACGGAACCGAGATCAACGGAATGGGTCCGGAGATCAGCACAGACAAAGTGCAGGAGCTTATGGACAGACTTGACAGCCTGGGAGAGGGAGATGTTCTTTTCCTTGCAGGAAGTATTCCATCTTCCATGCCGGATGACATGTACGAGAAGATCATGGCAAGGCTTGACGGAAAAGGCGTGATGATCGTGGTAGATGCAACAAAGGATCTTCTTATGAATGTGCTGAAATACCATCCTTTCCTTGTGAAACCCAATAATCATGAGCTTGGCGAGATCTTCGGTGTGGAGCTTAAGACCAGGGAGGATGTAGTTCCTTACGGAAAGAAGCTTCAGGAAAAAGGCGCTGCAAATGTACTGATATCCATGGCAGGAGAGGGAGCGGTGCTGATCGCCGGGAACGGAGAGGTATTTATGGAACCTGCACCAGAGGGAAAACTGATAAACGGTGTAGGAGCCGGAGATTCCATGGTAGCCGGATTCATGGCCGGATGGATGGAAAAGAAAGATTATGAACATGCTTTCCATATGGGGATCTCCGCAGGAAGTGCAAGTGCTTTTTCTGAAAATCTTGCGACAAGAGAAGAGATCGAGAAGGTTTACCGTCAGGTAACCGACAGAAAATAGGAGGGAAAAGGAATGAGGATCACAGACTTGCTGGATAAGAGAAGCGTATCTC